>JAJTBI010000110.1 GCA_021286935.1 Geobacteraceae bacterium
TACAACAACTTATTATGGAGTCAATCGGCAAACAACTGGACCTGGATGGCAACGTAGTGGGTCAAGGTCTGACGGTGTACGGAAACAAAGGCTCTACCGATCAACACGCCTATGTGCAACAGCTACGCGAAGGGGTGCATAACTTCTTCGTGACCTTTATTGAAGTGCTGCAGGATCGTCAGGGCAGCTCTATGCAGGTTGAGCAGGGAGTGACCAGCGGTGATTTCCTGTTTGGCTTTCTGTACGGCACCCGACAGGCTTTGTCAGAAAAGGGACGGGAATCAATGACGATCACGGTTACACGGATTGACGCTGCCACCACAGGCGCACTCATCGCCCTGTTTGAGCGGACTGTTGGTCTGTACGCATCACTGGTCAATATCAATGCCTATCACCAGCCCGGAGTAGAAGCAGGCAAAAAGGCAGCGGGAACAGTGATTGAGCTTCAAAAAAAGGTACAGTCGTTTGTGCAGGGATCTACTGATATGCCATCACCGGAAAAGGTCGCTGAAGCGATTGGAGCACCGGAACAGGTGGAAACCATCTATGCCATTTTACGACGGTTGCAGAACCAGTGACCAAGCTCCAAACAGTAACGCCCCTTCTGGATAACCAAAAGGGGCGTTACTACGTGAAAGCATACCATTAATCAACTGTTAGAATTCAGCATCTCGACTCTCAAGCAAGAGCGACTCAAGCTCGGCAATCTGCAGTTCACCAATATCCAAGACCTCAGCCTCAAGAGTCAGCTGCAGGGCCAAGTCAGGTTCTTTTTTCAACCCCAGACCAACCCGATGACAGGTGTGGTTTACAAAGCGGACAATGGCCAGCATCTTGTTGACCGGGTCCCATTCTTCCATATGATGATCCCTGATCACATCACAGTACATGGAAGGGAAGTTCCAATGCTGCATCAGGCGATAACCCTGCTCCACATGCATCGCCTCAAAGATCTCCATAATCAGATCATCATCAAACAAAGAACTGATCACACCGGCCTTAACCAATCGCTCAATCGCCTTTACCAGGTATAGTTTACCCACATCATGCAACAGCGCGGCCAGATAAATTTCATCAGCAATACCACGCATGCCACAGTTGTGTGCCAACCAGCGTGCCCCCAATGCAGCACCATGGCTATGCAGCCAAAGCTCTTTCATGTAGGAATTCAGGGCAGGATTTTCTGATGCATGGGCAGATGCCTGGGAAGCGGCAATGGCAATATTAATTACCTGTTGGGCACCAAGACGGATAACCGCTTCTTTGATGGTAGCCACCTTGGTACGTCCCATGTACATGGGCGAGTTGGCCATCTTCAGCATCTGGCTGGCCAGCGACTGATCTTCATTGGCAATCTGCGCCACCTCATCAACGGTAAAGTCATAGTCTGACAGCATACGCTGCAGTTTTAACGCAACCGGATGGAAGATTGGCAACTCAATCGGCTGTGAAGCCAGCAACTTTCTAACGGTTTCAGGCAGTGCCACCTGGGACATGCATCCCTCCTGAGGAAACTCTCTGGATAATGTAAAATTTCGTTATTTCTAAGTTAAATAAGATAATATGTCAATAAATCGCAGAATTTAAAATTGATAGCACACACACATTTAAAAGAACTGGATAACAACACATAACCTGTTGAATTTATAATACCTGCATCTAAACAACTACTATCATTTAAAATTACGGATCTCTTGCCCTGCTTTTTTAACCCCTTCTTTGACCTCAGTGCCAACCTGCTTAAACCCTGATTTGGTATCTCTACCCACCTGTTTAACTGCCTCTTTGGTTTCCCTTACAGCCTTTTTCGCATCCTCTTTAATGGCCTTACCGGTCTGCTTAACCTCTTCAACAACCTGATTGGCCCGGACCGGAACCGCCAGACAGACCAGCAGTATCAGCTGACACACAACTGAAAAACGCAGCATGATCTACCTCCTTAATGTACTCAAACGTACGGTTGCCGGCACCAGTAGCAGGGCTGCCAGCACCGTAAAACCGATCCCGAAATTGGTGGCCCAGCCGATGGATGACATGGCGCCGTAATCAGTAAAGGCCAAAGAACCAAAACCTGCAATGGTGGTCAGTGCTGACAGCAGTACTGAACGGGCAGCCTGGATAAAGTTCTGTTCCTGCTGATCCGCTAGACCTTCAGCACAACGATGCTGGATATGCAGACCGTAATCACTGCCCATACCAATAATGGTCACCAGCACCATAATGTTCATGAAATTCAACTTCATCCCCACCAGCGCCATGGTACCCAGCATGGCCACGGCACCAAACAGCACCGGCCCCAGAGCAGCAACAATACCGGACAGGCTCTTAAAATGTGTCAGCAAGAGAAACAGCACTAGGACACTACCAAAGCCAATACCGCTGACAGCGCTTCTACGCACTGCAGTCAACAGTTCCTGGCTGACCAGATCTGTGCTGGTCACCCGTGCCGTTGGTACGGCCTTCTTTAATTCCTGTACAAAACCGGCCTGGTCAAGCTGGCCCGCCTTGAAGTAGAGGTAGGTCAAGGCATGCCAGCCGCTGCGATCATGCACAAGATGACGATCCACCACTCCGCGTAAAGGTGAGGCCTCAAGTTGCGCAATAACGGTTGCTTCATCCACAACCGTTGTCAGGCTGGAACCCTTGAGCTGCTTCAGGTACTGCTCAAAGGATTGAACACTAAAACCCTTGCTCAACAGACTTTTTTCAAGATCTTCAGCAGAAATAGAGACTGCCCCCAGACGGTTGATAATCTGCTGTTGATCTGCCTGACGGTTCATGATCTGGCCCAGACTGGACCAGGCCTGCAGCTTGCCTTCAATTGCCAGACGAGTTGCCAGCGCCTCTACTGCAAGATTTTGCTGCATGACAGCTGCCTGAGACGGGCCATCCAGCGCCACCAGCAGGCTTTTGGGGGCCAGGTTCAGGTGTTGTTCCACCAGTTGCTGGGCTTTAAACGCCTCGGAATGCTGCGGTTGCAGGTTTTTCAGCTCACTGTCAAACGATGTGCGCAGACTAAGCAAGGAAAAAAGTACCACAAAAAGCCCGCTCCCCCAGAGCAAAGCCCTGGACCATTGACCAGCTATTCGCCAGAACCTGCCAAACCCCAGACCAGGCAACGGTCGGTACTGACGGTCAGAAAGGTCAATTTTTCGCAATAGAATCGGCATCAGAAACAGGGTGGCATACAGGGAGAAAAAAACCCCCAAACCAACCAGAACACCCAGTTCAGACAAGGCCCGCACCTCTGCCCATCCAAGGGCCAGAAATGGCAGCGCCGTGGTCATGGCGGCAGTAAACAGCCCCTGTCCGGTATCAACCAGCGCTTTATGAAGTGCCTGATCAGTGGTGGCACCACCTGCCCGCTCTGTATGAAACCGGTCATAGAGATGAATGGAGTAATCGGTTCCCAGACCGATAATCAGGGCCATAAAGGCAAAGGAGATAATATGGATACTGCTGAGAAACAGACCGGCTGTGCCCAGAGCCAGCAGTACCCCCACAGCTAGGATTACCGGTATCATCAAAGTGGGCCAGACCCGGCGATAGACCGCGTAAAAGATCCCCAACACCACCACCAGCGATGAAAGGATGCAGGAAAGGATGTTGGATTTCATGGCAGCTTCATCAATTACCGCGCTGATATGGGCGCCGGCACAGGAGACCTGCACCTGCATCCCCTGACGGGCCTGATTGATGCCGACCACCAGCTTGCGGGCAAAGGCCATCTCCTGCACCGGTCTGACCGGTTCGGCAATCATGATCAGTACCCGGCCATCCCGCGACAGGAAATAGGGAGATGACGGGTCCATATCCAGGGCCTGACTGCCAGCCTTGAGACGGGGCAGAATCAGGCTGCGCAGCCCCAATGGATCAGCAAGGGAGAGCCCTACACCGCTGGCGCCGATAGAACCGGCCAGTTCTGCAGTCAATTGATCCAGCGCCTGATCAACTACCTTGGGTTTGAAGCGTTCAAGCAGCGCCGGGGTATCTTTCAGCGGCACAAAGGCTGCCGGATGGGCTGCACTGAACGCCACCAGATCGGCAAAACGTTGAGCTTCAGACTCTTCATAGATCCGGTAGACTACCCGCTTGAAGGCTGGCGCACCATCCACCTGCAGGCTGCGCAACCGTTCTGCCAGACCGGATGCCTCAGACGGTAACACTGCCGGATCCCCTTCAAGCAGGAAGTAAGCCTGGTTGGCGCCACCAGACCATTCCAAAGAGTCCAGCAATAGACGCATGGCAGGGCGGTCAGCCGGAAACAGGCGAAAAATATCGGTTTCAAAACGGATGCTCAGTAATGAAAAAACAGAAAGAATGATGAGAGCAAGCAGGGAAACAACAATCATCCGGGGAGACTGGCGGGTGATCCGGTCGATCCAAACCAGATGACGAATGGTCTGGGTATTGGTCCAGGTAAGCAGACGGCTCAATAAAGCAGGTGACACCATGGTGTTATTGTGGTTTCAGGGCTGAAAGCGGATAAAGCCGTAACCCCTGCAGTGGCACCGTGAACATCTGAGGTTCAAGTTCTGTGTTGATCTCAGGCTCTTCCAGGGTCAGGCGGATACGATCGCCTTCGGAACTTTCCAGTTGCAGCTCCATAGGCACCAGTACGCCGTCAAGCACTGCATAATTCCGGTAACGGACCTGCTCACCGCTGGCCAGACTCTTTTCCACGACCAGACCTTGCTTGAGGGTAATCTGTTCTTTGGCTCCCCGCTCGTTTACCTGCTGGACAACACCGTCCTGCGGTGCATTGGGTGGCGGGTCAGAGGCCAGCACCCACTGCAGCATGGCAAGCCCCCGCTGGCCGGTTGCAGCAGGCAGATCACGCACCTTGCCCTGAAAGGCATCACCATTGGAGGGATAGGAAAGGGTCAGGAAGTCACCGTTCAGCCCTGTTTCCATGACCGTGGTCCCAAAGGGAGAAAGCATGATCAGCCGCATCTGGTCCGGACGACGGTAGACCATAAATCCCCGCCCGGAGATATTCTTTTCACCGCTCCGCAGCGCAACAGTTACACCGGAACTCAAGGTTTCCACCTTTCTGCCGGGGACTACCTGCGAGGTGTCAAGGCGCGGTGTTGAGGTGGCGCAGCCGGAAAGCAAAGCAACCAGTATCATCAAAACAAAAAAACGAAACATAGCTACTCCAGCCTGAAATCAGCCTCGGTCAGGCCAACATTTTTACGGGTCTTGCGAAAAGTCATGGTTGTTTTGTCCCCTGCACGTTCTTCCAATACCAGTTTGCGTACGGTACCATCATCATGCAGCACAACCGTCAGCTCTTTCAACTGCCCACCCTTGGCTGGCCTGATGGTGACACTGGTCTGGGTTCCAAACTGATCTGCCCGTACCTCCATCCCCTCCGGTACTGCAGTAACCGGTTTTGACAGAGTGGCAAACCAACGGGACAGTCCCTGTTCAGGCGGCAGCACAATCCGTTGCAGCTCTCCCTGATTGCCCAGACGTTGCTGCAGCACCGTATCTTTCAGCAGCACTTTGCTGCTGTAGGGCGGCACCAGCTCCATATAAAAACGATCCGGCTTCTTGAAACGGATCTGACCCTGCATGACCAGCTTCTTTTTCATGATCGAAAGCTGCTTTTCTTGGGTCAGATCAGCAGTAAAGTCTTGCAGGTTACTGAACGAGCGGCGCAACACCTCCAGCCCTTCCACCGGCGTCAGGCTGCGGGCCTCTGCCTTCAGGGTTGTAAGGAGCACAAGGAGGGTACACAGACAGGCAAGCAACGATTTCATAATGGTCCAATCCCAAGCGTCAGGGTGACATATAACAGTTCTTCATCCTCAACCCACACCTGACCTTCAATCAAATGCAGACGACCAAAGGACTTGACGACCCGGACCGATACCTCCAGGGTTTCACCAAGCCGGGGGGCACGACCAAAACGGGCCTGATCAACGGCAGCCAGAAAACCACCTTCCCCCTGCTGCCCTGCTGCCGCAATCCCGGAAAGCTGGGCAACCGCCTCAACCAGCAGGGTCTGAGGATAGGCCTGAAGCGAGGCACTGGTCCGGTAACGGGCCCGGGCAAAGCTGCCCGGTTGCTGCTCCAACACCCGATCCAGCATCATAAACGGATAACGGTGCGGCAGGTATGCGGTGGGATCAGGATTCAGCAGCGTCGCCACCTTGCACTGAAATGGCATAGTAGGGGCCTTCCGGCGAGGCTGCCAGATGCAGCCCCTGTTCACCAGATTGCAATGAGCCACACAAAAGCCCCAGCACGGTGCCACCCATGGCCAATGAATAGCCGATAACCTGACCAGGGCTGCGGGTAACAGCAGCCCGAACCGAACCGAGCAGCGGCTGAATTGCCAGCTCAGGGCCGGAGCAAAACAGCTGATCGCATGGTGGTCCCGACTGTAGCAGATGTGCAATTCCCTGCTGTTCTGCACCCGGCAGAAGAAACCCCACCGTACTGATTGTGGTTAACCGGGCAGCAATGGCAGCACCCCGTTTACGGGCATGGTCAGCCCGCTCAAGCACCAGCATGCCGCAGCCTTCACCAAAACCAGAGGCATACCGGCTCAATTGACCGGTAACCGCAAAACCGCGAATCATCTGCGGGGTCAGCTCATCAACGCCACCAGCCAGCATGATATCGGCCCGGCCTTCCTCAATAAACCTGCAGGCTGCCAGAATTGCGGATTCTGCCGAGCAAAAACGCTGGATAAAGGTGATATTGGGGCCTTGCAGACCGTATTCGATGGAGGCGTTGCTGGCAGCAGCATTGGCAACGGTATTGGGAAACAGCAGGGGAGACAGACCTGATACACCAGTCTGATAGTAGCCGCTTAAAAATTCTGAGGCATTGGCAATACCGCCAAATCCCGAGCCCAGGGCGATCCCGATCCGATCCGGGGCAAACCCGTCTTTAACAATCCCGGCATCAGCCAGGGCCATACCGGCAGCAGCAACCGCAAACTGGCTGGCACGGTCAAACTTGCGGGCCTTGAGCGGCGGAATAAAATCAGTTGCCTTGAACTGATCTGCCTTACCCCAGTAGTGGCCGGAGGTTCCGGCTGCCTGATCCGCAGGGATCGGCTTCAGACAACTGCTGCCGTTGGCCAGCGCCTCAAGCGCCGGTCTGCTACCGATACCTGCTGCACTGATTATGGCTGAGCCGGTTACTGCAATGGCAGGTGTAAAGCGATCCATCAGCAGACCTCCTGCGCTAACGCTGCAGAACCAAGCACAATAGAGGTAACATTACCCCCAAAGGCAAAGGAATTGGACAAGGCGATCCGGGTATCAGTGGCACGACTGCCGGCATGGCCGTAATCAAGGTCACAGGCCGGATCAACACCCCTGAAATGCAGGGTCTGCGGAATAATACCGGCATTCAGGGCCAGCACGGTTGCCACCGCCTCAACAGCGCCGGCAGCCCCCAGACAGTGTCCGGTGATCGCCTTGGTGGAGATCAGCGGCACCTGCTGCGCCCGTTCTCCAAAGGCAAGCTTGATCGCCTCTGACTCAGCAACATCATTCAGCGGTGTGCCGGTGCCATGGGCATTCACCCAGCCCACATGCTCCGCTTTGATGTTTGCTGCGGTCAGGGCCGCCTTCATAACCCGTGCAGCAGACAGGCCGCCCGGTTCCGGCGCAGTCATGTGGTACGCCTCCCCCAGTAGCGCATAGCCCAGCAGGTAGCCGTAGATCTGTGCGCCACGTCTGCGGGCTGCCTGTTCATCTTCAAGTACCAGAAAAGCGGCTGCCTCACCCAGTGAAAGTCCCTGACGTCCGGCGCTGAACGGGGCACAGGGGTTGGGATCAACCACTTTCAGGGCATTGAAGCCGGCAAAGGTCAGCATGGTCAGTGCATCGGCCCCGCCGCACAGCATGGCCTGCTGACGGCCGCTGCGGATCAGGTCGGCTGCCCAGCCAATGGCCGTACCGGATGAGGAACAGGCAGTGGTAATGCTGCCCTGGTAGCCTGCAAAACCGTGTTCGCGGGCAATAGCCGTGCTGCTGCAATCAGGCAGCAGGGTACGCAACAGACCTGGGCTGGCCGGACGACCGGACAGCTCCCCCTGCAGCCAGGACTCGGCAGGCAGCATGCCGCCGACACCACCACCAATGCAGACGCCGATCTGATAGGGGTCATAGCATCCGGTCACGCCGCTCATGGCAACCGCTTCACGGGCCGCGATCAGTGCAAGCTGATCAGTACGGGAGAGACGGGATATCTGACGCCGGGCAAAATAGTCAGCAGGATCGTACTCCTTAACCTGACAACCGATCCGGGTTGGAAACTGCGACACATCAAACAGATCAAGCGCTGCAATGCCGCTCTTACCCTGTAGAACCGCCTCCTGAAACGCAGGAATCGTTCCGGCTGCTCCGTTGATGGTGCCCAGACCGGTGATGGCGATCCGCTGCAGGCTCACAGGATGCCTCCATCAACCACCAGACACTGCCCGGTAACGTAGCCTGCACTAGCTGAGGCAAGAAATGCCACCGCCTCGGCCACCTCTTCCGGTTGACCGATCCGGCCCAGAGCAGATGATTTCACGATCCGCTCCACCTGGTCCTGCTTCAGCCCGGCAGTCATCTCTGTCTCAATCAGTCCGGCTGCCACAGCATTGACCCGGATCCCCATCGGCCCCAGTTCGCGGGCAAGGGATTTGGTAAAACTGATGGCTGCTCCCTTTGAGGCAGCATAGTTGGTCTGCCCGGCAGCGCCGGCAATGCCGGAGATTGAGGAAACATTGATGATCACCCCGCTACGGCGGGCCATCATCTTACGGACGCCCCACTTGCAGCAATGGAACAGCGGTGAAAGGTTGGTACGCAGCACGGCATCCCAGTCATCTTCAGCCATCATGGCCAGAAAGCCGTCACGGATAATACCGGCGTTGTTGACCAGGATATCCAGATGTCCGGTTGCAGCCGCTGCCGCATCAATCAGCGCGGTTGCTCCGGTGCTGATACTGACATCCGCCTTGATGATGGTAATGCTGCCCGCCAGTCCGGCAGCATCCTGTAGCAGCTTGTCAGCAGCCTGATCATTGTTCAGGTAGGCGGCAAAGACCGTGGCACCCGCCGCGGCAAAGCGCAACGACACTGCCCGACCAATACCCCGTGTACCGCCGGTAACCACCACTATTTTATCTTCAAACTCAAGTCCCATAACTAACAAACACCTCAAGGCTCTATGAACCGTTAGTATTCCAGTTTCAAATCAAGGATGAGATCAAGGCGGCGAGGAATTCGGCGACGCAGGCGTACACGCAGTACGTTGAGGAGCCGATGACGAGCCAACGCAGATATCGCCTTGAGTTGGAACTGGAATCATTTCATGGGGGCGATTCTACTTCTTCCCATCCTCTTCAGCAACTTCCAAAGTGGCCCCCGCACCTTGAACATCCGCAACGCCTCCAGCATGGTATCACT
>JAJTBI010000111.1 GCA_021286935.1 Geobacteraceae bacterium
CAGTATATTTAGCGAGTTCTGGGGACAGTATATTTAATTGACGCCGACCAGTTTTCTGCTACCCTACCCACATGGCAAGAATTGCTCGCGTTATAGCCCCCGGCATCCCTCACCACGTTACCCAACGCGGCAACCGCCGCCAGCAGACCTTTTTCTGTGATGATGACTATCAAGCTTATATTGATCTGATGGCCGAAGGGTGCAGGAAATGTCAGGTAAAAATATGGGCCTGGTGCCTGATGCCGAACCATGTCCACCTGATTGCCGTGCCAGAAACAAAAGATGGACTTGCCCGCGCCATTGGCGAAGCACACCGACGCTATACCCGCAGGATAAACTTTCGTGAAAATTGGAAAGGACATCTCTGGCAGGAACGCTTTGCTTCGTTTCCCATGGATGAAACCTATCTGCTGGCAGCAGCACGGTATGTTGAGATGAACCCGGTGGCGGCAAATATTGTCAAACGACCAGAAGAATATCGTTGGAGCAGCGCACAGGCCCACCTTTCGGCTCAAGATGATCAACTAACCTCAGTTGATCCCTTGCTTTCAATGGTTGGTAACTGGAAAGATTTTATGATGTTAGCGTCAGAAGAAGAGATGAACACCTTCCGCAAACATGAGAGGACCGGTAGGCCACTTGGACAGGAAACGTTTATAGATCGTTTGGAAGAGTTGCAGGATCGAACACTTAGGCCACAAAAACCTGGTCCAAAGGCAAAAGCCAGATAAATATACTGTCCCTGTAATTAGCGAGATGCTGTTCATGCCGGTGGTACAGGCCAGCCTGCGGGTGGTTGAAGAGTTCAGTCAGGAAAGCCAGCGGGGAGAAGGCGGGTTTGGGCATACCGGCAAACTGTAACCGGCAGATACGGCAAGCTTGTTATTTCACTACACGGGCTACCGCTGCAGCCAGTTCACACAATTGCACCGGCTTTTTCAGGTGTAGATCCATCCCTGCCTGATAGCAGCGTTCCACATCTTCCGGGCTGTCCTGACCGGTCATGGCAATAATCGGGATATGCCGCCCCTGCCCTGTTTCCAGTGAACGGATGATCCGGGTGGCCTCAAGTCCATCCATTTCAGGCATCTGGATATCCATCACGATCAGGGTGTAAGCACCTTTTTCCCACTGTTCAACAGCGGCCTTGCCATCTGGAACGGCATTAACCGAATGACCTGTTTTTTCCAGCAGTTTTGTCAGCATCAAGCGGTTGATTTCATTATCCTCTGCCAACAATACCCGTTGCGGTGCTACATCCTCAACATCTCTACAACCGGCTTGATCTTCTCGACCAGGAATCGCGACCGGCACAGTGACATAAAAGCACGTACCTGCATCGGTTTGACTCTCAACAGTAACGGTACCCTGCATTACCTCAAGCAACTGTTTGACTATCGAAAGCCCCAGGCCGGAGCCTCCAAATTCACGGGTTGTTGATGTTGAAGCCTGGCAGTAAGGGGCAAAGATCTGATCAATCTTCTCCTGCGGGATGCCGATCCCCGTATCCCTGACCACGATATTCAGCTTACAAAGGTTGCCGGCCTGCTCACCTTTGGTGGCGGACACCTCAATACAACCCTGCTTGGTGAATTTGACCGCATTGCCCACCAGATTAACCAGTACCTGACGTAACCTGATCGGATCGCCAATCACTTTGGTTGGTAGATTGTCAGCCAGATTAGTTTCAAATCTGATCCCTTTTGAACGGACCCGCACCGAAAATGGCAGCAGCGTTGCTGTCAGCGTCTGGCGCAGATCAAAGGAAATCTGCTCCAGTTCAACTGTTCCTGCCTCCAGTTTTGAAAAATCAAGCACCTGATTAACCAGACTTAAGAGATGGTTTGCTGCATGGCTGATCCCCTCCAGCAGTTCTTTCTGTTGCGGTGAAGGGGTCTGTTCCAGGGCAAGTTCAGTCAGGCCGCTGATTGCATTCATAGGGGTCCTGATTTCGTGGCTTAATTGGGCCAAAAATACACCTTTAGCGGTGTTGGCTGTTTCAGCCTGCTCTTTTTCAACCTTCAAAGCGGTTACCAGATTTATCAAGGCCCGCAGCAAGCGGTTTGATTCATCAAGCGCAACCGTGCTTTGGACGGGACGATACGGTTCCGGTATATCCTGAAGTAACGCCAGTGCCTGTTGCAGCGGTTTTTTGATCCTGATCGCAACAACCAGGGAAAATCCGGTGATCAGCACAAACACAAGACCGACAATCAAATAAACCTTATGCCTGAGAGAGGCGACCTCGTAAAAAATATCATCTAGGTACATCCCGCTACCGATCACCCACCCCCAAGGTGCAAAGAGCTTTACATGGGATACCTTTGCAACCGGCATGCTCTGTCCTGGCTTGGGCCATAAATACTCCAGATATCCTGAGCCTGATGCTGCCACCAGCCGGTTCATTTCCACAAACAGTTTCTTGCCGTTCGGATCAGTATAATTTGCGAGATTCTGATTATCGAGATTGGTAACATAGGGATGCATGATCATCTTAAGCTGCAGGTCATGTATCCAGAAGTAGCCGTTATCTCTGGACATGACCTTAAGAATGGCCAACGCTGACTGCTGGGCCGCTGCCGTTGTCAGCTGCCCCTTCAGTTCCTGCTGATGGCAGTTTTCAACCACTCCGGCAGCCATATCAACCAGGTCGGTAATGTACTGCCTGCGCTGCTGTTGCAGCTTATCTTCATAGAGGGGAACGACATAGAACATCAGGGCAAGAAACGCGACACACAGGACCGCCAGGTTGACGGCCACAATCTTGGTCAACAAATTCCAGCTATGGGGCCAATATCTGCTTGCCATGCCAGACACTCCCTAAGGGCAACCTGCAGATAAGCGCAAATTCAATACGACTTACAATGCTATAAAATCAGATTTTTCAGTGAAACATTGGGGGTCAACCTTGCCCATGACTTGAATATTCAGGGTCTCATCCCGAAACAGACGGGTTGCCAGCTGCCCCAGATCAGCAGCGGTGACCGCATCAAAACCGGCCATGACTTCATCCAGCGGCTGATAGCGACCAAAGTTAAGATAACTGCGGGCCAGACGCGACATATAGCTATCACTTGATTCAAGAGACATCAGTATCTTACCTTTAATCTGTTCACGTGCTGCTTCAAGTTCGTCCTGGGGTACCAGCTCATCACGCAGACGGGCCATTTCTCCCAGAATAATCTTTACCGCCTCACAGCTACGCTCCCGCTCTGAACCGGCATAGATCGCCATAGATCCGGCGTCCGCAAAGGAAGAGACATAGGAGTAGACTGAATAGGCCAGCCCACGCTTTTCACGGATCTCTTCAAACAGCCTGGAGCTCATCCCGCCCCCCAGAATGGCATTCAGTACCATCAGGCTGTAACGCTCCGGTGAACTGGTGGGTAGTCCTTCTGTACCAAGACAGATCAGGGTTTGTTCCAGATCCCGTTCACACAGTTCCAACACCCTGCCCGTTGCCTGACGGGTCTGTGGGGTGACTACCCGACGGGGTTCACCCGACTCCAGACAGGAAAAGGATTCCTGAAGCAGCTCTACCAGCGCCTGATGCTCAACACCACCGGCTGCAGCAATGATAATTTCGCTGGGTCGGTACCAGTGCTGCCTGAAATGCAGGATCGCATCACGGCTCATACTGCCTATGGTTTCTTCAGAACCAAGGATCGGATGCCCCAGAGGGTGTCCTTTCCAGAAACTCTGGTGCAGACGGTCATGGATTGACTCTTCCGGCGCATCATCCCGCATCTTGATTTCCTGCAATACCACCTTGCGCTCTTTTTCAATCTCATCAGCAGGAAAGGTTGAGTGCAGAAACATATCTGACAGGATATCAACCACCTGCGGCAAGGTCTTGGCCAGGGCCTTGGCGTAGTAGCAGACATACTCATAGCTGGTAAACGCATTCAGAATGCCGCCCAGCGAGTCGATTTCACGGGTAATCTGCCGTGCAGTACGCCGTTTGGTGCCTTTAAACAGCAGGTGCTCAATAAAGTGAGCAACCCCTTGTTCAACAGGCTGTTCGCAACGGGCGCCATTGGCCACCCAGACACCGATCGAGACCGTATGCATACCGGGAACCTGTTGGGTTACGACCCGGAGACCATTATCAAAGGTTGTTTCATGTACCATGTGAGAGAGCTTACCGCAGTTTTGCAATTTTTCCACCCCTGCTAACAAATATTCACAATCTTTCCGTTATCTGCTATGACAACCAGACTTCACCAATGGAGGATGCACCAATCATGAACTGCCTGACAACACCACTACCCGGCGTACTGATCCTTGAACCCAAAGTCTTTGGTGATGACCGCGGATTCTTCTTTGAAAGCTATAATGAGCGGGTCTGGCAAAAAGCGACCGGACTTGCATGTTCATTTGTCCAGCACAATCATTCCCGCTCTGCCCGTAATGTATTGAGGGGGCTTCATTACCAGATTCAGCACCCCCAAGGCAAGCTGGTTCGCGTGGTCAGCGGTGAAGTATTTGATGTTGCAGTGGATATTCGTCATTCCTCACCAACCTGTGGTCAATGGTTTGGCACCACACTTTCCGCTGAGAATAAGCGCCAGATGTGGGTGCCGGAGGGGTTTGCCCACGGCTTCTGCGTCACCTCAGACCATGCTGAGTTTCTTTACCTGACCACCGACTACTGGGCGCCTGAGTTTGAGCGGACCATTGCCTGGGATGATCCTGCCATTGCTATCAGCTGGCCTCTGTCAGGTGAGCCGCTGCTGTCTGCCAAAGACTTGTCTGGCAAGCGATTATCAGAGGCTGAATTATTTGACTAACCAGCGTTCAAATACGATCTGGCTACTAACCCTCTGCTGCAGCCAAATCTTTATCATGCTGGTATTTATAAATTATTCAGCAATTCTCCCTATCCTTAAACTTGAATGGGGGATGAACAACACCCAGGCCGGAATGATATTTTCCGTTTATCAATTAGGCTATATTGCTTCAGGTGTGCTACTCAGCACCCTGTCTGATCGTCTGAACATCCGTTGGATCTTCATAACCGCCGCGCTTTGGTCAGGCATTGCCAATCTGCTGTTTGGCCTGTTTGCCCATGATTATTTATCCGGGCTGATCCTGCGCGGACTGACCGGCATCGGCATGGGTGGCACCTACATGCCTGGCCTGAAACTGGTGGCAGAACGGTTTGGCAGTCATCAGCGCGGCAGGGCGGTGGGGATCTATGTTGGTGCTTTAGTCCTGGGAGCATCCCTGTCGTTGGTGGTGCCAGGCACCATCGCCGGTATCTGGGGCTGGCGAACCGCCATGCTTGTCTGCTCAGCAGGGGTATTTATAGGCGCCAGCATGTCATTACTGGTGTTTCGGGGGTACCACCCTGCCCCTCCCCAGCCATCTGCGCTGGGATTTAGCGGTGAGATCCTGCAGAACCGGCCTGCCCTGCTGGTTATTCTGGGCTATGCCAGTCACATGTGGGAGATGTACGGCATGCGCAGCTGGCTGGCACCGTTTTTTGCTGCTGCACTGGCCGGCTGGGGCTTCAGCACAGGTAAGGCAACCGCCACAGCAGCGGCCATTGCTGCTATCCTGGTGGGTATCGGTACCTTTTCCACCGCCATCACCGGTAGCCTGTCTGACCGTTTTGGTCGTACCACCACGGTCACGGTGGTCATGCTCGGTTCAGTCATCTGTTCCATCACCTTTGGCTGGCTGATCAACACCAACCTCTGGCTGACCCTTGCAATAGGATGTATCTATGGCTGGCTGATTGTGGCGGAATCGCCGGTCTTTTCAACGGCGCTGACAGAATTGGTGGCACCGGGCTACCTTGGGGCTGCCATGGGGATGCAGTCACTGGTGGGGTACACCATGGGAATGATCTCCCCCACCGTCTTCGGCTGGGCACTTGACCATTTTCAGGGCTGGCAACCCTGGCCAGGTATCAATGGCGCCTGGGGTAGCGCCTGGACCACCGTGGGGCTGGGAGGATTGCTGGGGCCGGTCTGCATGTGGTTGCTACGCAAAGAACCTGCCTCAATCAAACTGGCCCAGGGAAAACGATAAAACCGGGTTGACAGCACTACTTTTTACGCTATAGGAACCAATATGCCCAAACCATACAACATAGCCCAGACATGGGACCCACGCTTTGTGAACAATCTGATTCAGGTGCTGGTGGAGGCGTTGGAGGTCAGAGACTCCTACATCCAGGGGCATACCCGTCGGGTGGCTGAAATCAGCCTGGCCATCGGCGCCCGGATGGGTCTGTCCCAGATTGAACTACGGGATCTCTACGCCGGTGCGATCCTGCACGATATCGGCAAGGCGGTCGGCACCACTGAAGAGACCTTGAATAAACCAATGCCCCTTGATCAGCGTGAAGAGATCATCATGCGGGAACACCCGCTCAAGGCTGGTCTTCTGATCGTTGGCCTGGAAAACCTCTCCCATATTCTACCTGCCATCATGCACCACCATGAACGTTGGGATGGCACCGGGTATCCGGCCCGGCTACAGGAAGAATCAATTCCTCTCCACGCCCGGATTATCTGCGTGGCAGACGCCTTTGATGCCATGATCTCCCCCCGTTCATTCCGGCCAGCCATGAGCAGGGAAGAGGCGATTGCTGAAATGATCAAGCAAAAAGAGAAACAGTTTGATCCTGATATTGTGGATGAACTGGTTGCCAGTCTTGAAGAGAACAGGCACGAGTGGAAAGATTTCAGCTTTTATTTTTAACCGTTTGAAGCTGCCTGAAGAGATAGCCGACACAAAAAATCAGAAACGCCAGCAGGATAATGGTGGCCCCTGACGGCAGATTCAGCAGGAATGAGATGACAATTCCTCCCACCACTGCCACAAGCGAAAACAGCACCGACAGCACCACCGTCATCCTGAAACCACGGGCCACCTGCAAGGCCGCCGAGGCAGGCAGGATCAACAGTGCAGAGATCAGCATCACCCCCACCAGCTTCATGGCCAGTACCACCGTCAGGGCAGTCAGGGCGGCCAGAAGACCGTTCAGAAACCTGACACTGATACCGCTGACAGTAGCCAGTTCTTCGTTAAACGTCAGCGACACCAGGTCATTGTAGTAAAACCACAACAGCGCCAGAACCGTCACAAACAGGCCGCCGGCCACCAGCAGTTCTGCCTGACTGATGGCAAGGATGCTGCCAAACAGATAACTGAACAGGTCAACCCCATACCCCCGCCCCATAACAGCCAGCAACACCCCCAGCGACACCCCAACTGATGAAACAATCCCGATGGCTGCATCACCACCCAGCCGGGCCTTGCCAGCCAGCTTCAAAATCCCCAGAGATGCCAGCAGCACCACCGGCAGCGATACCAGCAGCATGGCAGCCCCCTGAAGACCGGCAAACAGAGCCAGGGCCACGCTGCCAAAGGTGATATGGGCCAGACCATCACCGATCAATGACAACCGACGCAGCACCAGAAAGACCCCCAGAACCGCACAAAGCACACCGATCAACACACCAGCCAGCAGGGCGCGTTGCATAAAACCGTAAGAGAACAGATCAGATATCGTCATATTAATGCCTGTGGCAGATCAGGTGCTGCGAATGTTCGCCAAAAAAAGCAGACATTTCGGAAGAGTGGCAGAATTCATCAAACGACCCGAAGAAGAGTACCTTTTTATCAAGATAGAGCATCCTGGAGGCATACTGCCCGATAGTACCGGTGTCATGGGTCACCAGCAGCACGGTGGTGCCTTTGCTCTTGTTCATTTGGGCCACCAGCTCATAAAAACGATCCCGTATATCAGGGTCAAGGGCAGCGGTTGGTTCATCCATGATCAGTAGTTCAGGGTTATTAACCAGGGCACGGGCCAGCATGGCCCGCTGTTGCTGGCCACCAGACAGTTCACCGATCATACGGCGCTGTAGATGGTCAATCCCCAATAATTCAAGTACATCCTGCACCTGCTTGCGGTCATGGCGACAGAGCCGGCGTGGTAAGGTTTTGCCGGCCAGCAGTCCCAGCTGTACCACTTCAAAGACCGTTGCAGGAAAGGCAGGATTAAGCGGTCCCAGATTCTGGGGCAGATAGCCCAATCGTTCCCACGCTGAAAAGCTGTCACGGAGTTGACCAAAGAGCGAGATCTTGCCCTGGTACACCGGCATCAGCCCCAACAGGGCGCGCACCAAGGTACTTTTCCCTGATCCGTTGGGCCCCACAATACCCAGATAGTCGCCAGGCGTAACATGGAAACTGATGTCAGACAGGGCCTCTACTGCTCCATGGCGACAGGTAAGGTGATCTACGCTGATCAATTCTTGCACAAAAAGACGACCTGAGGATGTATATCGTTTTGAGAGATACAACTGACAACAGACTTGTCGTGGTCCAGTACTGTCGGTATGAACATAAGCGACTCTTCCCCCCTGCTTTTTGAAGGTTGGTATCATACCCCGCATTGCTGATCCTTGCAATTATCCTCTGCTTGTTTATACTGAGCACATCTAAAGCGCCACTACAGCGGTATTAAAAGGAGCCATGTCATGGGACTTTTCGGCGGACCAAGCAAGCAGGAGCTACTGGACAAGGACAATGAAATCAAGAAGCTGATGCAGATGCTGGACAACGTCGACAACGTGGTCATGCTCTGCGACACCACCAATGACAACAAGATATTCTATCAAAACCGTCGGGCAAAGGAGTTGCTGCAGCAACATCGCTCTGAGCTGAACAGCGGCTTGCGTGGTGCAGACGTTGCCAATGCCTTTGGCAACTCAATCCACCAGTACCACAAAGATCCGGCCCGTATCCGCAACATTTTTGCTGATCCACGGGGCAAGCTGCCCCACTCTGCTGATATTCCGATCGGTGGCGTTACCCTGCAGACCAAGGCCTACCCGATCTGGGACCCCAGTGACAGCAGTAAACTGCTCTGTTTCATGGCCTGTTGGAGTGATATTACCGCCGAACGTACCATTAAGGAGCAGCAGTACAAGGATATTGAGCGCAAGAATTATCTGGAAGAGCGGATTCACCAGATCGCTACAGCCATGGAAGAGATGAGCATGACCGTTAACGAAGTGGCAGGCAATACCACCAATGCCGCTGATTCAGCTGCCCAGGTGGCTGACAGCGCCCACGAAGGTCAGAAGGTGGTGAATCAGGCGGTCAAGGGGATGCAGCAGGTGGCTGAAGTGGTGCGTTCTTCGGCACAGATTGTGGGTAATCTGGGTGCAACCTCAGAAAAGATCGGCGAGATAGTTAATGTCATCAATGAAATTGCTGACCAGACCAACCTGCTGGCCCTGAACGCCGCCATTGAGGCGGCCCGTGCCGGTGAAATGGGTCGCGGTTTTGCCGTGGTTGCT
>JAJTBI010000112.1 GCA_021286935.1 Geobacteraceae bacterium
CTGACCGGGCCACTTTTGCTACACAGTACCAGCAGCTTATCACTCAGATCAACACTCTGGCCAGCGACTCCCAGTATCGTGGCACCAACTTGCTGACTGGCGCAACATTGACAGTAAACTTTAACGAAGACGCAACCTCCAAGCTTTCGGTGGTTGGTTTCACTGCTACTGCTACCGGCCTTTCGATCGCTACCCCAACTGCTAACTGGACAGCTGATGGAAACATTACGGACTCCCAAATGCACTTGGCCTCTGCCACGACCCAACTGCGGACCCAGGCCAAAAATCTTGCCAACAACCTGAACATCATCACCACCCGTCAAAACTTCACTGATGAGATGATCGGTACCCTGCAGACTGGTGCCGACAACCTGACTCTGGCTGATATGAACCAGGAGGGTGCTAACATGCTGATGCTGCAGACCCGCCAGAATCTGGGTACTACAGCTCTGTCACTCTCTTCCCAAGCAGCACAGTCTGTTCTGAGACTGTTCTAACGGAAGGCAGCGCTTTTGACAGTTAGTGTAGCAGTTCAGGGGGGGATTTCGGTTCCCCCCTGTTCTGTTTTCTGCGTTTGTGGAGGGCGTCTTAATGGAAATGACCACTATTCAGGACAGTACAGCATCGCGTTATCAACATCAAAAGGCGGTTGACCAAGCACAACAGACGTCGCCTGAACAACAGTCAACAGTGGCTCGGGAGGCTGAAGTAAATTCATCCTCCGCATTACAAGCTTATAAGCAGCAGGGCTCTGAAAGATCTGCTGCAACCGATACAGTGCAGATTAAATCAACCGTAACGCTGAAAAATCTTGATACGGTTAAGGCCATTGAGCAGATGCATGCTAAATTGAACGATTTAGTAAAAGGGGTTCGCCAAACCAACGAAGAGCTGAATAGGGCAGTTGATCAGGTGTCTCAAATGCAGGGGAACCTGATGGCCATTGTGAAAAACTATCCCCCCTATCCAATCGATAGTATGCAACGTAAAGAACTGCTGATGAGCTATATGTCCCTGCGTAAAGAAATTGAAAGTCTAATGGTGCCCCCGCCGCCGCCGCCGGTCTATGAGAAAATTAAGTCAATGTGGTCTGCCATGTTTGCACAGAATGGCCAGCTGCAGGCTTCTGCAGTGCCCCCTCTGGAAAACGGTAGTAGTGACAAGCAGGTTCAGACAACTTCTGATGTGCTGGGTAGGACTATACAGCAATTGTCTGATCTGAGCACAGACGTAACCCAGGCATTGGTACAACCCTGATGGCGCTTAAGCTTAGTCTCAAACCTCACGAGCGGGTCATTGTTGGTGGTGCCGTCATATCTAATGGCCCCGCGACAACTACTTTTGTTGTTGAAAATAATGTGCCTATTCTGCGGGAGAAGGATATCCTTACAGAAGTTCAGGCTGATACTTACTGTAAGAAGATTTACCTGACGGTGCAGCTTATGTATCTAGGGGAAGTACCAAACGTAGAACTTGCGCAACTGTACGGACAGCTTGTTTCCGACTTGCTGGTCGCCGTGCCCGCGACGAAAAACTTGATTTCCGATATTACCAGTTATATCCTTGAAGGTAAGTATTATCAGGCTCTCAAACAGGCACAACAACTTATCCAGTACGAAGAGGAGCTTCTCAACTATGTACCAGAATCCAACGAATGCCTACACCACGATGCAGAAGGAAGCCCTGAACGGGCGGGAACTTGAAGCGTCTGTCCTTACCCGTGCCGGTTTGATGCTGAAGCAGGTGCAGGAAAACTGGTTGGCTCCTGACCGCGATGAGAGGTTACTTGAAGCAATCAAATTTAATCAGAAGGTCTGGAGTTTTTTTCAGGCTGAACTGTCTGATCCTGATAATCCGCTTCCCAAAAACCTTCGGCAGGATATCCTGAATTTGAGCCTTTTTGTTGATAAGCGTCTGTTTGAGGTTATGGCAAATCCGGATAATGAAAAATTGAATATTGTGATTGATATTAACTTTAACATTGCTGCCGGGTTAAGGATGAAGCCTGAATAGACTTCGTTGGCGTGACATTTCTGGTAACACCTGCTATCCTCTGCATATTCTGCAGGGGATAGTTTTATTTTGGGAGGTTCTATGTCGTCGGAAGTACAACATCATCGTCTGATTATTCTTGGTTCTGGTCCCGCGGGCTATACCGCAGCAGTGTATGCAGCACGGGCGAACCTGAATCCAGTTATGATTGCCGGCCTACAGCCAGGTGGGCAGTTGACCACCACCACCGAGGTTGATAACTGGCCCGGTGATTTTGAAGGGGTGCAGGGGCCGGATCTGATGGAGCGGATGCGTCAGCATGCCGAGCGGTTCAGTACCCAGATTATCTATGACACCATTACCGCCACTGATCTGTCGCAGCGCCCATTTAAGCTGCAGGGGGACAGTGCCAGGTATACCTGTGACGCCTTGATTGTTGCGACTGGTGCCTCAGCCCGCTACCTGGGGTTGGAATCAGAGGAGGCGTTCAAGGGTAAAGGGGTGTCGGCCTGTGCTACCTGTGACGGTTTCTTTTACCGGAACAAACCGGTGGCAGTGATCGGTGGTGGCAACACGGCGGTTGAAGAAGCTCTCTACCTGGCTAATATTGCCAGCCATGTCACGGTCGTTCATCGTCGTGATCAGTTCAGGTCTGAGAAGATCCTGGCCGATAAACTGAAGGCTAAGGCTGCCGAAGGGAAGGTGACTATTGAGTGGTTCCATACCCTTGATGAGGTGTTGGGTGATGCCATGGGAGTGACCGGCATGCGGATCAAGGATGTTCGTGATGGTTCCACCAAAGAGATCAGCCTTGATGGTGTGTTTGTGGCTATCGGCCATTCTCCTAACAGCAGTATCTTTGACGGTCAACTTGAGATGAAGGACGGCTACCTCAAGACCCGCGGCGGTTCAGAAGGCTTTGCCACTCAGACCAGTGTTCCCGGTGTCTTTGCTGCCGGTGATGTGCAGGATTATATCTATCGGCAGGCGATTACGTCAGCTGGTACCGGTTGTATGGCGGCCTTGGATGCAGAGCGCTTTCTGGACGGGCTTGGACAGTAGATTGTGTCATGAGTATTGATCCTCCTAAAGATGAAGGGCTGGAGCTGTTGCTGCAGGAGATTGCCAAAAATCTGGATGAGAACCAGCGCTTTATCAAGGGACTAAAAGAGGATCGGATGGATCAGGAGCTTGAAGACGATGAGACTGCTCCTGACGATGAGGAGTTTGAGGAGTTGTAGAGCGCGTTGTTGTTGTCCAAATAAAAAGGCGCCACCGGAAACGGTAGGCGCCTTTCTTTGTTGTATGTTGCTGCAGGCTGTTAGTGATGGCCTTTAGCTTCTCCTTTGGCCCCACCCTTGGCTCGTGCATCGCCTTTAACACCAATATGGCAGGTGGCGCAGCGGGTGTTGGAGGCAAAGGCCAGTGAACCGTTATGGCAGGCGCCGCAGTATTTGCCCTGATAGAGTGACTCCATCACAAAATCTTTGTTTTCTTGTGCCTTTTTTGCCTGTTGTTCAAACAGACGGTTGTGGCACATATCACAGGCCAGCCCTTTTTCAACGTGGGTCTTGTGGGAGAATATCACCCCTTTAACCGGTTTGTCATAGACAATGGGGGCCTCTGGGTAACTGGCGGCAACAGCAACTCCGGCTGCCATGGACAGGGCGGCTACAGCGGTTATGCATAGTGAACGTATCGTCATAGCGTTAAATCCTCGTAAAAGAAGTAGTGTTGGTTACCCTTTGGTATAGAATACGTTGGGACGGGTGCCCGCCTCAGGCCGCAAAACCCAGACCGCCTTTTCAATCTGATGGACGATCTTGAAGACCCGGTCTTCCTGATTGGAGAGATCGCCAAAGATCCGTACGTCCGCCGGGCAGGCATGGGCACAGGCCGTGTCTTTTTCACCTTTGGAAAGCCGAGTATCCCAACAGAAGTTGCATTTATCAACCGCCTTTTTCTCTTCATTGAAGTAACGGGCATTGTAGGGGCAACCCTCCTGACAGGTCAGGCAGCCGATACATTTCTTGATATCCATCAGCACAATGCCGGTGGTTTTGTCCTTGTAGGTCGCCTTGGTTGGGCAGACCCGGGTACATTGTGGCAGGTTGCACTGGTTACAGAGAATCGGAATGAACTCCCGCTTGCCACCCACCGCATCAGGGGTTTCTTTCTCAAGAATGGTGGTCCGGTAGGCGCCGTGTACATTGGGGACGTGGTTTGTGGCCACGCAGGCATCCATGCAGCGTTCGCAGTCGATACAGCGGTGCTGCTGCATCACCATGCTGTAGTGGGGTTTGTAGGGGTACTTCTTGGCAAAGTCAGAGGCATGGGCGCTATTAAAGGTTGAGACCGCTGAGAACAGCGAGCCTCCGGCAAAGATGCCGGTGATGGCCAGGCCCATCTTCAGGAAATCCCGACGCTCCTGCATCGGTACATTTTCAACCCCTTCGTTCTGCAGATTGTTTAGATCTATGTTTTTATTCATGATTGGTGTCCTTGTCGTAGTGATTGATATGCAGTGTGCTCTAGAGGTCCTCAACCTTATGACCGTCAAAAACCTTTTCGCCGATCAGGAACAGCAGGGCGGTCAGGCCAAAGCCGCCGGCGGTAATAACCCACTCATACACTGAAGGGGAGTAGTGCAGCATTTCCTTGAACTCATTAACCCCCAGATCATAGTAGACCGGCAGTGCCTGCCCGAGATAGACCAGGTTGAAGCGCATGACAAAAATACCGACAATCATTGACAGAGAAGCGATAAGCATCAACTTCAGGTTGCGTCCCTTGGACAGGATAAAGAGTACCAGTGGGCCAGCCATTCCCATCAGGATCTCGAAGAACCAGAAGACGAAGGCGTGATGGCCGAATACTTCAGACTGGACAACCGGATAGGCACCGTTGGGCTGACCTGCTGCTCCGGCAATCAGCTTCCAGGTGGTGAAGAATAGGATGACGGTGATCAGCAGAATGCCGATCTTGGTGGTGACCTCAAGTGCCCGCTGCATATCGGGGGCCATTTCCTGCTTATTTACCTTATAGCCAAGGATGTGGAACATCAGGATAACGGCACAGCCGGTCATCATGGCAGATGCGATGAAGTAGATCGGCATGTAAGGGCCCTGCCAGTAGGGGCGGCCCATCAGCAGGCCAAATACGGCGCCCAAGTTGGAGTGGGCGGCAATACCGGCCACTGAACCGCTGAAACCGCAGATGACGGCCGGGCGGTGCTTGTTCATCAGCAGGAAGACATATTCAGCAAACATGAAGGCCAGATAGATACCGTAGAGGGTGCCCATCCACCAGATGTTAGAGGTCAGGTTGGGGGAGATGACGTTCCAGATTGCCATCCGCCAGGGGAGCTTGATTTCAAAGGCGATGACGAAGAAGCCGGAGAGGATGGTTGCAATGGAAAGAAATACCGAACGTTTGGCGATCGGCATGAAATCCTGCACGCCAAAGACGTGGCCGATGGAGGAGATCAGGCAGAGGCCGGTGGAGCTGACAACAAAAAAGACGTAGGTGGCGATCAATACGCCCCAGGGCACCTCGCGGTAAACATTGTAGTATGCTTCATGTCCCTTGATCATGGCCATCAGGCCGGTGCCGGCAGAGGCCAGAACTACGGCGGCGGCAATAAAGACCATCAGGTAGAAGCCGGTTCCCGCAGTCTTGAGCCGGTTGGCTACCCCGGTGACCAGCTCGTTGAGAGATGGAGTGGTGTGGTGATGTGCCATGCGTCGATTCCCCTTTGTGATCTGATTTCTGAGTCAAGCTACAGATTCAAGTTTTTGAATGTTGCATTTCTACTGTAACTAGCACGCCATAATCAGAAAAGCAACAGGATTGTGGGTAGTTGCACGTGTTGCAGCTTAGGTTGCACGAGTGTTGCATGGTGGCTGCCTTGACTTTGGAGGGCTGCTCTGCTATAGCGAAACAGCCTATTATTACATGCTATTTGGAGTAGATAATGTCAAAGAAGCTGTTTATTCCCGGTCCGGTAAATGTGGCTCCCGAGGTGTTTGCTGCCATGTCCCAGCCTATGATCGGCCATCGAATGAAAGAATATGCTGAGCTGCACGGGCGGATAAAAGCAAATCTGAAACGTCTGATGAAGACCGAAAGCCGCGTGTTCCTGTCCACCTCCAGTGCCTTTGGCGCCATGGAGGGGGCACTTCGTAACCTGGTCAAGGGGCGTTGTGCTAATTTCTGCAATGGTGCCTTCTCTGATAAGTGGCATGATGTCACCCTGCGTTGCGGCAAAGAGGCTGATGCCATCAAGGTCCCCTGGGGGCAGCCGATCACCGCAGAGCTGGTGGATGCAACCCTGGCAACCGGCAAGTATGACAGTATCACCATGATCCATAATGAAACCTCCACCGGCGTGTTGTCTCCATTACCGGAAATTGCCGCGGTAATGCGCAAGTATCCTGATGTCGTATTTATTGTTGATACGGTTTCATCCATGAGCGCCATGCCGATTGCGTTGGATGAGCTGGGGATTGATTGCTGTATCTTTGGCGTTCAGAAAGCCTTTGCGCTACCACCGGGTCTGGCCATCTTTACTGCCACCGAAAAGGCACTACAGCGCGCACAAACCGTTGAAAACCGTGGCTATTATTTTGATTTCATGGAATTTGCAGCCAACGATGACAAGGATAACACCCCTTCAACCCCCTGCATCTCGTTGATCTATGGTCTTGATTGTCAGTTGCAGCGGTTTTTTGCAGAGGGGCTGGAGGCACGCTGGGCACGGCACAGTGCCATGGCTGAACGAGCCAGGAATTGGGCGCTTGAGCGTGGATTTGAGCTGTTTGCCCCTGAAGGCGCCCGCTCAGTGACCTTAACCAGTGTGGCAAACAGTTGTGGGGTAGATCTGGCAGCAATTAAAAAACAGTTGGGTGAAAAAGGGTATGCCTTTGATGACGGCTACGGCAAGATCAAGGGCAAAACCTTCCGAATTGCCCATATGGGAGATATGCAACCAGCTGAATTGGAAGAATTTCTGGTGGTTCTGGATGGAGAGTTGCGTTGAAGAAGTAGGGGCAGGTTTTAAGCCTGCCCCTACAGATACTACGCCTCTTCAAAGACGTCCTTGCCGGCGCCACACAGCGGGCAGCACCAATCAGCCGGGATATCTTCAAAGGCAGTGCCGGGGGCAATACCGTGATCAGGATCTCCGGCAGCGGGATCATACTCATACTGGCAGATAGTGCAGACATACTTTTGCATCGGTTTTCTCCTTTTTGTGGTGGTCAGGAAGACCAGCTGATCGCTTGGACAGGGCAGCCGTCAATGGCTGACTGCTTTTCAGCTTCAGTAGCGCCATCCTGATTATAACACTCTGATTTACCTGAGTCGTTGAACTTAAATGCTCCGGGGCAGATGCTGACACACAACCCGCAACTGATACAACAATCCGGATCAACAAACGCGTTTTTTGCCATGGCTGGAACCTCCTTTGGAAAACCATAGCACCAAACTTTTGCTGCAGCAAGTGGGCAGAGTCAAGATAAGACCTCAAGAGGTGAACTGATATGTTGTTTGCTACTGTTGTTGTTGGCCCATTGGGCGTTAACTGTTCTATTTTAGGATGCGAAGAGACCGGGCAGGGGGTTGTGGTGGATCCAGGTGATGACGCTGAGCGTATCCTTGCCCAGCTGCAGCAACGTGGTCTTATTATTACAGCAATTATCAACACCCATGGTCATTTTGACCATGTTGGCGCTAACCGACAGCTGACCCAAGCCACCGGGGCGCCGCTTTATATCCATCAGGCAGATGCTCCGATGCTGGAGCGGGTGGCCAAGACAGCAGCCATGTACGGACTGCCGGGAGAAAACTCTCCCCAGCCGGATCGTTTTCTGGAAGATGGCATGCTGATTGAGTTTGGTAGCCATCGCTTGCAGGTAATTCATACGCCAGGTCACACCCAGGGAGGCTGCTGTCTCTATCTGGAAACAGAAAACAAGCTGATCGCCGGAGATACCCTGTTTGCTGACGGTGTCGGGCGGACTGACCTGCCCGGTGGTTCCCATCAGCAACTGGTGGAGTCGATCAAGAACCGGCTCTTTACCCTGCCGGACCAGGTGCAGGTCTATCCCGGTCACGGTCCCACCACCACCATTGGCCATGAAAAACGCCATAACCCGTATCTGGACTAAGACCATGACAGAACTGACTGGAAAGACCGTAGTACTGGGGGTAACCGGCGGCATCGCCGTCTACAAGGCGGTGGAACTGCTGCGTCTGCTGACCAAGGCCGGTGCTGAGGTGCATGTCATCATGACTAAGGCCGCAACAGAGTTCGTAACGCCGCTCACCTTTCAGACCCTGTCCGGTAATCCGGTCTCAACAGAGCTGTTCAATCTGTATCAAGAACGGGAGATCGGTCATATCTCGTTGGCTGATCGGGCGGATCTGCTGCTGATCGCACCGGCAACCGCCAACGTGATAGGGAAGATAGCTCACGGCATTGCCGATGATCTGCTGACCACAACGGTCATGGCCACCAAGGCCCCGGTGCTCGTGGCCCCGGCCATGAATGTTAATATGTATCAGAATCCGCTCTATCAGGAGAATGAAGCCCGTTTGCGGCGGCATGGCTATCATTTTGTTGATGCTGAAAGCGGCAGCCTGGCCTGTGGCTGGGAGGGGAGCGGGCGGCTGGCCCAGCCGGGACGGATCTTTGACCAGGCCTGTGCCTTGCTTGCTGGTGATGATCTTGTCGGTGAAACCATTCTGGTAACGGCCGGTCCGACTCAGGAAGAGTTGGACCCGGTACGCTATATCAGTAATCATTCTTCTGGCAAGATGGGCTATGCACTGGCACAGGCGGCTCGACACCGCGGTGCAAAGGTGATCCTGGTCAGCGGCCCTACCTGTCTGGAACCACCGCCAGGGCTTGAGCTGGTACGGGTGGTGTCAGCTCGCCAGATGTATGAGGCGGTGATGACCCGTGCGGAAGGATGCAGTGTGGTGATCAAGGCTGCAGCTGTAGCGGATTACCGCCCCTTGCTGCGTAATGGCGATAAGCTAAAGAAAAAAGATGATAATTTAACACTGGAGTTGGCAAAGAATCCCGATATTCTGTCCCAACTTGGGCAACTGGAGCAACGTCCGTTGCTGGTCGGGTTTGCCGCAGAAACTGCTGATCTGCAGAATAATGCAGCTGCCAAGCTGGCTGCCAAAAATCTTGACATGATCGTGGCGAATGATGTCAGTCAGGAAGGGGCAGGGTTCAATGTGGCCACCAATATTGCCCGGCTGTTGTATCGGGATGGGAGGGTGGAACCGCTTGAA
>JAJTBI010000113.1 GCA_021286935.1 Geobacteraceae bacterium
TCATCAACGGAAAGGTGGTGGCATTGGCCGGAATCACCCGCCCGGAAGGGCTTAAGACCACATTGTCCTGATCGGAAAGGGAGATACCGCTGGCAGAGGTCCGCTCAACCATATCCACCAGGATCGGCTCAGTCTTAAATGACTCAGCAAAACGTGATCGAACGACCTGACGCCGGGAACGGCCGGTCATTTCCTCGGCAGCCGGGTTCATCAGCGTCACCAACCCTTCGCCGTCGATGACGATTACGCCGTCCCCCACACTATCCAGCACCGTAAGGGCGTATCCACTCAGGTTCGTATACACCGTATTGGTTAGACTCCTGTTTCCTTGATCTGTCTGATTATTGCCAACAGTTCATCGGTATTCCGGGCTGTATTGACGGTCCTGCGCAGCGCTGCTGCACCCGGCACACCATGGATATACCAGCCCAGATGCTTCTTCATCTCTCGTACTGCAACTGCTGCCCCCGCATAGTCAATGAACAGGCCAAGGTGCTGTTCAGCCATTGCCATCCGGTCAGCACAACTCACCGGGGTTACCGGTTTCCCCTCCAGCAGTTCACGGGTCTGAGGGAAAATCCAGGGATTCCCCAGCGCCCCCCGTGCCACCATCAGTCCATCACACCCGGTCTCGGCCAACATTCGCTGGCAATCCTGCGGGGTAAACAGATCACCACTGCCGATTACCGGTATCTTCACCAGCTGCTTCAACTGTGCAATATGCTGCCAATTGGCCTGTCCTTCAAACATCTGCGCCCGGCTGCGGGGATGCAGGGTAATGGCGTCACACCCTTCTGCCTCGGCAATCCGCCCTACTTCCTGCCAGGTATTATCACCACACTGCCAGCCACTACGGATCTTGATCGTTAACGGCAGTTTTGTCGCCTTGCGTACTGTCCTGATAATGTCTGCTATCCGTGCCGTATCCTGCAGCAAGGCAGACCCGGCGCCGGTACCAACCACCTTGCGCACCGGACAGCCCATATTGATATCAATAAGATCGGCGTTATCCTTAACCATACTGGCGGCTTGAGCCAAAAGCCCGGGATCATTTCCAAACAGCTGCGCCCCCAGAGGACGATCTTCAGGAGAACTTGCCAGCAGGGATAACGTTTTTTCACCTTCACGAACCATGCCGTTAACACTGACCATTTCAGTAAAGGCCAGACTTGCTCCCTGTCGTCTGCAGATCAGCCTGAAAACATGGTTAGTAATGCCTGCAAGTGGCGCTAACAATAGATTATGTGGCAGCGTCAGACTGCCAATTTTGAAGGAACGTAGTAATGACACCAACAACTCCTGACTATTTTTTAATCACTTATGGCTATTTTTTATGCACAATACCACATTGCTGACCAAGAACAAGCAACGCATTTTTTTGTTGCCTTGCAGCAATGAATAACGTTTTAATGGATAACATGCTACCCGCAAACTACTGAGGAGAATACCATCATGTTTGGAATAGGTATGCCGGAACTGATTGTCATCATGGTGATCGCGCTGATCGTGATCGGCCCCAATAAATTGCCTGATCTGGCCAAATCCCTGGGCAAAGGGCTGGCAGAGTTCAAAAAGGCCTCTGAAGACTTCCAGCGCAATATTCAGGAAGAGGCCCGCAAAGAAGAAGTAGAGCAACTTATCAAAAATAAACAGGCAGCAGAAACTGAGCACGCTGCAACTGAATCACCCAAAGAGGCTGCTAAGTCTGATGAAAGCAAGAAACCTGCCTGATTTTTGATCAACACCCTTTTAAACACAGAAAGGGCCGGGGATTTCCCCGGCCCTTTTGTCTGCTATCAACGTCTGTATCCTGAAGTTTATTTTACTTCAACATTGATCTGCTTCGGCTTTACCTCTTCCTTCTTGGGTAGGGTAACGGTCAGCACCCCTTTATCACAGGCGGCTGCCACCTTTTCCTGATCAACCGTGCCAGGCAGTTTGAAGCTGCGCTGGAAGCTGCCGAAGTAACGCTCGATCCGGTGATAGTTTTCTTTCTTTACCTCACTCTCATGCTTGCGCTCACCCTTGATGGTCAGCAGGCTATCCTCAATCCTGACATCAATATCCTTCTGATCTACGTCGGGCAACTCAGCCTTGATCACGATGGAATCTTGGGTTTCGTAGATATCCACTGCCGGTTGCCAAATCCCCTCTTTGATATCCTCACCGGAGTAGTCGTTGTTGCCCCAGGACAGATTCAGCAGACGGTCCATCTGGTCCTGCATGCTGCGCAGTTCGCGTAAAGGGTTGTACTTGACGATTGCCATTGTTTTCATCCTCCTTCTTTTTAAAAACTATGACTGCCTTCTGTCCAAAAGATAAGCACTGTTTTTCAGCTGTCAAGGGGACTACCTGGCTAAGCGCTGCAATATAGCTCCATCAGGCGACAACAGTTCCACCTGCATTGGCATCTGCCCTACGGCATGGGTGGAGCAGGAAAGACAGGGGTCATAGCAGCGGATGCCATGCTCTACCCGGTTGAGCAGCCCTTCATCCAGTCTGGCGCCAGAGAGATACTTTTGCGCAATCTGTAGCACCGTGCGATTCATCGCCAGATTATTCTGCCCTGTGGCGATGACCAGGTTGACGTAGGAGAGCAGCCCCTGCTCATCTACATGGTACTCATGGAACAGGGTGCCGCGTGGCGCCTCCACCACGCCGATCCCCACCTTGTTGTTGGTACGGGCGTGGCTGCGGATATGGTCATCCAGCAACTGGGAATCATCCAGCAGTTCACCCATCCGCTCCAGACAGTAGAGGATTTCGATCAGTCTGGCCTGATGGTAGTAGAAGCTGCCCAGCACCGGGCCGCCACCCTCACGGAATTGCCGGAAACGGTTCAGCTCCTGCTCTGCCAACGGCGTACCGGCAAAGCTGGCCACGTTGAGCCGTGCCAGCGGCCCCACCCGGTACATGTTGGCGCTGCTGTCATCTCCAGCTGGTTTGTAAGTGGGGAACTTGAGGTAGCTCCAGCTCTTGCTCTCCTCGCTGATGAACTCGCCATAGCGGGATGGGTCGATATCGCCGGCCAGGTTGACTCCGTTCTGATCCACAAAACGCAAGCTACCATCATACTGTTCCAGCCCGCCATCCGCTGAAACCAGCCCCAGGAACAGGCTGGGGAAGGTGCCGTAACAGGCGGCCTCATCGTTTAGCCGTTGCAGCGCTTCATGACCAAGTGCCAGCGCCTTTTGTGCAGTGGCCAGCGCCTCCGGCATCCGGGCGGCAATCCAGTCCCGTTTTTCTCTGCCCAGCGGCTCCCTGACCCCGCCGGAGACCGCCCAGGCCGGGTGAACAGCGCGATCCCCCAGCAGCCTGATGGTCTCCTGACCAAACTGGCGCAGCCGGATCCCCTCCTTGGTCAGCTCCGGCATCGCCTCGATCAGGCCGATCAGGTTGCGTTTGGCCGGGTCGCTCTCCATCCCCAGGAGCAGATCCGGGCCGGAGAGCAGAAAGAAGCTCAAGGCGTGGCTCTGCACCAGTTGGGCATAGTGCATCAGGCGCCGCAGTTTTTCTGCCGTGGGGGGTATCTTGACCCCTTTCAGCATGTCACCAGCCTTGGCCGAGGCCAGGGCATGGCTGACCGGGCAGATGCCGCAGATCCGCTCGGTGATTGAGGGCATCTCACGGTAGCTGCGCCCGACGCAGAATTTCTCAAACCCACGGAATTCTGTGACATGGAAGCGGGCATCCGCCACCTCTCCGGCGTCATTGAGCTGGATGGTGATCTTGGCGTGCCCTTCAATCCGGGTGACCGGTGCTATGGTAATGGTCTTTGACATAGGCGTTTACCCAAAGGTCCTCATCTCTTCTGAAAGTTGTATCGGTTCACCGTTCAGGGCTGCGGTGATGGCTGCCAGGATTCGATCCGGGTCAGGCGGGCAGCCGGGTATAAAGGCATCCACCTCCACCACCTGATGCAGCGGCAGCACCCGCGGCAACAGTTCCGGCAGAACGTGGCCATCTTCACCACTGCGGGGGAGGCTACCGGGACCAGCCTGATAGACACCGGTCAGCAGATCATCCACCTTGAAGATGTTCCGCAGGCTGGTGACATTGCCGGTAATGGCGCAGTCGCCAAAACTGACCAGCAGCCTGGAGTTTCTACGGATCTGCTGGAGCAGCTCCAGGTTCTCCAGATTGGCCACCGCCCCTTCGATCAGAGCCAGATCGACCTGCTCAGGGAACTGTTTGGCATCCACTAGCGGGCCATAGACCAGGTCAATCCGGTCGGCAAGCCCCACTAGCAGCTCTCCCAGATCCAGCAGGCTCATATGACAGCCGGAACAGCCCCCAAGCCAGGCCGTTGCCAGACGCAGTTTGCTCATAATGACCTCCCCTGCGCTGCCAGACGCCTGCGCTCCAGAATCCGGTTCAGGAAGCTGCGTTCCTTCTTCATCTCACCCACTGTGGCCCCCTTCTTGTACAGGGCGCCGGTGGGACAGAGCTGGACGCATTTGCCGCAGTCGGTGCAACTGGTGCTGTTGCCCCAGGGGCGATCAAGGTCTGCCACAATCCGGCTGGTGGAACCGCGCCCCCTGACATCCCAGGTGTGGGCTCCTTCCACCGCATCGCAGACCCGCACACAGCGCAGGCAGAGCACACAGCGGTTGTGATCCAGCGCAAATCGCTCGCGGCTGGCATCCATCGGTAACTGCTGGTGCAGGTAATCAAAACGGACATGGTCAATCCCCAGCTTGGCGGCCAACGTCTGCAGTTCGCAGTTGTTGTTCTGTACGCAGATTGAGCAGGTATGGGTCCTTTCTGCCAGCAGCAGCTCTACCAGCATCTTGCGGTACTCGATCAGCTTGTCGCTGCTGGTGGTGATGACCATCCCCTCTGCGGCCTTGGTGATGCAGGCCGGTACTGGTCTTGGAGAACCTTGCAGCTCAACCAGGCAGAGTCGGCAGCCCCCCATCGCCTCCAACCCTTCAAAATGACAGAGGGTGGGGATATCGATCCCATGCTCGCGGGCTATTTCCAGGATGGTCTGCTCCTTGCGGGCAGAGAACAGCTCATTGTTGATGGTCAGGGTAATGGCCGGCATCAGTATTCCTCCCCGTCGCAGCGCAGTGCGCTGATCCGCTGCAGGAGCTGCTCACCCAGCAGGTGCAGCGGCAGTTCGTTCATGCTGCAGACACCAGCCGGGCAGCGGCGATCTTTGACATGGGCTTCATACTCCTGTCTGAACCAGCGCAGGGTGGAGAGCACCGGGTTGGGTGCTGCAGCCCCCAGACCGCACAGAGAGGTGTCTTTCATCATCACGCAAAGTTGTTCCAGGGTCTGCAGATCGCGCTGCGAGGCACTACCGTTACAGATTCGTGAGAGCAGGCGATAGATCTCTACCGTGCCGGTTCGGCAGGGCACACACTTGCCGCAGCTCTCATCCAGACAGAACTCCATAAAGAAGCGGGCCACATCCACCATACAACTCTGCTCTCCCATCACGATCAGGCCGCCGGAACCCATGATCGAGCCCAGCGCCTGCAGGTTCTCGTAATCCACCGGCGTATCCAGCTTTTCCGCCGGGATGCAGCCACCGCTGGGGCCACCGGTCTGAGCGGCCTTGAAGGTTGCACCGTTTGCCAGCCCGCCGCCGATCTCATACACAATCTCCCGCAGCGGAATCCCCATTGGCACCTCAATCAGGCCGTTGTTGACCACCTCACCGCAGAGGGCAAAGACCTTGGTGCCACGGCTCTTGCCGTTGCCATAGGCGCTAAAGGCCTGAGGGCCGATGCTGAAGATGGAGGGGATGTTGCCGAAGGTCTCCACATTGTTGATCAGGGTCGGGCAGCCCCACAGGCCGGCCTCTGCCGGATAGGGTGGGCGGATGCGGGGCTGTCCCCGTCTGCCCATGATAGAGCCCAACAGCGCGGTCTCCTCGCCGCAGACAAAGGCACCAGCGCCGATCCTGATGTCGATCCTGAAGCTGAAACTGGAATCCAGTACCCGGCTGCCCAGCAGGCCGGCTCGCTCGGCATCCTTGATCGCCTTGCGCAGTCGCTGGGCTGCCACCGGATATTCGCCCCGTACATAGATGTAGCCCTGGTCTGCGCCGATGGCATAGCCGGCAATCGCTATACCCTCCAGAATCCGGTGGGGATCAGACTCCATCAGGGAGCGATCCATGTAGGCGCCGGGGTCTCCCTCGTCACCGTTGGCCACCACAAATTTGCGGCTGCCACTGCTTTTACGCACCAGTTGCCACTTGAGCCCGGTTGGGTAGCCACCGCCGCCACGGCCACGCAGACCACTCTGCACCACACCGTCACAGACATCATCTGGGGTCATCTCATGCAGTGCCTGGGCCAGGCTCTCATAGCCGCCCCTGGCGATGTACTGCTCAAGGGATTCTGGATCGATCCTGCCACTATTGGCCAGCACCAGCCGGGTCTGACGGTTGAAAAACGGCCAGTCCTGCGGCAGCAGGTTCTGTTCCGGCAGGTGCTGCTGTTGCAAGGCTGTGTTCAGGACGGTGCAGGCCAGCTCCGGGGTCACCTTCTCCCAGACCTGCTCCGGTTGGCCTGGTTGCAGGACCGTCAACAGCGGTCCACGGCTGCAGGGGCCCTGACAGCCGGTACTGACCAGCTCCAGATCAGCCAGGTTGCCCAATCCGGTTAGTTGCTCCCGCAGCGCCGCCACCACTGCCTCTGCTCCGGCTGCCACGCAGGGGGTGCCGCAGCAGACCAGCAGCCGCAGACGGCAGGCCTGCTGTTTCTGCAGGGTTGCTTCCGCCAATTCTGCCAGTTCACCTCTGTTCATCTGGCACCTCCAGGATTCCCTGCAGCTTTGCAACCGCGCTGTCCGGTGTCTCCGGCCCATAGACCGCATCGTCTACGGTCAGCATCGGCGCCAGTGAGCAGTTGCCCAGACAGCGGGCCGTACCCAATGAGAGCTTGCCATCTGCCGTAGTCTGTCCGGCCTTGATACCGACCGCCTGCTCCAGTTTATCCAGGATCTCGCCTGCCCCCTTCACGTAGCAGGCGGTGCCGGTGCAGACAATGCAGGAATGCTCCCCCTTGGGACGCAGGGTGAAGAAGTGATAGAAGGTAGCCACGCCAAAGACCTGGCTTTCCGGCAGTTTCAACTGGGCCGCCACATGAGCCAGCAGGTCGCGGCTCAGGTAACCAAACGCCTCCTGGGCCGTATGTAGCACCTCAATCAGGGCATCAGGCTGGTACTGTAGCCGCTTCAGAGCCCGGTCTACCAGCTTCAGGCGAGGGTCATCGGCCAATGGAATATGTTCGCAGGCGTGTTCGGGCATACATCCCCCTCTGCATGTTTTGAAAGGCGGTACTACACAGTTTAGATACAACTGATTTTCCAGTTGTCAACCAGGCTTTCCTGATTGTAACCGGCTTGTAAAATCAGGTAGTATGCCTCGAACGGAGGTGCACCATGCTGCAGTACAAGGTTGTTGAACTGTCCAATGTAACCGAAGAGGCCATTGAAGAGGCCTTGAACGAGAAGGTCGCGGAAGGATGGAGCTTTGATGGCATGCAGTTTGCCATGCGGGAGAGCAGCAAGCGCCCGTCCATGGCCTTCCTGTTGTTCACGCGGGAAGAAGATAAGGCATAAGCTTATTACCGGAGGTTTTTCATCGTGTACCGTTTATACATAGTCTGTATCCTGCTGTTCCTGGGTGTTGCATCAGCCTCTGCAGCTGTGCCCCCCTCTTCCATTAACCTGAGTGTTGAGGCCACAACAACTGATCTTTCAGCCATCGTGAACCAGTCATTGCCCAAAGAGCTATACAAGGGGCAAGGCGGGCTGGGCACCTCGGTAACCGTGCAGCGTACCGGTCCGGTAACCGTAACAGCCAGCGACAACTTTATCTACCTGACCCTGCCAATTCAGCTAACCTTCAGCTATGGCTTCTATGAAAGCTATCCGCTGCGGGCCGGGCTGCGGTTTAAGGCCAGGGTAAACGTCACCCCGGACTGGCGCCTGAAGACAGAACTGTACTATACCGGCCTGTCGGATAATCTGGCCGACACCCTCAAGCTGGGGCCGCTCTCCCTGAAGCCTAAAAGTATGGTGGAAGGGATCACCCAGCCGGTGCAGCGGCTGCTGGCACCGATCATCGACAACAAGCTGAACGATGCGGTCCAGTTGCGTGCCAAGGTTGCCCCTCTCTGGCAACAGGCCTTTAATCCTACTCAGGTTAATAAAGAGTTCAGCACCTGGCTGAAGCTGACACCGGAAAAGATTGTCATGAGTCCACTGCTGGCCACAAACAATCAGATCAGCCTGTCGATTGGAGTTATCACCGGCGCGGAAATCACCATTGGCCCCAAACCGGCCGCGGCTGCGGTACGGCCGTTACCTCCGGTCCAGCTGATGTCAAACTTCGACAAAAACTTTCATATCCAGCTTGCCGCCGATATCTTCTTTGAGGATCTGGTGACAGCCCTGAACCCGGTGCTTCTGGACAAGACCTTTGGCGAGGACAAGAAAATCACCATTAAGAAGTTCAGTATGAAAGGTGAAGAAGGGCGTCTGGTGGTGAACCTGACCGGTACCGGTGATTTTGACGGCGAGCTGACCGTGCTGGCCAAGCCGGTCTACAACCCACAGACCAACAGCCTGACCTTTGAAGAGGTTGATTTTGACACCAAAAACGCCGGATGGCTGATCAGCACCGGTGGCTGGCTGTTTAGCAGCAAAATCCGCAGCACCATTAAAGAGAAGCTGGACAGCGCCGTGATTGAACAGTTGGAAAAGGCCCGCATCAAGGCATCCACAACCCTCTCATCAATGCAGCTGGCCGAGCGGGTCAGACTGAGCGGCTCGGTAAAGGCACTATCCCTTGGCGAGGCGGCAGTACTGAATGATCGTTTGTCTGTGCAGGTTGTTGCCCAGGGCGAGGCCGGGGTGATTTTGAAATAATTGTAGCGCAAGGTTATTCGGAATTTCCGAATATGTGCAAGCCTCGTCAACCACCGAGTTATCATCGGTAGTTCAGAGTGCGGGCCAACGAAAGGCAGTAAGAAAGATCCGTTTATATAACCTTGATGTCATTATCTCGGCCGACTACCGGGTCAAGTCGCAGCAAGACACCTGATGCTGGCAATGGAGCCTTTCAACCCTCCCCAGCCCTCCCTTGTCAGGGAGGGAGCCCATCAGAAGAGTCGCAACGACCTCCCGCCTGACAAGGGGGGAGCGAGGGGGGTTGCCTGAAAAGTCATGGCTTGCGGATAAATGTCCCATTTGGAAAGTTGCCCGGTTCACGCGCGTGCGCGCGTGAACCGGTCAACTACTAAGTTATACCAAAATACATTAAAGGCCGAAAAA
>JAJTBI010000114.1 GCA_021286935.1 Geobacteraceae bacterium
AAGTTTGTCTTCAGCTACGGTCTCACGCATTGACTTCAACATCATACCGGTAAACATTGCCTCAAAATCCTGCGATATCTTTTTCAGCTGTTTACGCTTGGCATCTGTCAGCTGTTCACCACGAGTGTTTGCACGTGCCCCAAGCTGTTCTGCCTTACGGTCCTGCATCAGCAGGTCCGGTGCTATGGTTAATGAGCTGTCCATTATGGTTATCCTATCGGTAGTCTCATCCGCTTACTAAAACAGTTAGATAATAACCAGCTCTGCCTGGAGTGCCCCAGCGGCTTTAATGGACTGCAGGATTGAGATCAGATCCCGTGGTGTAACCCCCAAAAGATTCAGTCCCCGCACCACATCACCAATGGTGTTACTTTCAGGCAGCACTGACAGCCGTTTTTGTTCTTCCTGCACCTTTAGTTCAGTACGGGGGACCTCTTTGGTTTCCCCTTTTGACAGCGGCTTTGGCTGGGACACCTTGGGTGTTTCTTTAATAGTCAGGGTCAGGTTGCCGTGAGATACGGCCACCGATGAAATCTTGACCGTATCTCCCATGACAACCGTACCGGTCCGCTCATTTACCACAACCCGAGCTGGTTGATCCTGCGTAACTTCCAGGTTTTCCAGCTGGGCAATAAACTCTACCGGACGGGCGGCATACTCATCCGGTACCTGCACCATAACTGAACCACCGTCACTACTGCCAGCTGCACCTTTAAAGGTCTTGTTAATGGCAGCGGCAATACGTGCAGCAGTGGTAAAATCAGATTGTGCCAGATTCAGCCGCAAGTTTGATTTTCCGGCAAGCACATTGGGGAGTTCCCGCTCGACCAGTGCTCCGGCAGGAATTCTGCCTGCTGTGGGATGATTTTTGGTTGCAGAAGCTCCCTGACCACCAAAGGCAAATGAATTCGTCAGAATCGATCCCTGGGCTACCGCATAGACCTGATTATCCGCACCTTTTAACGGAGTCATAATCAATGTTCCGCCTGCTATGGTCTTGGCATCCCCCAGGGATGAAACCAGTACATCAAGTTTGGTGCCCTGCTTGGCAAAGGGAGGGAGTGTTGCCGTTACCATTACGGCAGCCACGTTTTTAACCTTGATATCGGCACGGTTGACCGTAACCCCCATTCGCTCCAGCATATTAACTAATGATTGCACGGGGAATTTTGTCTGATCACTGTCACCTGAACCGTTTAGCCCCACAATCAGACCATACCCCACCAACTGGTTATCCCGGACCCCGTCAAACGCTGCAATATCCTTGATCCGAGTAGCATGCACCAGTGTTGGCACAAGCAGCACTGCAAACATAATCATAAGAGCTGTTCGCTTCATTGTTTCACCTCAAAATGGCCAGAGCTTATCCAGCACATTCATCATCCAACCCGGCTTTTGCCGGTCTGATATAATACCTTCACCGGAGTAGCTGATCTGGGCATCAGCAACGTAGATAGAGTTAATGGTATTTTCCGCCGTAATATCCCGCTGACGGATGGTCCCTTTAACGGTCACAATCTGGTCCTCATAGTTTACCTTTACATTCCGGCGTCCTTCAATTTTGAGGTTACCATTAGGCAGCACATCAATGACCTTGGCAGAAATGGTTGCCGTCAAAGTCTCTTTGCGTGATGTGGAACCACTACCATCGAAACTCGAACTGGCGCTGGCGTTCAGCAACTTTGACAAGTCTGCAAAGTTGCTGGTGATGATCTTAGACTCCTCAAGACCCAGCATATTGGGAATTCCAGCACTGATTTTCGAAGAGCGTCCGGTTGCCGTGGCTGCCTGTTTACTGGCGCTGGCAGTTTCTGTCACGATAATGGTAACGATATCACCAATCCTGCGCGCCTTGCCGTCCTCGGTAAGGGCAATGGTTGAGGCCTGCCAGATTGATCCGTTACTATAGTTCTGTGTTGGCGGCTTTATCTGTTGATCAAAGCTTGGGCTTACCACCTCTGTCTGCTGCACCACACACCCGGACAGCATCAGGGCTAAAAACGCTACAAGGAACCGTCTCATTATCTTCTCCTCAGCTTAAAAACCGACTTCAACGGTTGAGGCGTCCAGTATACGGGCAGAGATTTCCTTGTTGGAGGCAAGATTCTGGACCCGGATCAGTTCTCCGATACCACCAGCACTCCTGGCTCGACCAGAGACCGTAATTTTTATCCCCGCATTTTCTGCAACAATCGTAACCAGTTGCCCACTAACAACAACAGGTACGTTTACCAGTTGATTACTCCGGATCGGTGCACCTGCTCGAACCGTCATCCGTAGTTTTTTACCAACCGCATCTGGCATATTCTTAACCGGATGGCCTCCAGACTGAGCCAGATCAAGTTTCTGCAGTTGCAGATCGCCATCAGCCAGCACTGTTCCGGCAAGCAACTGGCGGGTTGCGGTCAGCATCTCGGTGCGGGCATCAACCTGTAATCGCAATGACAGATTTTTTTCAACAGCACCATTCACCCGCACCACCAATACAATTGTTGCAGTTCCCCAGCCATCCCATCCAGCCGGGGCAATCAGCTCAAGATCACGTGGGCCCTTGGAAATCTGTATCCCCTGGGGGATGGTAAGCTGCCTGATGGTCGTTTCCCAACCACGTCCTTCCAGTTTTTCAGCCAGAAACCGCTCAACAGCGCCCCTGACCTCCTGCTCCGGAAGCGGCACCGTAGCTGTCGCAGCTGCATGAGCAGGCACAACACCCATCAGACAGTACAAACAGCTAATCGCCAGCAGCCTGGTCAGTATCATCTGCACGAGACGCATCAGTTATCGTTTCAGGTTATTAGCCAGCTGCAGCATTTCATCGGAGGTGGTAATCGCCTTTGAATTGGCCTCATAGGCACGCTGACCGATGATCATGTTAACCATTTCCGTAGCCACATCAACGTTACTCATCTCTAAAAAACCCTGGGTTATAGTACCCAGACCGGTCTGTCCCGGTGTGCCGGTAGTTGCATTACCTGAGGCATCAGTCTGCTGATAGAAATTCCGTCCCATGGATGAAAGACCGGCAGGGTTGGTAAAATTGGCAAGCTGTATGTTACCCACGGTTGATGCGGCCGATTGTCCGGCCTGAACCGCTGATACCGTGCCATCGGTGCCAATGGTGATCTTTGTTGAGTTATTCGGAATGACAATCTCCGGTAGCATTGGATAGCCCTCAGGGGTCACCATCCGACCATTGCTATCCAGCTTGAAAGCACCGGCCCGGCTATACGCAGTACTACCGTCCGGCATCTGGATCTGAAAGAAACCATCGCCTTCGATGGCCATGTCAAGCTGCCCGCCGGTATTTGAAAAGTCACCCGGGGTAAACTGCTTAGATACAGCAGCCAGTTTTGCCCCCATACCGAACTGAATTCCGACCGGAATCTGTGCTGCGTTGGTTGAAGGGGAACCGGGATTCTGGACCGTCTGGTACATCAGATCCTGAAAATCAGCTCTACTCTTTTTAAAACCGGTGGTGTTCACGTTGGCCAGGTTGTTGGCAATAACGTTAATGTTGCTGGTTTGGGTATTCATACCGGACGCTGCGGTCCATAGCGATCTCATCATGGCTTAGTACTCCTTGCTTGTATTAAACTCGTGCCAGGTCGTTTACAGCCTTGGCAGCCATATCGTCAAAGTTGCGCACTACACGCTGACAGGTTTCAAAGTAACGGCTGGCTTCCACCATCTGCACCATTTCTGCGACAGAATTGACATTTGACTGTTCAAGTGAACCCTGTGCAACTGAAGTCAAAGGACCGGCAACTTGTGGTGCAGCCCCTTCACCGGCAACAAAAAGAGCTCCTGCAGCCTTGTTCAGCTTGTAGGGTTTGGGGAAGTCAAATATGGCCAGGGTAGCCACCGGCTCTCCGTTAAGTGTGACCCCGCCCTGGCTGTCAACCACCGGTTTGCCTCCTCCCGCCTGGCCGGCAATATCAATGACAATCGGCTGGCCTTCTTCAGGTCGCTCGCCAGCCTTTGAAAGCACCGGGTACCCATCAGCGGTTATCAGAGTGCCATTACTGGCAAGTCTGAAGTTCCCCTGCCGGGTATAGGCAATACCGTCAGGGGTTCTGACCGCAAAAAAACCGTCCCCCTGCAGTGCCACATCAAGAGGGTTGCCGGTCTGGATCAGCGTACCTGCAGAGTAGTCGGTTACCATCCGTTCCTGAAGCAGGACTGGATCCGCAGTTTGCGCTTGCGGCACTGCCGGTGGATTCTGATTGCCGGCAAGGATCGATTCAAAGGCCAGCCGATCCTGCTTAAATCCGTTTGTTGAGGCATTTGCTAGGTTTGAGGCAATCACATCCAATCGTTTCATGGCTGCCAGATTGCCGGATAATGCCGAATACATGCCACTGTTCATTCGTTACCTCCTGAGCCGCCCCACTAGGGACTAAACGGCTTAAGCTTGCCTTTCAGGCGGACCATAGCCTGACTGAGAATCTGGCAAATCCGTGATTCAGTCAGCCCCAATACTGCGCCGATCTCCTTCAGGTTCATTTCCTCATAGTAGTACAAGGTGACTGCCAACCGCTCCTTCTCCGGCAACACCTCAATCGCCGCGCCGATCGCTTGGGCAAGCTGACCGGACATTGCCTGGTTCTGTGGGCCTTTAAGCTCATCATCTCCAAGAATATCTGCCAGGCTTAAAGCGTGCCCTTCATCATCGTCCCAACTGTCATCAATACTGATGAAACTGTACTCATGTATATCTTCCAGCAGAACGTAGTACTCGTCCAAGCTAACCTGCAGGGCCTCTGCCATCTCCGTGCCGGTCGGATTACGCCCCAGCTGATGTTCCTGGCGGTGCATCTCCCGCTCCACCATCTTGCATTTGTCCCGCATGGTCCGGCTGAGAGGATCACCGGCACGTAACTCATCCAGAATAGCACCTCTGATATGTTGTTCAGCAAAGGTCTTGAACTGCACCCCGCGGCTTGGGTCAAACCGGTCTGCGGCATGAATCAGACCAATCACTGCAGCACTGGCAAGGTCCTGTGGATCGAGATGAGCCGGTAACTGAGCGGCAAAACGATTAACAAGATAGCGTACCAACGGCAGATGCGAAGTAATCATCGTCTCGCGCAACTGGCAGCTACGCTCCCCGGCCTGTTCTTCATAGGCTCTGAGTCTACTCATACCCCGCTTCCCCCTGACCCTTCCAGATAACGTCGGAAGAAGAACTGGATATTTCCTTTTAAGCGGGTCTGACGTGAGTTTTCAATGACCCGTCTAGCCAGGGTACTAAAACAGTTTGAGGCATCAGAATCCGGGTACAATTCAAATACAGCTTTCTGTTTCTTTACCGAGTCGATCAATCGCTCATCCCGTACAACACAGCCCAGATAATCAAGGGAGATATCCAGGAAACGCCCGGCCACATTGGCCAGCTTACGAAACACCTCCAAGGCATCCTCACTGTCGCGGGCCATATTAATCAGCACCTTGAAGTGGTGCTCGGAATAGCGGGTGGCCAGCAACTTAATCAGGGCATAAACATCCGTTATTGAGGTCGGTTCAGGTGTCACCACCACCAGAATTTCCTGGGCAGCCACCGTAAAATAGGTAACATTCTCAGAGATACCGGCCTCGGTATCAATAATCATGATGTCAAACTCTTCTTCCAGCATATCCAGCTCATCCAGCAGCTTCAGCTTCTCATGCTGCCCCAGGCTGGTATACTCCTGCACCCCCGACCCGGCTGGAATCAGCTTGATACTGGGGGTTACCTCTACAATAATCTCAGACAGACTCTTTTCACCGGACAGAACATGGTTAAGATTGTACTGCGGTGAAAGTCCCAGCAGAACATCAAGGTTACCCACCCCGAGATCACCATCAATGATCAGAACCTTCTTGCCCTGAGCCGCCAGAGCCATAGCCAGATTGGCCACCACGTTACTTTTACCAACACCGCCTTTGCCGCTGGTAACGGAGATAACCCGAATCCCTTGCTGATCCGTCAAGGGGACAGCATTGCCCGCAGCGACCTGACTGTTCTGCTTGGCAGATCTGGCCATCTGGCGAAGGGTATCGGCTTGATCACCGATTCCGCGCACTGCAGCACTCATTGCGCACCCTCCTTCAGGATCAGCTCCGCCAGTTTTTCCGATGTTGCAACCTCAATATCCTCAGGCACCCGTTGTCCAGTTGTAAAATAGGCAATTTGCAGGTTAGCCTTTAAAAGCAGATTGACAATGCACCCGACACTTTCGCACTCATCCAGTTTTGTGAACACCACTTTACTGATCGGGAAAATACTAAAACGGTTTAGGATTACTTCCAGCTCACGATCTTTCGTAGTGGCAGAAAGGCAAAGGTAAATATCTGATTGAATTGTTGTTTCCAGGAAGCCCTTCATCTCTTCCAGCTTGTCCGAATCTTTGTGGCTACGCCCGGCAGTATCAATGAGGATCAGATCACAATCCGAGTGTCGTTCCACCGCCCGTTCCAGCTCTTTCGGTGTCGAGGCAACCTCCAGAGGGATCCCCATAATCTTGGTGTAGGTCTTAAGCTGCTCAACCGCGCCGACCCGAAAAATATCCATGGTAATCAAGGCTACTTTGTTGCCTCGGTTCAAGGCATACATGGCTGCAAGTTTGGCCGTGGTGGTCGTTTTACCAACTCCGGTAGGCCCAACCAGCGCAATGATCCGGGGGGCATTCTTCTTCATCCGCAGATTGCCGGCAAAACGGATCAACCGCCCAAACGCCTCACCCAAACGTCCTTTGAGCGTCTCTTCTCCCTGCCCCAACGGCAAGGTATTGACCGTCTCAATAATTTTACCCTGAAGATCCGGTTCAACTCCCTGGCGTTCCAATTCCCGCACCAATGGTGGTTTCTCTGCAGGCATCTCGATTCCGGCACCAGCTTGCATCGGTGCATCTGGCCACTGTACCGACTTAACACCACCCTCCTGACTTCTAACCAGGGTGTTCAACAACAGTTTCTTGATTTCTTCCAGATCCTGACGGGGAATGTTGTTAAGATTGATTCCCCCATCCGTTGCTTTACCCTGTTGATCAACGGGGGCTGCCACCTGTTCACTCTGGCGCTGACGCAGTTCCTCGTCCCGTTTGGTCATGATCTCAACTTTTTCACGCAGGTCACGCAGCTCACGGGCCAGAGGGGCCAGCATGGAATTCTCAAATTCTTCTTTGGTTGTCCGCTCACGCTCCGGCCGCTCACGCAACGGTGGTGGTGGCGGGGGCGCAGGCCGGTGGGGATCAATAGCCGCAGTGACCTTAACCACCTGCTTGCTGAAGAAGCCCAGAATCCCCCCCTGCTTTTCCTTCTTGGTGGACAGGATCATGGCATCAGGACCCAGCTCGGCCTTTACCAGCCGCAAGGCCTCTGCCATGGTTGGCGCTTGAAAGGTTTTAACCAGCATGGAAGGTCACCACTCCTAATGACTGTATTTTGACATTTTGAGGAATTTCGTTATGGGACAGCACTGCGACATGGGGCACAAAACGCTCAATCATTTTTTTGACATGGCGCCGAATGGAGGGTGAGGCCAGTATGACCGGTTGTGCGCCGTACATACCGAAACGGTCAACCATCCCACGTACCGATGAAATAATCTGCTGCGCAGCCCCCGGTTCGATGGCAAGATAACTGCCCTGATCCGATGGCTGAATTGCCTCGGCAATAGCATCTTCCACCTCACGATCAATCGTTACCAGATAGAGTGTATCCTCATCTACCTTGAACTGATCAACAATGAACCGTCCCAGCGATTGACGCACAAATTCGGTTAATACGTCGGGGTCTTTCGTAAGGCCGGCATAATCAGCCAAACTCTCCAAAATGGTGCGCAAATCCCGGATGGAGATCCCCTCTTTAAGCAGGTTCTTCACCACCCGCAACACGACTCCCAGACCAAGCTGCCCGGGAATCAGCTCATCAACCACCTTCGGTGCCGTTGCTGCAACATTATCAAGTAATTGCTGCATCTCCTGACGCCCCACCAGATCCTGGGCATACCGTTTGATTGTCTCACTGATATGGGTAGCAATCACAGTAGTGCTATCTACGACTGTATAGCCATTAACCTGCGCCTGCTCCCTATCTTCGCTACGAATCCAGACCGCCGGCAAACCAAAGACCGGCTCCTTGGAGGTGGGACCTGGCAACTGCGCCATAACTGCCCCGGAATCCATGGCAAGGTACTGCCCGGTCATCTCACTGCCCCCCACGCGGGCACCTCGGATCAAAATATTGTATTCATAGGGTTTCAGTTGCAGGTTGTCGTGAATATGAATCGGCGGTACCACAAACCCCATCTTCTGCGCGAACTGACGCCGGATAGACCGGATACGCTCCAACAGCTCCCCATCCTGAGAGGCATCAACCATCGGCACCAGACCATAGCCCACCTCAAGCTCAAGGGTATCCAGAGGCCGGATGGCAGAGGCCTGATCCTGCGCCTCTTCTTCTCCCGCAGCCTCTGCTGCCGCCGCCTCTTCTTCAACTACCTGTGCCATCTCTCGGGACATCCGCCCCACCAGCCAGGCAATTCCGGATAGAAGCAAAAAGGCAAAATGAGGCAGCCCCGGAATCAACGCAAACAGAAACATGACGCCGGAAACGACATAGAAGGCTTTGGGATAATTAAGGAACTGTGCGGTTACTTCCTGACCGAAATTATTCTCATCGGCTGTCCGTGTCACAATAATACCGGCAGCAGTCGAGATAACCAGAGCCGGTATCTGGGCCACCAACCCTTCGCCGATGGTCAGCAGGGTATAGTTAGTCAAAGCCACATCCAGAGCCAATCCTTGCTGCCAGACACCGATGATCAAACCGCCAAAGATGTTCACCAGCATAATCAGGATACCGGCAACTGCATCACCTCGCACAAACTTGCTGGCACCATCCATGGCACCGTAAAACTCTGATTCTCTGCGAATTTTTTCCCGACGTTTTCGCGCTTCTTTTTCTGTCAAAAAACCGGCAGAAAGATCGGCATCAATAGCCATCTGCTTACCAGGCATGGCGTCCAGGGTAAAGCGGGCAGAAACTTCTGCCACCCGACCGGCACCCTTGGTAATAACCACGAAGTTGATAATAACCAGAATCAAGAACATAACGGCGCCGACCACGTAATTACCACCCACCACGAAGGAGC
>JAJTBI010000010.1 GCA_021286935.1 Geobacteraceae bacterium
CAGGCACCTTTTCCCTGGCAGGTGCGTCCCGTTGCCCCTGGTGACCGGCTGGATCTGCTGGGCAGTAAAGGCAGCAGGTCGACTCAGGACCTCCTGACTGACCTGAGGATCCCCCGTTACCTGCGGCCAGCGCTGCCGCTGATCTGTTGCAACGGACAGCCACTCTGGCTGGCCGGTATCCGCCGCAGCCGTCATGCCCTGGTTACCCCAAACCACCAGCAGGCGATCCGCATCATTCTCTCCGGCCAGGAACATCTGCCCCTGTTCCCTTGATTCCCCAGCCCCTCAATTCTTAAAAGCCTTGTCGTTGAAGCATAAAGTATGTTAATTTTCCTCAATTTCGCCAGACACTCGAATACACCGTTGTTCCGCCCGTGGAGGATTAACTCTTGAACCAGTTCTACAAGAATCTCGCCCTGTGGCTGGTCATCAGCCTGATGATGATCATGCTGTTCAACATGTTCCAAAAGCCGCGCGTTGTTGAAGACAAACTCAGCTTCAGCGAATTCATGACCCAGATCGATGACAACCGGGTCAAATCAGTTATCCTGCAAGGCAATGACCTGACCGGTAAATACCTGGACAAGGACAACAAGGAAAAGGCGTTCCGCAGCTACAAACCCAGCGGTGATGCTGATCTGACCAAGAAGCTGTTGGAAAAAAAGATCACCATCCAGGCAAAACCTGAAGAAGAGCGGGTCTCCTGGTTCTCAATCTTCATCTCCTGGTTCCCGCTGCTGCTGTTGGTGGGTATCTGGATCTTCTTCATGCGCCAGATGCAGATGGGTGGCGGCAAGGCCATGTCCTTCGGCAAGAGCCGCGCCAAACTGCTGACCGAAGCCCAGGGCAAGATAACCTTCGCCGATGTGGCCGGTATTGAAGAGGCCAAGGAAGAGCTGGAAGAGATTATCGCTTTCCTGAAGGAGCCCAAAAAGTTCACCGCCCTGGGTGGCAAGATCCCCAAAGGGGTGCTGCTGGTGGGCCCTCCCGGTACCGGTAAAACCCTGTTGGCCCGTGCGGTAGCCGGTGAGGCCGGGGTGCCGTTCTTTTCCATCTCCGGTTCAGACTTTGTGGAGATGTTTGTCGGCGTGGGTGCCAGCCGGGTGCGTGACCTGTTCATGCAGGGCAAGAAAAACGCCCCCTGTATTATCTTTATTGATGAGATTGATGCCGTCGGACGTCACCGTGGCGCCGGACTTGGCGGTGGTCATGACGAGCGTGAGCAGACCCTGAACCAGTTACTGGTTGAGATGGACGGCTTTGAGTCCAACGAAGGGGTTATTCTCATTGCAGCAACCAACCGTCCTGATGTCCTTGACCCGGCACTGCTGCGGCCAGGTCGCTTTGACCGCCAGGTGGTGGTGCCACGCCCTGATGTCAAAGGCCGCGAGCAGATCCTGACGGTGCATGCCAAAAAGGTGCCGCTGACCCCTGAAGTTAATCTGGAAACCATTGCCCGTGGTACTCCCGGCTTCTCCGGCGCTGATCTGGCCAACCTGGTCAACGAGGCGGCCCTGCTGGCAGCCCGCAAGGACAAGGTTTCTGTAGATATGCAGGACTTTGATGCTGCCAAGGACAAGGTGTTGATGGGTGCCGAACGCCGCAGCATGGTCATCTCTGATGAAGAGAAGAAGAGCACTGCCTACCATGAAGCCGGTCACACCCTGGTGGCCAAGATGGTACCGGGCAGCGACCCGGTCCACAAGGTATCCATCATCCCCCGTGGCCGCGCCCTGGGCGTCACCATGCAGTTGCCGATTGAGGACAAGCACAGCTACAACCGTGAATCTTTGTTGGGCCGGATTGCGGTACTGATGGGTGGTCGTGCTGCCGAGGAGCTTATTTTCAAGACCTTTACCACCGGTGCTGGCAACGACATTGAGCGGGCAACCGAGATGGCCCGCAAGATGGTCTGCGAGTGGGGTATGAGTGACCTGATGGGGCCGGTTTCGCTGGGCAAGAAGGATGAATCAATCTTCCTGGGCCGCGATATGGCCATGCACAAGAACTTTAGTGAAGAGACCGCCATCAAGATTGATGAAGAGATCAAACGGATCGTGGATGAAAGCTACAGCCGTGCCATCACCATCCTGCGTGAGAACGACGATGCTCTGCACCGGCTCTCACTCTGCCTGATTGAGAAAGAAAATCTGAGTGGTGCCGAAGTTGACGATATCATTGCCGGTAACGGCCCGGTCTGCACAGGCAAAAAGGCCGAAGAAGTGACAGAGACCGCTGGCAATGCCACTGAAGAACCTCCGAAACCGGTGGATATTCAGGCGTGACCAAACAGCAGGACCTGAGGGCAACAGAGAGAGGGCACGAATTTCACATTCGTGCCCTCTCTCTCACCTCCCCTGCAGCTGCACAGAAAGAACTGGAACGGATCGGGGTCGATCCGGCCGGTATTGTTCAGATGCTGCCAAAACTGGAACAGCATGCCCTGTTGATACCTCAGGTGCGGGCTGCAGCAGCCAATATCCTGAAGCAGGAGATGCTCTCACTGGGGGGCGATGCTGCCGTAGCCCGGGGGACGGTGGCCTGTTCAGTAGTCAGCACCGATGTGCTGTTGATCGGCACCAGAAAACAGCTGCTGGCCCTCTGTAACAAACTGACAGGACAGCCTTTTGGCCTGAAAAATCTGGCCTCAAGCCTTGGCCTGTTTTTGCAAAACATGCAACGTCCGCCAACCACCTGGCAAACCTCCAGACGTCAGCTCTCTCTGGAGCGCCCGTTGATCATGGGCATTCTCAATGTTACCCCGGATTCCTTTTCCGATGGTGGTCGCTACGCTACGGTTGAGCAGGCTGTTGAGCAGGCACTGCAACTTGAGGCAGAAGGGGCTGACCTGCTTGATATCGGTGGTGAAAGCACCCGACCAGGAGCGCCTGCCGTTTCAGCAGAAGAGGAACGCGCACGGGTCCTGCCGGTGGTTGAGGCCCTTGTCAGTAGACTTACCATTCCGATCTCGGTTGACACCTGGAAAAGCAGCGTGGCTGCAGCCTGTCTGGCAGCAGGGGCAGAGATCATCAACGACATTAGCGGTCTGCACTTTGATCCGGCCCTGGCAGAAGTGGTTGCCCGGCATCAGGCCGGTCTGGTTCTGATGCACACCAGGGGCACCCCCCGGCAGATGCAGCAGGATACCGCTTACACAGACCGGTGGGGCGAGGTCTCTGCCAGCCTGTTACAATCGGCTGAAACCGCCCGCTCTGCCGGTATTACCCATGAACAGATTATCCTGGACCCAGGCATCGGTTTTGCCAAGGATCTGAGCGGGAACCTTGAACTGCTGCGCCGTCTGCCGGAACTGTGCTGTCTGGGGTACCCGTTGCTGGTGGGGACCTCACGAAAGTCCTTTATCGGTAAAATCCTGCAACGGGAAACAGCAGCAGACCGGCTGTTTGGTACCGCAGCCACCGTAGCCCATGCTGTAACATCAGGTGCCCGGATTGCACGGGTGCATGATGTACAGGCCATGAAAGATGTTGCCCTGATGGCCCATGCCATCAACACCCGCTAACCTTGTAGTCTGAGACGACTTATGAGCTGCCCTATCGACCTGACCGGCATCAGTGACAGCATTATTCTGGCTGCCCTGATCTATCTCTTTGCCCTGCTGATCCGGCGTGATGTTGCCCTGCGCCTGCTGGGGGTGATGGGGATACTGGTGGCTTTTTCCCTGATTGCCCGCCTGAGTCGCTTTGCTCCCCTTATCCGTGTTATTGACGTAATCGTCCTCTCCATGCCGGTTGTCCTGGCAATCATCTTCCAGAATGACCTGCGTCGAGCCCTGCTGATGCTGGGCAAACGCCAGCAGCAGGCAGCTGACCAACCTGCGGATGACGGTACCGTAGATGAAGTACTACGGGCTTTGGCAGATATGGCCAGCCGTCAGATCGGCGCCCTGATTGTGGTGGTCAGACAGCAGCCGATTGAGCACCTGATTCAGGTAGGAACTGACATTGATGCCAAGGTAACCAGCGAGCTGCTCAACTCGATCTTCCTGCCCTATTCACCGATCCATGATGGTGCCGTAATCCTGCATCAGAGCAAGATCACCCGGGCTGGCTGCCTGCTGCCCCTCTCCCACAATCCTGATATTTCAAAGAGTTTCGGCACCCGTCATCGGGCAGCTCTGGGGCTCTCGGACTTATCTGATGCACTGGTGCTTGTTGTTTCAGAAGAGACAGGCAAGATCTCAGCGGTCCACGACAGCAAGATTACCTACGACATCGACATGACAGACCTGAAAAAGCGATTAAAAAAGGCCATGGCCCACCATGGCTGAGGCACCATAAAAGGAGCATCCTTCCCATGAAAAAACTATTCGGCACTGATGGTGTTCGCGGTGTAGCCAACATCCATCCCATGACCACAGAAACCGCCATGCAACTTGGCCGTGCTGCTGCCTACGTCTTTAAGAACACCCACGGCAAACGCCACCGGATTGTCATCGGTAAGGACACCCGCATCTCCGGTTATATGCTGGAAAGTGCCCTGGTGGCAGGTATCTGTTCCATGGGGGTGGATGTGCTGCTGGTGGGGCCTCTGCCCACTCCCGGCATTGCCAATATCACCAAGTCCATGCGAGCTGATGCAGGGGTGGTGATCTCCGCCTCCCACAACCCGTTCCAGGACAATGGCATCAAGTTTTTCTCAGCCGACGGCTACAAATTACCGGACGAGATTGAACTGAAGATGGAAAAATTGCTGGACTCCAAGAAAATCGATGCCCTGCGCCCCACAGCCGACGAGGTGGGTAAGGCATTCCGGATTGATGATGCAGCGGGGCGTTACATTGTCTTCCTCAAAAACACCTTTCCTCAGGATCTGGATCTGACCGGCATGAAGATTGTACTGGATTGCGGCAACGGCGCTGCCTACAAAGTGGCACCGGCTGTATTTGCAGAACTGGGAGCAGAAGTAATCCCGTTGGGGGTGAAGCCAAACGGCACAAACATCAATGCCGGTTGCGGTTCGCTGCACCCTGAAGTGATCAGCGAAGCGGTCAAGCAGCACCGGGCGGATATCGGCATCGCCCTGGATGGTGACGCTGACCGGGTAATCGTCTGCGATGAATTTGGTAATGAGGTCAATGGCGACCAGATCATGGCTATCTGTGCCACCGATATGATTGCCCGCAAGCAGCTTAAAAAGAAGACCCTGGTGGCCACGGTGATGAGCAACATGGGTCTGGACATCGCCCTGCGCAAGGTGGGCGGCAAGATCATCAAGACCGCCGTTGGTGATCGCTATGTGGTGGAGGAAATGCGCAAAGGGGGGTATAATCTTGGGGGTGAGCAGTCCGGGCACCTGATCTTTCTGGACAACAATACCACCGGTGATGGGGTGCTGGCCGCCCTGCAACTGCTGGCCGTGATGCGCCGCCAGGAGAAACCACTCTCGGAGCTTGCCGAGGTGATGATCCCCCTGCCCCAGGTGCTGGTCAACGTGCGGGTCAGAGAACGTCAGGATATCATGACCATTCCTGCGGTTGCCGCTGCCATCAGAGGCGTTGAGGAAAAACTGGGTAATGAAGGTCGCGTCCTGATCCGCTATTCCGGTACTGAGCCGCTGCTGCGGATTATGCTGGAAGGGCAGGACAAATACGAGATTACCGATTGGGCTAACGAAGTCGCTGATCTGGTCAGGCATCACATAGGAGAAAAGTAGTATGGCAAAGCTGGGTTTGAATGTTGATCACATTGCCACGGTACGACAGGCACGGGGCGGCACAGAACCGGACCCGGTTACCGCTGCCGCCATGGGTGAACTGGCCGGTGCCGAAGGGATTACGATCCATCTGCGGGAGGACCGTCGCCATATTCAGGATCGTGATCTGGAGATCCTGCGCAGGACCGTACAGACCAAACTGAATCTGGAAATGGCTGCCACCGATGAGATGGTAGGAATTGCCTGCCGGATCAAGCCGGAACAATGCACTCTGGTACCTGAAAAGCGCCAGGAGCTGACCACCGAAGGCGGCCTGGATGTGGTTGGTAACCTGGCTGCCATCACCAAGGCGACCGCCCGTCTGCACGAGGCCGGGATTCTGGTCAGCCTGTTTGTTGATCCAACCGCTGCACAGATCAGAGCCTCAAAGGAAAGCGGTGCTGATGCGATCGAGATTCACACCGGAAGCTATGCTGAGGCCCGAGATGAACAGTCCCGACACCATGAGCTGGCTGCGATCCGGGAAGCGATCAGACTGGGTAACGAACTGGGGTTAACCGTACATGCCGGACACGGACTGAATTACGTTAATATCCTTCCCCTGACCGGACTAAGTGGCATTGAGGAGTTCAATATTGGCCACAGCATCATCTCTCGCGCCATGCTGGTGGGACTTGACCGGGCTGTGCGTGAGATGGTGGCGCTGATCCGCCGGCCATGATTCTCGGCATCGGCATCGATACGGTGGAGATCAGCCGTTTTCAGCGTTTTCTGGATGAGGACAACCAAGCCTTGCTGAACCGGCTCTTTGCCCCGGCAGAACAGGCATACTGCCGGCCCAGAAAGCAAGCGGCCTCCTGCCTGGCAGCCCGTTTTGCCGCCAAGGAGGCTTTTGTAAAGGCATTGGGAACCGGTCTGCGGGATGGTATCTGCTGGACCGAAATCGAAGTCATCAATGACCTGCTGGGTAAACCTTCCCTGAAACTGTCAGGACGAGCCCTCCAGTTTTTTTCTGAACAAGGCTCGACAACAGCACATCTGTCACTGTCCCACGATGGTGGCCATGCAGTTGCACAGGTCATACTGGAGGCGCCATGAAGATCGTCACCGCCCATACCATGCAGGAGCTTGACCGCCGTGCCATCAATGAATACGGGATCCCCGGACGCGACCTGATGGAGCGGGCCGGGCGGGGCTGTGCCGAGCATATCCTGGCCGCTTATGGTACCCGACGGAGCAAACGGGTTGTCATTCTGGCCGGTAAAGGCAACAACGGCGGCGATGGCTATGTAATTGCCCGTTACCTGCTGGAAAAAGAATGGCAGGTGCTGGTGATTGTACTGGCTAACCGGGACAGTATCAGTGGTGATGCCGAGACTAATCTGGTACTGCTGCCAGAGGATAGTGTACGTTTTTGTCCCGGCGAAGGGGAATTGACCGAGAAATATACTGACGACCTGCAGCAGGCCGATGTGTTGGTTGATGCCCTTTTGGGAACCGGCCTACGCAGTGATCTGACCGGGGTCTATCGGGAAGCGGTAGAACAGATCAACGCCGCACCGGGCAAAGTGGTGGCGGTGGATATCCCCACCGGCATTCACGGCACTACCGGCCGGATTCTGGGACAAACCGTCCATGCCAACATGACAGTCACTTTCGGAATCGCCAAGCTGGGTCATGTACTCTACCCGGCTGCCGAACATGTAGGCAGACTGGTCATCGTGGATATCGGCATCCCGCCCCAACTGATGGAAGAGGCAGTTGGTTACGACTTTCTGAATGAAAAGCTGATGGCACCGCTGGTTAAGCGACGTGACCGTCAGGCCCACAAAGGGACCTATGGTCACTGTCTGATTGTTGCCGGATCAACCGGCAAAACCGGCGCTGCTGCCCTGGCTGCCAACAGTGCCGTACGGACCGGTTCCGGGCTGGTTACCCTGGCGGTACCGGAAAGCATCAATCAGATCCTTGAAATAAAAACCACCGAGGCGATGACACTGCCGCTACCCGATGCTGGAAGCGGACATTTAACCATCCATTCCCTTGTGGCCCTTGAAAAGCAGCTGGCCGGCAAAGATGCCCTTGCCATCGGCCCGGGTATCGATCGTCGCCCGGCCAGCGTCACTGTGGTGCAGACCCTGATCGAAACCGTTTCCATTCCAATGGTTATTGATGCCGACGGCCTGAACGCTCTGGCAGAAGACACCAGTATCCTGCATCGCCGCCGTTCACCAAACATCGTCCTGACCCCCCACCCCGGTGAGATGTCCCGCCTGCTGGGCTCTGCCATCCCTGATGTGGCTGCTATCCGGATCTCGGTTGCCCAGGAGTTTGCCCGAACCTTTGGTGTCCATGTCGTCCTGAAAGGCGCCCGTACCATTATCGCTGCCCCCAACGGCATGGCAGCCATCAACGGCAGCGGCAACCCCGGCATGGCAAGCGGCGGTATGGGAGATGTATTGACCGGCATCATCGTTTCACTGCTGGGCCAGGGCTATTCGGCCTGGAACGCCTGCCGCCTGGGAGTCTTCATCCACGGCCTGGCCGGTGATCTGGTGGCCATGGAACAGGGTGAAATAGGCATGACCGCCACCGACCTGATGGCGCGTATTCCGCTGGCACTCAACCGGCTCCTGAATCTTCCTGCAAACTATCATCAACCCGCTTAACCCAAGGAGCGACCCATGAAAACTGTTGCTGAAATCATGACCAGAGACGTGATTACCGTAGGAACCGAAACAACCATCCGCGATCTTGCCGAACTGTTCGTCACCCACCGGATCAGCTCGTTACCGGTTGTTGACGCCGCCGGCACACTAATCGGTATGGTGACTGAATCTGACTTGGTGGAGCAAAGTAAAAGCGTACATCTGCCAACCGTAATCAGCCTGTTCGACTGGGTGATTTACCTTGAATCGGAAAAAACCCTGGAAAAAGAGTTGAAAAAGATGGGAGGCAGGACCGTTGCCGACATCTATCAACCTGAAACCATCACCATTGCCCCGACAGCATCACTCAGCGAAGCGGCTGATCTGATGAGTGCCCACCATACCAACGCCGTACCGGTGCTGGACAACGGCAAGCTGGCAGGCATCGTGGCCCGTATCGACATCATCCGCACCCTGCTGGTATAGGGGAGACCATGCCCCAACGGAGCATGGAGCTGGTAATTGAAACCGGCTCCTTTGAACAGACTGAGGCAGCGGGAAACAGGCTGGGCAGGCTACTTGAACCAGGTGACGTGGTGACCTTATCCGGTGAACTGGGTGGCGGCAAAACCTGCTTTGTGCGTGGGGTGGTTGCATCGCTGGCCCCAGCCAGCAAAGAACTGGTGGCTTCCCCCACCTTTGCCATCCTCAATGAGTATCCGGGGCAGCCACCGGTGCTGCACTATGACTGTTATCGCCTGCGTAGCAGTGATGATGCCATAGAACTGGGACTTGAAGAACAACTCTCCGGAGATGCAGTCTGCCTGATTGAGTGGCCGGAACGGATAGCAGACGTCCTGCCTGATGAGCGGCTTGAAGTGCTGTTTGAATATTCCGGTGAGGACCAGCGTTCCATCACCTTTTTCCCCCATGGCTCCCGTGGAATAAAATTGGTTGAACAGCTGAAAGGCACTGGTGATTGCTGCAAAAAATCCTTGTCTGAGGAACATCGTTCTGATATTTAGTAATTCTTTCATCTTTGATCTGTTCTGTGAAGGAGTAACAGTATGGCACTGGTAGTCCAGAAATATGGAGGGACCTCGGTCGGCACCACAGACCGAATCAAGAATGTCGCCAAGCGGATCATCAAGACCTACGAGGCGGGCAATGAGGTTGTGGTAGTTGTTTCAGCAATGTCAGGTGAGACCAACAAACTGGTGGCCCTGGCCAATGAGATGATGGACATTCCTGACAACCGCGAATACGACGTAGTGGTTGCAACCGGCGAGCAGGTAACCATCGGCCTGCTGTCCATGTACCTGAAGTCTCTGGGGTACAAAGCCAAGTCCTACATGGGCTGGCAGGTACCGATCATCACCGACAGCACCTTTGCGAAGGCGCGGATTGAAAGTATTGACGACACCAAGGTGCGCGCCGATCTGAAGGCCGGTAATATTGTGGTGGTGGCCGGCTTCCAGGGTATGGACAAGGAAGGCAACCTGACCACTCTTGGTCGTGGCGGCTCGGACACCTCGGCCGTTGCCCTTGCAGCTGCCCTCAAAGCTGATGTCTGCGAAATCTACACCGATGTAGATGGCGTCTACACGACTGATCCCAACGTCTGCAAAGAGGCCCGCAAGGTGGAAAAGGTCTCCTACGACGAAATGCTGGAACTGGCCAGCCTTGGTGCCAAGGTACTGCAGATCCGCTCGGTTGAGTTTGCCAAGAAATTTAATGTGGACATTCATGTCCGCTCTAGCCTGAATGAAAACACCGGTACCATGGTTACCAGGGAGGATAAAGATATGGAAGGGATTCTCGTTTCCGGAGTAGCGTACGACAAGAATGAAGCCAAGATTGCCGTACTGGGAGTACCTGACAAACCAGGTATTGCAGCAAAGATTCTTACCCCGCTCTCTGATGCGGCTATTTCCGTTGACATGATTGTACAGAACGTCAGCCACGACGGCCTGACCGATTTCACCTTCACCGTCACCAAGGCGGACCTCAAGAAGGCGCTGTTGATCACCAACGAAGCTGCCAAAGAGGTTCAGGCAAAAGAAGTTCAGTCTGATGAAAACATCAGCAAGATCTCCATTGTCGGCCTGGGTATGCGCAGCCATGCTGGTGTTGCCACCCGCATGTTTGCGGTGCTGGCAAAAAACAGCATCAACATCGGCATGATATCCACCTCTGAAATCAAGGTTTCAGTGGTAATTGATGAGAAATACACAGAACTGGCCGTGCGGGTTCTACATGAGGAGTTCGGTCTGCAGGGGTAAACCGCTCTATCTGACGCAAAAGAAATGGGGATACCATGCTGGTGTCCCCATTTCTGTTTAGAGGCTATTCCGTTCAGACCACTTGCCTATGGTGAAGAGCGTGGTATGCTTAAAACTGTAGTCACAATTTGTAATGCATTGGATATCAATTATGGCACCTGTCCGTAGAAGCAACAAAAAACCTGCACGTTTGGCCTCTATTTCCTTAGAACAGGCCCGGGTGGCGCGAAACGAATTTTTAACCAATATGAGCCACGAAATCCGTACCCCGATGAACGGAGTAATCGGTATGGCTCAACTACTACGGACCACACCGCTGGACACTACGCAAAAAGAGTACCTGGACTGCCTTGAGACCTCTGCTAAAAGCCTGATGTATCTGATTAACGATATTATTGACTTCTCCAAGATTGAAGAGGGTCAGGTTGAGCTTGAAGAGGTTGACTTCAGCCTGCGCGGCACCATCAACAACATCATCAAGACCCAACATTCTGACCTTCACCTCAAAGGCCTGGATCTGCTGATCGACATCCCGCACACAGTTCCAGACTCACTCAGGGGTGATCAGTTACACACCAAACAGGTCATTCTCAACCTGCTGGGCAATGCCATTAAGTACACAGCCAAAGGAACCGTCCGAATTACCGTTGGCATAATGGAGCAACATGACGACCAGGTTTTGCTGCAGCTCAGCTTCAGCGATACCGGTACCGGCATTGACCCTGAAGAACTGGCCAAACTCTTTGCACCATTCCAGCAGAAGAAAAAAAACGTAAACAGACCACTGGGGGCAAAAGGGCTGGGAATTTCTATCAGCAGGCGTTTGGTTGAGCTAATGGGGGGTAGGATCTGGGCTGAAAGCACCGTAGGCATTGGCAGCACCTTTCACCTGGCACTCCCCTTTGTCGTCGCTCGCAGAACCGCAGCATCCGACTCAGAAGAAGAACGGGACAGCCTCTCATCACAATGGGAAGGGCCCGCCTTACAGATCCTTCTGGCAGAAGACAATGCCATCAACCAGAAATTTGCAGTTACCATCCTGGAACGGATGGGGCATCAGGTCACCTGCACCAACAACGGTAAAGAGGCGCTGCAGCTTTGGCGGGAAAAGAATTTTAATCTGGTCCTGATGGATATCCAGATGCCGTTACTGAATGGCATTGCTGCAACTGAAACCATTAGAAAAGAAGAAAGCAGCACAGGGGGTCATATACCGGTTATCGCCTTAACAGCACATGCCTTGCAGGAAGAAAAGAAACAGCTGCTCAGCTCAGGATTTGACGGTTATGTCCCCAAACCTATGGAGGTTGACACACTGATTAAAGAGATGAAAAAGGTACTTTGAAAAGCTGTTGTTCAGCCTAGCACCGCCTTGCCATACTGCCAACCAGGCCGCTAGCAATAAGCGTAGCCAATCCGACAAAGCCACCCCACGAAAGAGATTCAAGCAGGTAGTAGGAAAACAGCCGATCCCACAATGTCAGTGAAGAGGTCAGCACACCGATACATGCAAGCAGCAGTAATAGCCGGATACTTAACCCAGCTACGGGGTAACTGACGCCCAATAGCTGACGGACTGCCGGATACAGCACACTGCAGAATGAGATACCAAACAACAGACCGGTCAGATGGCGAAGGCTATTGATAGGTTGACGCATCTGAAAATGGATAGAAATAACATCAACAAACATTGGCAGAACCAAAACTGCCACCGCAGTTAGCACAGACCGCGACGGCAGTTTTGAATTATTCCGTAACAACAGCAGGTGAAACAGCAGCGTAATGCAGACACCGGCATATATCCCCGCGCAACGCGCGTCCCAAGTCAGGGTATTCCCCCCCAGCCAGATGGCCCGTTCCGGGGTCCAATGAAAAAGATACTGGTCCAGCAGCGCCCTCATCCAGTCAGTACCGCTTCAACTCACGTATTTCTTTAACCTTTTCCTTTAAAGAAATAATTTCATCGGTATCAACATAGGTCCAAAGTTTACCCATAATCTCGGGGTACATCTGCTTGATGGCATCTGCCAAGGCCTCTTTTTTGCCATCATAGATCATATCCCCCGGATTGTGCCCTACCAGCACCTTGTAGTCATATTTGGTGGGGGGCACAAACAGGAAACCGGGGTCATAGTGGGTCCGCGTTTCATACTGTGGAATAGCCTTATAGTATTCGATCCCTTTCACTACTGTCTCCGGTAACTCAAGCCGCTTGATCCACATTTTTTGAGCCGAGAGCGGTTCCTGCATAACAAAAGAGACCCAGCCACCGATCTTCATCTCAAATTCACGACTCATGACCGTTATGGTCTGTTCATCGTAGTAGTAATTGCCTTCCACTAGCCATTTGCTAATGTAACGGGCATCTGCCGTCAGAAACACCTTGGGAACAATCGCAAGGTCAGACACCTTTTTGTCAGAGTAGGTAATTTCATCCTCTGTTGCAAAAGGCCCTTTTGAGGTCATCCCTTTGGCTATCAGCACCTTGTCGGTATCAACCCCCATAGAACTTGAAAAACCCTTGGCAACCTTGGAATAGGTAGGATTTGCCAAAGTACTGTCGGTTTCTTTGTAAAAAGGATTAACGACAATAATGGTTGCCGGAATTGAAGCCGCTTTTTTCTGCGCCGGTGGATCATAGCGATAGGTATAGCGATCCCCCCAGGCTGAAGCTGGTAACTGCTTCGGTGGCGGTGGCGGCATAGGCGGTGGCGGGGTGGCACAAGCAAGCATAAAACCAGCCCACACCAGTAACGAAAGTCCAATAACCCAACGGGAAATGCGCATCTGATTAGCTGATCGTTCCATGGCATCCTCCTCCACTTTTGTAGCTGTCTTAACTGTAAGCATACTCCTCAACTGCCGACTGTCAAATACGACTCTCGACATAAGTAAGAATCACGGCACCCTGAACAACGTACTATCATTTCCGAAGTTGATGATAAAAGGGGTCTGGGGATGCCCAAGATGAGTGGAAATGTCTGTGGTTTTCCCCTTTGAGTAACGCCCCAGTTTTTTGACCGTCACCAGACCATCACCTTCAAGGTCAACGTCACGAGGATTTTGCATCCCCTGCAGCAAGGTGTAGGTGTACAGGCCGTTCCCCTGATAGCCGTCCAGTGCGGTCTGCAGGCTACCAGCCGAGGCAAAGACATGTAACCCCATCTTCTTGGCTAAAACCGACATACGGGCGTCATACAGGCCACTGACAATAGTATCCATGCCGCCTGCATGGCAGGTATCAAAGACAAACAGCTGGGACAGTGACTTGATCTTCTTTGACATCTCAACGATTTCGTTTGAGCTGATCAAGCCGTCGCCACTATCCAGGTGCCCATTAAAACTGCTGGTTACAATATAGTATTGGTTCTGCAGCAACAGTCCGTGGGAGGCGTCAAAGAAGACAAAACTATCGCCTGGTTTTATCTTGGCTACCAGCTGCTCAATAGCCGCCAGCAGCTGCTGCCTGCCAGCCTGTTCATTCAGCAGGGTCGTCAGGTGGATATTGGCCGACTTGTAGACTGTAGCGCTTTTTGCGGCCAGCATACGGATAAAATCACTGGCATCCTTGGCTGCATACTTCAGATTGATGGATGGATCACGATACCGGTCTATACCAACTGCCAGGATATACAGATGCGGTTCAGCTGGCGGACGGGCTGAATTAAAGCGAGTAACGGCCATACGGCTTTGGACTGTGTTTGTGGCATTAAAAGCAGCAAGACTGATCTCGTTTTCACCGGCAACCGGCTCCAGTTCGATACACTGATCAAGCTGGTCTCCCTTTGGCCGCACTACGGTTGCTCCAGATATCTGCTTCTCCTTCAGCACCAACGAACGTAGTTGCTGTTGAATGGCCCGGCTGTTCAGGGCTGTAAGCTGCATCGGCCCGCTCCCCCCTGTTGACGCTGCTTCACGGTAAAATCCGTCTGACTTGATCAGCTTGCCATTCTGGAACAGTCGTACCTCGCCAATACCACCACCACTGCTACGCACCTGATAGCAGAGCGTCACCTTCACCGCATTGCCAAGCTGAGGCAGTGGTAAAAATTTTACTATTGGCGGTGGACTCTTAATCGCCTCTTCTACGGTTAGGGTCACCAAGCCGCCAATATCTTCACCCTGCAGTTTTGTCGTCACTATGTCAGGGCGGTAAAAGACATCATAAAATTGATCAATACCATAGACCTGGTTAGCACTGCGGATATTGAGCAGTTCGTGACCGCGATCCGATGAGTTGTAATAACCTTCCGGGGTAATCACCATCCACTCGCCATTGGTAAAGGAGATAAACTGACTGATTTCATTACCGGTAGCAGCATCCCAGAGCCGCGTCGTACCATCACCGCTGCCGGTGACAATCTGCTTGCCATCACGAGAAAAAGCAGCTGAATAAACATGCAGCTTATGGCCTTTAAGGGTTATAACCAACTCACCACTTGCAACATCGAACAGCTTTGGAATGCCATCGAAACCGGCAATCAGCAGTTGGCTTCCATCAGGGGGAAATGCCACTGTCGAAATAGTTATCCCCTGCCACACCTGAAGTTGTCGGCCACTCTCAATGTCAAAAAGTCTGGCAGTGTTGTCGCCACTCCCGGCAAGCACCAGCTTGCCATCGGGAGAGAACGCCACAGCGTTGACATGGTAGCGAAAATTTCTGAAGACACGAAGCTCTCGTCCGGTTTCACTATCCAACACCCTGACCGTTTTATCCTTACTACCGGAGACAATGAAACGTCCATTGGGAGAAAATGCCACTGCCGTGATTTTATCCGTATGGGCGGCAAATCCTTTCAGCTCATTTCCGGTTTCCGTATCCCACAGCTTAAGGCGGTTGCCAGTATCACCAGAGACAATCCGCTTTCCGTCCGGCGAAAAAGCAGCCGCTCCCTGTCCTGCCAGTGTCCGCACTATTCTGCCATCTTCAGGATTCCGAAGCAGTAACGGCCCGTCAAGCCGACAATCCAGCAGAATTTTGCCATCCGCTGCAAAGGCCAGTGACGAAACAATCCCTTGGGTATCCCGGAACGTCTGTAGCCTTTTCCCTGTATTGCTCCACAGGTCTACGGCACCATTAAAGTTGCCGGACAGCAGCTGTTTGCCATTGGGTGAGATGCCAACTCTACTGACCCAGTTAACTTTGCCATCCAGCTTGCGCAGCTCCTTTAGCGTTGCAACATCCCACAACGACATATTGCGACTGCCAGCCAGCAGTAACTTTCCGTCTGGTGATACCGCCACTGAAAATACAGAAACCTCGCCAACAGGCAAACTCTGTAGCATCTTGCCGGTAGCAAGGTCCCAGATCTTGATGCTTTTGTCATAGCTGCCGGAAAATGCTGTACGCCCATCAGGAGAAAACGCCACTGTGGTCACTTCAGCGGTGTGACCACGCAACATTGTCAGCTCTCGTCCAGAGGCAATATCCCAGTACCTGACCGTACCGTCCTTACCACCAGCAGACAGTAGCCTGTTGCCATCTACTGAGATTGCCACGGCATTTACCGCTGCAGTATGTCCCATAAAACTGCGCAGTTCTTTACCGCTGGACAGGTCCCAGAGCCTGATGGTTTTATCCCAGCTCCCTGACACCAGCTGTTTACCGTCAGGAGTAAAGATCAACGTTCGAACCGCAGCAGTATGACCTTTTAAAATAGCGATCTGTTCTCCGCTGGCAGTATCCCAGAGTCTGATGGTTGCATCCATACCTGCTGAAGCGATGGTGCGCCCATCAGGCGAGAAAACAGCCCGAAAAACACCCTTGGCATGCCCGACATACTCCCTGACCTTCTGGCCGCTTTTCAAATCCCAGAGTACAATCTTGCCCCCGCTACAGCTGGACAGCAGCAGATGTTCATCAGGAGAAAAAACCGCTGACGAAACAAAGCCTATATGACCGCCTGCAAAGGTTCTGATCTCCCGGCCACTGACAGCATCCCAGATCTTGACCGTCTTGTCCCCTCCAGAGAGCACCAAGGTGCCATCAGCTGAAAACGCAACCGAATTGACTCCGGAATGACCCAGTTGCACAAAAACCTCAGGTTTTTCCAACATATCTGCTTGAGACCGGCACGGAAACAAAGAAACAGAAAACAGCAACACCATCATATAGATCACAAGAGTTCTCATTCCGCATCCTCCTCCAACGGACTACAACACCTTCTAGCCTTCTCCGTGCAGTACAAACACACCCCAGTAAAATGGATTGGGGTATTTCTTGCGCATCTGCTCACGGGCCAGTTTCAGTGCCTGGGCATGGGGCTTGCCCTGTTTGAGATAGCTGTAAAAGAGCGTGACATACTCCACCGCCGGTTCCGAGGCCACTTCCCACAGGCTGACCACCACACTACCAGCACCGGCAGACTGGAAGGCCCGGGCAAAGTTGGCAACCCCCTCGCCTTCAACCTCTTTTCCCACCCCGGTCACACAGGCAGAGAGCATGACCATTTCAGCATTCAGCTTTAGATCGAGCACCTCACTCAAAGTAAGGAAACCATCGCTTCCGCTCCGTTTATCCCGTTGACTCAGCAGGATGAACGGCTCATTCACCTCCTGAATCATGCCCGGCAACGAGGCATGTGTGGCAAAGTGCAGGTAACGGTAGGCTCCCAGAGGAGATTGCTTCAGCATTGCTTCTGTGGCTTGTGATCCCAGCAGGACATTCGGTGGTTGAATTGCTGTTCCCAGCAAAGCTGCAATCCTGCGCACCTCGGTCTCGGTTTCTGGCAGGGGTGGAAACAGAACCTGCTGTCCGTACTGCTTCGGCACTATTGATAGGCCACGAAAGCCCTGCTGGCTTCCTGCTGTTGTCCCAAAATCAGGATTTCCAAGGGCAAACAGGGTACGGGTCGGCTGCCCAGCCGGCAGAGTCCGTTTCAGTGCCAGCAGGCTGGCGGACTGGTAGTACGAGACTGCATAGCGATCCCCCAGATAGCTGGCCTCTTTGATGGAGGCAGTGCTTGGCATAGCCAGGATCTCAAACGGCAAGGTACCCAGAATACCGTCCGGCACGATGATCAAACGATCTGTCGGGCGTGCATCGGACAGAGCTTCAACCAGCAGCAGCTGGTACAGTTCAGCTGCCTGTTGTTGGGAAAAATCCTGCTGATGGCGATTGGTGAGCGGTTCCAGGAGGTTTTTAACCTTCTCTTCCAATACAGACCGTTTCAGCGGTATCCGTACCACCCGTTGTACACCGCCCTTTCTGACCACAAACAGATAGCTGGCATCCTCCCCCAGGGCATAGGCCAGCAGCAGTTCATTGGCTGCCAGCGGCAACTGTTCAGCCGCAATAGGACGGGGATAGTTTATGGCAGCATATACCGGATAGTCCCGTTGAAGACGGGCAGCCAACCGATCAAGCTGCTGATGCAGGATCTGACGTTGCTGCTGATACTGGCTATATGATGCTGCGCCTCCTCTTACGGCTTGGTCACGACCGGCCTCCAGGGCAGCCAGTTGCTGGTGGAATTGCAGTTCCTCCTCACGCAGCGTAGCCGACAGACTGTTTGCAGCCACGGAACGGCGCCCGCTCTCAGCCACCCGCTCAAGCAGGGTCCTGGCCTTGCTTGCCTCAGCAAAATAAAAGGCTGCAGCGGCATTACTGACTCCATAGTTCCGCAGCTCCGGTACTACCGGCTCTCCCCGCAAGGACTGCTCTGCAACGCTGGCAGTCAGGGCTCGATAGGTGCGAAAACGTCCGCCACCGCCCCCAGCGGCCAGAAATGAGCCTCGTTCAGCGACTGAAGAACGCTGTTCCTCCAGTAATTGGTAGGATTTCAGTAAATGCCGACTTGCCCCGGCATACTCACTGCGGCCCATCAGGGCTCGGCCGGTCTGCATCTCATGCTCAGCCACAACCTGATCCCCTGCCAGCGCCGCTGGCAGTTGCTGTTGTAGTAATGATAACGCCTGATCATACCGACCGGTCTGCAGGTAGATTTCCACCAGACCGGGATGACGCAGGTGGACCCCGCTTTTGTTAATCTGCAGAAACCTGCGCTCATCCAGCAGCCGCTCTGCCGTAACCAGATCCCCTTTGAACAGATAGGCTGCAGCAAGGTTACTCAACCCCAGGGCAATATCCAGCCTGTTACCGATACTGCGTTTCAGCTCAAGGGCCTGCTGATGCCAGCTGATCGCCTCGTCATAACGCCTGGTTTGATAATAGACCATGGCGATATTGTTCAGATTGGTTGCCATATCCTGCCGAGCACCGATCTCACGATTGATTCGCAGTGACTCCTGATAGAACGAGAGAGCCGTATCCTGCTGGCCCAGTGCGGCATAGACATCTCCGATATTATTGCCTGCCACCGCCTGCATCCCTTTACGTCCCAACTTTTGAGCCAGTATCAAGGCTTGCTGATAGTAGTCTCGTGCCTGTTCGTATTGACCGGCATCTTTCAAAACAACCCCGATGTTATTAAGGATATTTGCCTCCTGCCGAGTATCCCCCAGGCGTCTGGCAATCTTCAAAGCTTCATCAAACGTTGTCAGAGCGCTGGGAATCCTGCGCAGGTCAAACTCATTCAAGCCTTTACGGTTCAGGCTTGAGCAAAGATCTTCGTCCATCCTGCTGCGACGTTGGATAGCAATGGCCTCATCATACGGTCCTGCTGCCTGACGGTAATTGCCGGACATGTTATGGGCCTGGCCCAGAGTTGCCAGTGCATTTGAAGTCCCTGCATCATTTTTTAGCCGACGATTAATGGCAAGCGACTCCTGCAGGTCGCGGATCGCCTCTGGGTAACGTCCCAGTCTTGTCTTGACGGTCCCGATATGGAACAACAACAGGGCGGTTTCATCATCCTTGTGAACCTGGCGATACAGCTTCAGTGACTCTTCCAGAAGCGGCAAGGCCCGCTGGTGCTGCTCCAGCCCCTTGTATAGCAGCGACCCCAGATTCAACAGATCATTGGCCAGATCCTCGGGATTGTTGCGTTGTCTGCTCAGCTGCAGCGTCTGTTCGTAATAGCTGCGGGCCCTCTCATTCTGATCAAGGGCATCATAGACCACCCCCAGCCCGTTCAGGTTTGCCCAGCGGCAGTCAACATCATTGCCGCACAGAGTAAGGGAACGCTCAAACAGCCTGATCGCATCGGGGTAACGTTTGGCTTCAGTGGCCTTGCTCCCCTTCTCCCAGAGATTTTCCGCCTCATTCTTGCCGGCAAAGGCGGACGGCACTGAAAGAACAATCAGCACCAGCACGGTGATTAGCACAACATTACGACATCTCATTGCAACCTCTCTTCTGCGGATTTATCCATTCAGCGTTCTCACCGCCGCACAAAGATAAAATCGCCCCCCTCATCGCCGGTCTCGGCAATGGCGCCATACAGTGGCGTCTGGGACACCGGACTGTTGTTGATCACGGCCTCACGAAAGCGGGTGTAGAGCTTCTGGGCGTCCAGATACTGGTCACGGTTTTCATTGAGCCGTTTTAACAGATAGTCCACAAACACACTGCGGTCCGGCACCGTCTTCAGACTGCCGCTGGTAAGTGCCTTTCTGCTGGGCATCTCAAAGACCTTTTCCACAGCTGCGTTAGGCCGACTGAAGGCATCCCGTACTTTGAAGATGCCACCCGCAAAGCAGGCATCCGCCACCAGCAGGACGTGCCGGGCCTTGATCGCCTTGATGTAGTCCCGCAACGTGCTATTGGAGATCCAGTCAGAAGGATCACTCATACCGGATGCGTCACGGGGTAGCCAGAAGCCCTGCTGCATATCCTCAAGCCAGACACCATGCCCGGCAAAAAAGACTAACAGGCTGTCCTGGGGTCTGACCGTTCTGCGTAACGACTCAAAGGCCTTGAAGATGGTCTTGCGATCGGGGTTCTTCAGCAGCGTGACATGCGCCGGTTGGAAGGTGTAGCCGGAGATCAGAATATTCTTGAGGCGCTCGGCATCCTGAACCGGATGATCCAGTCTGGTAATCTCGCTGCTGCGGTAATCCTGTACCGCAATCAGCAGGGCATGGTAGGTGCCGCTGCCGACACCGTGTTCTTTAGGCATAGCTACAGCTTGCAACACCGGTTTGCCGGCCTCACGCAGTACCTGGAACTGTTCTGACGTGGCATTACGCTGGACATCCAGAGCTGTCACGACCACCTGATTTTCTCCGGGCAGCAGCAGCAGTTCTGTTGAAAAATTCCCCTGATTATCGAGGGAAGCAACCTGACCATTGACCGTCACCCGGGCCACACCACGCTGCGCCCGAGCCCTGCCACTCACAATAAGTGAATCGGCACGAACCTTCACGGCCAGCCCACGTTGGATGGCCGGTGCGGTAATCACAATCACCGGTGGTTCAGCCGGAGATGTTTTCGACGATGCGGCAACCCCGGCTGCTGCTGGTCCGGTCAACAGGGCCAGCACCTCATCCCGTTTGTTCGCGCCAAGTTTGCCGGTTTTCAGAGCCAACTGTGCATAGGCCAGGGGACGGTCGCTCCCCTCCTGTTCCTCAATGGGAATCTGCGGTTCAATACCGGCCTGCACTGACTGTCCCGACGGCAGATAATAATGGGCCGTGGTCAACCGCATGGCATAACCGTTCACAAGCGGCAGGATCGTCTGCACCGACCCTTTGCCGAAACTTTTCTCTCCCACGATCAAAGCGCCTTTACGATCCCGTAATGCGCCGGACACAATTTCTGAAGAACTGGCCGACCCTTTGTTCTGCAACACCACAACATCGGGCAGATAATGTGTTCCGGAAGTCTTGCCGCTGAAGGTCTGCTCACCGCTGGCACGTCCTTTCACCACGAGAAGTGTTCCGGTATCTACAAAGATATCAGCGGTAGTAACCGCAGCGTTGAGCAGGCCACCGGGGTTGTTGCGCAGATCCAGCACCAACCCTTTACTGGTCCCCTTATCACCCAGGCGGTACAAGGCATCCTCAACCAGTTGGGGTGTACGCTCCTGGAACTGAGTGATCTTCAGATACCCGACACCATCACCAAGTTCACGATACTTCACACTCTGGATGTTGATAGCCCGCCGTACCAGTGTGACCGTCCGCACAACGCTGTCACGCTTAAGCCGCAATATCACACTGGTTCCTGCCTTACCACGCAGCAACCTGACCGCCTTGATTACCTCCATGCCAACCGTTTCAGTCCCGTCAATGGCCTCAATAACATCCCCAGGCTTGATACCTGCTTCAAATGCAGGACTGTCCTCTATTGGACTGACTATCAGAATTCCAGCGTCTACCGCCTTGATTTCAGCACCAATACCAACAAAAACCCCCTTCGTTTCAACAGAAAGTTCTTGATACTCCTCCGGTGTCAACAGGCTGCTATGGGGATCAAGCGCAGCCAGCATATTGCGAACAGCCTTGACCTCCAATGCACTTATGGATTCACCGGTACGGCTGGCTTTTTGTTCAATCAATGCAGCAAGAGTATTTAACAGCTCCGTATTGTTAGTTACCGAGGACGACAAGGCTGGTTCGTCAATTCCCCGCACCGCTCCACGCAGCATCAGCTGAAAATCAGGCGGCTCAACATATTGTTTGTCAACATGTTCCACCACGCTCTGGAACAGTTTCAGTTCAGGTGCTGCCCAGGCTGATCCCGTAATACACAGTACTAGCAGGTAGCCCAACGCCACCATGCCGGTCATCTTGCCAAGTAACCCACGCAAACATCTGGTCATGTCATCCCCACTCATCAGATAGAACGAAAAACCAACAAAACTCCGGTAACCACAACATCAGGCCAGACGTTCATCTCCCACTGGCCATCCCAGACCCACTGCAAACGGTACGTTCTTTCCGGCTCAGCCTAGTATCAACATTAGCAACGGCCCAGCCGAGCAGTAAATGAGTAACCGGACTCATACTGACTCCTCATCTCATAGCTCACTGAATCGGGGCCACAAGTCGGAAGCCCGTAAAGTCGATCCGACCGCCGGGCGAACCGGGGTTGCGGGCCGACGCTCGAACGTAGTCCGTACTGCGAGCCCAACTGCCACCGCGAACCACACGGTAAGAGCCCGATGATGGCCCCTGGGGGTTGCTCTGTGGACTGCTGACGTAGTAGCTCTTGTTATACCAGTCCTGAACCCATTCCCATACATTGCCAGACATATCATGGATGCCCCACCCGTTGGCCTGCTTCTGGCCTACCGAATGGGTCTGCGACCCACTGTTGTCTGAACACCATGCAACTGCGTTAATGTCATTACTGCCGCAATATTCTTCAGTGCCACCGGCCCGGCAGGCATATTCCCATTCCGCTTCAGTGGGCAGGCGGTAGTTGGTGCTACTCTGGCTGTTAAGCCGGCTGATAAACTGCTGGACGTCGTTCCACGACACCTGCTCTACTGGACAGTTGTCGCCACAACTGACAAATTCGCTTGGATTGCCGCCCATGACCTTTTTCCATTGCCCCTGAGTAACCTCATATTTGCCGATGCTGAAGGCATCCAGGCATACCTGATGCACCGGTTTCTCATCGGATGAACCATTTCCTTTGCTATCTCCCATCTGAAAGCAGCCTTCAGGCACCACTACAAATTTCATCCCAGTAGTGGAGTCAGCTAAGTTGCCCATGCCAAGTGCCTCCAGCAACCTCCCGACACTCCCCACTGGTACACCACGTGCCTCGGGGTAACTGCTGACCAAGGCATCCCAGGCTGCCTGCTTCAACTCAAGGCGTGAGGCTATGATCTTCCGGTATTTAGCAACATCGGCCTTTATCTTTTCAGTCCGCTCCGTCTTGGTACGCTCCGCTGCCAGACTGTCCGCCATCATGTCATCAAGTGAGGTGGACCGTTGTGGCGGAGGCTCAACCTTGGCAGGCGGCTGCTGAGGTCGCGGGGCCATGGCAACCTGTTGTGACTGCACAGGCACAAAGGAAAAATTCTTCTGAACTGTAGCTGGCCCATTTATATAAGGTGTTTGTTTCTGGCCGGTGGCCAGCTCAACCTCTTCGCTGGCTTTGGTCAGCACGCCGAAGAGAGAAAGGTCATCACCTTTGAAGGCCGTCAGCAAACCCGCGGTGAACAGGCCGTTACGACCACTGCCATCGGCAGCTACATTGCCTGGGTCGGTGGCATAGACGATGACCGTACCTTTGGGAGAACTGGTTGGGGCAGCCAGACCACGGGTGGCACCGGAGCGGAAACTGCCGCTGATCTGATTATTGCGGCAGGCATCCAGCATGACAATGTTGACCCGGCTCCTGCTGTTTTCCATCTCGTCCAGTAGCTGGTTAACATCCACAGAGCGGTATGGCACCTGGGCTTCGGTATCTATCTTGGCATCCACCGGCACCAGATAGTTACGCCCTTTCACCTGCAGGCCATGGCCGGCATAGTAAAACAGGGCTGCATCACTGTTGGCGCTACGCCTGCCAAAGTCGGCAATGGCGTTTTCCATCTCCTCCTTGCCCAGATTCTTCTTGGCAACCACGTCAAACCCGAATTGGCGTAAGGCCGCTGCTATATCATCAGCGTCGTTAGTGGGGTTGGAAAGCCTGGGCATGCTGTCTGGGTGCTTGTAGGTGCCGTCGCCGACTACCAGTGCTACCCGGCGGCCATCACTCTTTGCAACAGGCTTGAGGCTGCGGGCATCACTGGCCTTAACCGGCGTCTTCGCAGCGGCAAAGCAGAGGGCAGGGACCAACAAAACAAGCACAACTATGGTGAAAAATCGGTGGCACATAGCGACCTCATATAGGGCTTTCATACCTACTTCATTCGACCGGGGCTGCAAGTCGGAAACCAACGTATTTATCTTTTTTATCAGGAGGCCGAGCAAGCCATCGGCATCTCGATCCAACGCACTGTGGCGCAAAGCCCAAAACAGTACCTCTCACAACCTTGTTCCCTTCATACCCCGGTCCTTTTGGATTTTCTCGTGGGCTTTTGCTGTAGTAATCGCGTTCAAACGTGTCTTGAACCCACTCTCCAACATTACCGGTCATGTCGTAGATACCGAGTCCATTGGCTTTTTTTAAACCGACTGTTGTGCCACCTTCATATTTGAACCAATCATGTGCTATACTGTCAAAGTCATCGCTGCCGCAATATTTTTCGTCTTTGCCGCCACTACGGCAGGCATACTCCCACTCAGCTTCAGTTGGTAGCCGATAATGTTTCCCATTCAGAAGATTAAGCTTTTGAATAAATAATTGGGCATCGTTCCAGCTAACATTATTGATTGGATTATTGTCTAACCATAGAGCATGTTCTGACGAACTTTGCCCCATTAATGCATTCCATTGACCTCGTGTAACCTCGTATTTACCAATTCTAAAATCACTCAAACAAACTTCATGTTCAAATGTGTCATACTCTCCCTTACGTCCAAAATCTGTCTTTCCTCCCATTTCAAAGCAGCCACCTTTCACCAGCACCATCTCACCAGCAATTCTGTTTTCAAACTCACGGCGTTGCTGAACACGCTGCATTTTTTCTGCAAGAGTGATGATATCACCTTTGTCCAGACCAAGTCCTTGAAGTGCAAGAAAGCCATCCAGATCATACCGAGCTATGTTCTTTGCCTCTGGGTAGTTTGCAATCAGGGCGTCCCAGGCACTGTCCTTCAGATCCTTCCCGTATGGTGACTGGACGATCTTCTGGAATTTGGCCACATTATCGGCAATCTTGTTGTGGCGTTGAGTAATAGCTTCTTGTTTCAGACGTTCGATCTCCTGCTGGCGTTTTAGCTCCTCTGCATCTCGCTGTTTACGCAGTTCTTCCAGTCGCTTGGCCTGTGTCTCTTTTTGCTCAACCATTGCAAGTATGCTGTTAAGGTTATCATTACTGCGGGCAGCGGATGTCCCCAGCCGTCCCTTCATCTCAGCAATCTGCTTATCCAGGGCATCAAGTTCAGCCTGCTTCCTGGCTATCTCCTGCTGTTCCTTGGCCTTGGTTGCTGCTGCTTCGGCTTCCATCTTTTTGAGTTGCTCAAGCTCTTTTTGTCTGGCCGCAGAGGTAACTCCCATATCCTGAAGTCTGGTACCGGTTGAGCCTTTCAAAAACAGAATCAGTTCACCGCCATCCTGGCCACCGGTGCCATGCAGGTCGCCAAACTGGGGCAGCTGGCTGGCGTTCTTGCCGACTCCGGACTTGATCTCACTGAATATCTCGGAAGGGATCAGGTACGGATTGCGGTTGTTGTTGAGTGCGGCCACAAGGAAGTGACTGAAGACTGAGTTACCGCCAAAACCGGCATCGGAGACCGGCTCAAGCCCACCAGAGCTGATGGCCTGACGTGATGAACGGGTATAGGCTTTTTTGAGAAAGGCGTCATTGATGGTGGGTAATGCCCCGCGGTTGCCGCGAAAGAAATCTCCGGAGAAACAGGAGTCGGATACCAGCAGGACGTGCCTGGCCTTGATGGCGTTAATGTTGCGGTAGTCGGTAATATCGCGGTTGCTGATCCAGGCACTGGGGTCATCAGTGCCGCTTTCAACCGGTATCCAGCTGCCCTTGCCGGTGATGCTGTCGATATGTCCATGGCCGGCGTAATAGACCAACAGGGAGTCGTCGGGTTTGACCTTACGAGCCAAGTCACGAAATGCCGCCAGAATGTTCTTGCGGGTGGCCTTTTCATCGGTCAGCTCAACCACACGGGCTGGGTCAAGGTGGTAGCGCTTAAGCAGTGTTTCCTTAACCGCCTTGGCATCGTTGACTGCAGTCTTGAGCCGGGGCCAGTTAAGATAGTAGTTAATACCAATGGTTACAAGCCAGAGATCACCTTTTACTTCTTCACCGGTGGGTGCTTTGGGACGGGCTGATAGACCACGCTGATCGGGGGCGGCAAGCACTGTGCCAGCATTAGCGGCAAGTAAGAATAATACTAGAAGCCAGACCAGTCTCATACTCATAACGTTACCTCGCTAACCATTATCGTCTTTCCCCATCTGACAGTTATGTTACCGCACCTTACCCACCGGAAACCCCTGCCCACTGATGGAGACTGTGGGAAACTGAGCTCGTTTAAAGATCTTCTCAGCCAGATTCGGCACCTCATCCTCAACATAGGCGGCAAGATCAGTTGTTCTGATATAGCCGGTCTTGCCCTTGTCAGCCTTACCCTGCAATCCCTGCACCAGAGCCCAGGTAAACAGCCCATGTCCCTGATACCCCTCCAACGCTTCCTGGACCGAGGTGGAGGCGGATAGGATCGTTGAGCCGACCGCACGGGAGAGCACCTTCATGGCGGTGTCTTCGCTCATGCCCCGGGTCAACAGAGCGGTCTGCATGGCCTGGCCCAACTGACCGGCATTGCAGGTGTCGATGATGATCAGTTTTTTGGTGGAGGGGATGTTGGCCACCAGTTCTTTGAGTTCAGCCTGGGAGAGGGCGTCACTCTTCAGACGTTGCGTGCTGAGGGCACCGACGTTGGCGGTTATCAGATAGTATTCACCTTCATCAACGGTGCCGTGGCTGGCAATATACAGAATAAAGAGGTCGTCGGGATTAAGGGAGCCGTAGCTACGCAGAGCCTTGAGAATTGCATCCCGGCTGGTGGCCTCTCGCGTGATGAGCGAGGTGATTTTCACCTGTTCAAACAACCCGGTAGCCCCATTGCGTAGGGTAGCAGCAAACAGGTTGGCGTCGGCCACGGCATACTTGAGCTGCAGCTTGGGGTTGCGGAACTCCTGGACACCGATCACCAGGGCATGCAGAGTCGGCTTGCGGGTAGAGGCAAACGACGCGGTTACCTGATGGACCGTCTCGTTGCTCTGCATGGAGTTGTCGGCATTGAAGGCAATAGCCCGGATGCTGTTGCTGCCAGGAGCGAGTTTCAGGGTGTAGCTACGGTAGCTTGCACCACTGTTGTCTTTCTGCACCGCCTTCAACGAACGGGCACTGTCCAGCAGCACCGCCGAGCCGTTCAGGAACAGCCGGATATCACCAACACCGCCCCCTTGTTCTTCCAGCTTGAGGGTCAGCTTGAAATCTTCAGTGCTTGAGGTGGCAGCGGTCTGAACAATGCTGACCCGGGGAGGCTGTTTGATATCGGCCAGGGTGCGATACCCCTGCAGCGATCCGCCAGACAGGGCCAGCTTGACCAGGTCGGGACGGAAGAAGGCCTCACGGTAGTTCTCGATACCATAGACATTGGTACCAACACGCACGTTGAGGTATTTGTCGCCGTTGGGGGAGGCGTTGTAGTAACCCTCAGGAGTAATCACCAACCATTCGCCATCAGAGAAACTGATAAAGCGCCCTAGCTCCCTGCCGCTGGCTATATCCCACAGACGCGTTGTCTGGTCAGATGCCTGTGAGAGAAGTTTTGAACCGTCTGCAGAAAAAACCAGCTTGGTTATCTTGCCGTGGTGCCCCTTGAAGGAACGGATCAGCGCAGCCGCAGGGAAGCTAAAGAGGTTGATCGTCATATCTTCACTACCAGTGGCGATGTAACGATGAGCATAGGAAACGGCAGTGGCGGTCACGTTCTGCTGATGCGCCCTGAACTGTTTAGCGACCTTCCATTTCGGGCGATTATGCGAGTATTTAGGTTCCGTATCATCTTTATGGGCAGCCGTAATCCGATAGATATTGACCGTCGGGGTATAGCCCATGAGCGACGCTTCCTCTACGGCATAAAAACATCTGTTGAGGTCATCATACTCAGAAAAATAATCCTTAGGTGCCTCGAAAAACTTTTCCGCCTCAACCATCTTAATGGCCCGCTGATGCTCCTGCTGATCATTAGACTTGAACATCTGCAACACTTTTTCTTGCTGTTCACGACGGTCTACTATCTTTTCTACCTGCGCATTCTTCAGATTCCACCTGTTGACCACGGTGGTGCCAGGCACCTTCCCCGGCAGGTCCAGCTCCAGAGAAACAAACGAGCCATCGACAGAGAAACTGCCATCACGGGGAGTCAGGGCCTTGGTGCCGAAGTTTTGCAACTCCTTACCGGTGGTCAGATCAAACAAGCGGAGCTGGTTATCAAAGAAACTTGCAGCAGCCACCCCCGCAGCTGGTGAATAGCCACGGTTAATTGCATCACCCAGTTGGGGAATTGCCAGACGTTCGGACAGATTTGCATCCAGCACACGAACGAATGATGCCTTGGGATGGGATGGCCCTGCCACAAATGATCCATCTGCAGCGCTATACTCAATCCAGACTTCTTTTTTAGATTTCTTAACCGCCGCCGCCCCCCGCTCCAGATCAATAAACAGCAATGTCTGCAAACTTCCGGCTATCAGCCTGCCTTCAGGATCAAAGCCAAGCAAGGACAGGTTGGTATAGCAGTCCAGCTGCCGGTTGGTCATTGCCGAAACGATACGCTGCTGCCGAAGATCAACAATGAACAGTGACGACTGGATATTGGCGAAGATGAGTTTTGAACTATCCGGAGAAAAAATCAGCTCCATTACCGGGGGGATATACCCGGATGAGCTCCCATCAGCCCCCGGTGCCGCTATGCTGGCAAGCAATCTACCTGAGTCAAGCTCCCAAACCTTGACAGCGTTGGACTCGGCAGAGGCCAGCAGCGCGCCATCGTTGCTGACGGCAACGGCACGGATATCCCCCCGATGCCCCTGAAATGATCGGATCAGTCTGCCGGACGATATGTCCCACAGCTTAAGGGTCCGGTCATTGCTTCCGGAAACGATCCGACGGCCATCAGGAAGGAAGGCCAGATTCTTTATGGCGGCACTATGTCCGGTCAGTGTGGCCACTTCGCGTCCCGAGCTGGTCTGCCAGATCTTGATACTGGCCCCACCGCTAACTGCAGCCAGAAGCTGTCCATCCTGCGAAAAAACGATCTCCTTCCCCCGGTTAAAATCGTCTCCTATCCTGTAGCCAAGCTGCAGGTAGAGTTCTGGTGCCGCTGCCGCAATGCCAATAGCGGGAAACAACAGGCAAGCCATCAGGATTACGATAAAAATTTTCACACTGCCCTCCATCTTGAATAGAGTACGTCTGTACATGACAGCTTGTCCATATGCACAATCCATCTGGACAACCTGGAAAGATGGGCTACTATTGCACCAGGGTGGTGCGGCACCTCTGCAAGTATATCCTGCTTACCGATGATTACAAGCCAGGAGAGGGGGGTGGATGCGAAGCACATCAGACAACGGTCATGCCAGACCGGAGCTGTTAATACGGATGGCCTGCGGCAAGATCGCACCCCCTGTCGCACATCCGGAATCCAATCATTGAGGTATCGTATGCGCACATCACTTCTCAACCTCTGTGTATGTCTCGCCATAACCACCTACAGCGGAGTCTGTACCCTGTGTCATGCCGCTGCACTACCCGAGCGCTGTATGCTTGTACCGGTAAATGGGCGCTGCAAGGCGATGATCGAAAAATTTCATGTCGATCAGACCACAGGCAAGTGCAAGCCATATTTTTATGACGGTTGTGGACCTGTAGTGCCGTTCGACACCCTTGATGAATGTCGGCAACTATGCGAACCGCAGCAGACGGCACCGAAAAAACGGGCATCTTCCGGTCTGTACTACGACCCGGTTGAAGACGATCTGCGGTATACTGACGTTTTCAAGAAGATCAATGACGAGGTGAATGAAGCTCTGACAGAGCATCCAAAGAAGGGAAGCATGGGGTTTGTACATATCATCTGGGAAATGAAGAAGCAGATTTTGAAGCAGAAATACGGCATCAACTGGAAGACACCAGCAGAACTGAATCCGCAGGTCATGTTTGACTAATGCCTGCAGATCAACCTGTTCAGCTCAGCGTGCAGTCCTGCAACCACCTGGCTCCAGTCACCAGCTTCCTGCTGTCTGAAAAGACGCATGGTCGGATACCAGGGACAATCGCTCCGCTCCAGCCCCCAGCGCCAATCCGGCGCAAACGGCAGTAACAGCCAGGTCGGTTTGCCCAAAGCACCGGCCAGATGGGCCACAGCCGTATCAATGGTTATCACCAGATCAAGCTGCTCAAGTAGGGCCGCAGTGTCAGCAAAATCCTGCACCAGCATGGTCAGATCCAGCAACGGAAATGGTTGCCGGAACTCTTTTTCAGCAATCTGCAATGAAACCCAGGTCACGTTCGGCAGGGAAGCTAACGGTGCAAGAAAACCGGGCGGACAACGGCGGCCAGGATCAGGATAGGACTTGCCTGCCCAGCATAGGCCGATCTTTTGGCCAGTAGCCAACGGCATAACGCTCTGCCAGAACGGTACAACCCGCTCAGAGGCTGCAAGATAAGGGATTTTACCAGGAATCGTCTCAAGAGTGCTGCCCAGCATGTACGGCAGCGAAAGCAGGGGCAGATGGCAATCAAAATCAGGTAGTGTCCGGTCAAAGGGCACCACGATAATGCCTGAGCCAAGGCTCTGCATAAGGGAGACCAGCGGCTGGTGGCATTCAAACAGCACCTGGGCACCACGCGCTACCAATAACGGGAGATAGCGGCAGAACTGCAGGGTATCGCCAAAGCCCTGCTCTGCGTAGATCAGGATGGTCTTACCGGAAAGGTCGCCGCCAGACCAACGCGGCTGGACAAACTCACGGATCGGCGAGGTAAAGCGCCGTTTTTTCCAGCGCCACTCATACTCCCTGAATCCTGCCGTATAATTACCCTGCAACAGCAGCAGCAGGGCGTAGTTCCAGTGGGCTTCAGCATGCTCAGGTGCAACCTTCAACACCTTTGCACATTCTACCAGAGCCTGTTGAACCTCCCCCTGCATCTGCAGGCAAGAGGCCAGCGCCACCCGGCTGTCATGCAGCGAAGGAGCAAGCTGTAATGCCTGCTGATAACTTTTGGTTGCCTGATCCAGAAAGCCAAGTTCAAGCAGCGTATTGCCCCGGTTGTTCCAGAGCAGTGCCAGGGTGGGCCAGCGTCCTACGGCGTCATCGTACAGGGCCAGGGCATCATCATACCGCCCGGCTTCGTGCAATGCGGCGCCTTCGCGCAGTATTCTTTCCAGCTCACCCATCACGATTCCCCTGGCTATTTCAGCTTTTTAATCTTCTCCAGGCTTTCTTCCAGTACCGCCTTCTTTGCGGTAACGTCGGCCAGTTTTGCCTTTTCCTTGGCAACAATATCCGCCGGAGCACGATCAACAAAACTGGGGTTTTCAAGCTTTTTCGAAAACAGCTCGATCTCTTTATCCAGCTTGGCGATCTCCTTCAGCAGCCGCTTCTCCTCTTCAGCCACGTCCACCAGCCCTTTGAGGGGGACAAAGACCTGGAACTCACCTGCCGGCTGCACCGAGGCATCTTCCGGCTGTGGCAGATTAGGCCCGATGATCAGCTGTCCCACGCGGGCCATACTCTTGATCTTTGACTCAAACAGACAGGCCAGATCCTGTGCCTGCTGAGAGCCGGTTGAAAGGATGACCGTTATTTCACGGGAGGGAGGCACTTCCATCTCACCACGGATGGTGCGGATGGCAGAAATCACCTCCATCACCTGCTCCATCCGGCTGGCAGCGTCTTCAAACTGCCAGTCTTCACGGGGCTGCGGATAGGGGGCCAGCATGATGGAAGGCTGCCAGTCTCCGCCAGAACCTCGCAGGCTGCAGCGATCCCCCTTGGGCAGGGTCTGCCAGATCTCTTCCGTAATAAACGGCATAAACGGGTGTAGCAGACGCAGCAGGTGTTCCAGCACGGTCCAGAGCACGTACTGGGTAGTGCGACGACGTATCGGGTCATCACCGTACAGTTCCTGTTTTGACAGCTCCAGATACCAGTCACAGAACTCGCTCCAGGTAAACTGGTAGAGGGTCATGGCCGCTTCGTTAAAGCGATACTCTTCCAATGCCTGATTGGTTGCGCGGGCGGTTTCATTCAGACGATGGAGAATCCATTCATCGGACTCGGTCAGGCGCAGATCCTCAAAGACCAGCGCATCCGGCTCAAACCCTTCCAGGTTCATCATGGTAAAACGGGCTGCGTTCCAGACCTTGTTACAGAAGTTACGATAGCCGGAGATCCGCTCTTCAGCCAGCTTGATATCCCTGCCCTGGGCAGCAAAGGCGGCCAGGGTAAAGCGGAACGCATCCGTACCGTACTGATCGATCACCGTCAGCGGGTCAATCACGTTCCCCTTTGACTTGGACATCTTCTGGCCATGGGCATCCCGCACCAGGGCATGGATATAGACATCCTTGAACGGCACCTCATCCATAAAGTGCAGCCCCATCATCATCATCCGGGCTACCCAGAAGAAAAGGATATCAAAGCCGGTCACCAGGGTAGCGGTGGGATAGAACTGTTTCAGCTCAGGGGTCTTGTCTGGCCAGCCCATGGTTGAAAACGGCCAGAGCGCTGATGAGAACCAGGTATCCAGCACATCTGTTTCCTGACGTATCTCGTCACTACCACATTGGCTGCAAGTGGTCGGATCATCCATGGATACGGTTATATGACCGCAATGGTCACAGAACCAGGCCGGAATACGGTGGCCCCACCAGATCTGGCGCGAAATACACCAGTCACGGATATTTTCCATCCAGTCATAGTAGGTATTTTCCCACTGTTTCGGCAGGATGCGGGTACGGCCATCCTTGACCGCCTGCAACGCACGCTCGGCCAGTGGACCGACCTTGACATACCACTGCAGGGATAGATATGGCTCCACCACAGTCTTGCAACGGTAGCAGCCCCCCACCGACAGACCATGATCATCGATCTTTTCCAGCAGCCCGGCTGACTCCAGATCCTCAACTATTTTGGTGCGGGCAGCAAAACGATCCATCCCTTCATACTGATGCCCGGCAGCGTTGATGATACCGGACTCGTCAAAGACATTGATCTTGTCCAGGCCGTGACGAGCACCAACTTCAAAGTCATTGAAATCATGGGCCGGGGTAATCTTGACCACGCCGGTGCCAAACTCACGGTCCACATACTCATCCGCAACCACCGGAATCTCGCGATTCACCAGCGGCAACAGCACCCTGGCACCATGCAGATCAGCGTAGCGCTCATCTTCAGGATGGACCGCCACTGCGGTATCACCCAGCATGGTCTCCGGCCGGGTGGTGGCAACGGTCACAAAACGGCCCGGCTGACCAACCACAGGGTAGCGGATATGCCAGAGATGCCCTTTCTTCTCCTCATGTTCAACTTCAATATCCGACAAGGCGGTATGGCAACGGGGGCACCAGTTGATCAGGCGGTTGTCACGGTAGATCAGCCCGTCTTCGTACAGCTTGACAAACACAGTGCGGACTGCCTTGGACAGACCGGCATCCATGGTGAAACGCTCACGCTCCCAGTCACAGGAGGCCCCCAGCCGCTTCAACTGGCCAATGATCTGTCCGCCTGACTCTGCCTTCCATTGCCAGACCCGCTCAATGAACGCCTCACGCCCCAGATCGTGACGATCTTTGCCTTCAGCTGCCAGTTGACGTTCCACCACGTTCTGGGTGGCAATACCGGCATGGTCGGTACCGGGCATCCAGAGCACGCTGTGACCGGTCATCCGCTTCCAGCGGCAGAGGATATCCTGCAGGGTATTATTGAGGGCATGCCCCATATGCAGGGCGCCGGTAACATTGGGGGGAGGAATAACAATGCTATAGGGAGTACGTGGAGACGACTCATCGGCATGGAAGTAGCCTTTAGCAAGCCATTCACCATACCATTTCTTTTCTACCTCATGGGGTTCATACCCCTTAGCCAGTTCTTTGTTGGACATTACAGAATAACCCTGCCTTTACCTGAGTTTTGCGTGAATATAGTTATATACCTTGTGATGGCAACATGGTCAAGGTTAGGCAATGGTACGGCACCCTGTTTTGTTACTTGCAGTAGCTCTCTGACGCGGTATACTGGGGTCTACGCATAGATTCCGCTCACCCGGCAGACAGCACAAGGAGACACACCATTTACCCAGCCACCCGAAAACTATTAGGGCAGACCACCTGGAATCTGCTGGTAGCCAAATCCGATCAGGATCTTGATCCGGAAACTGTCCCTGCACTCCTTGCAGAGGTAGCCGGGCTCACCCATCCAGAGTGGCTGCCTGATTTTGCCCGGCTGGAACTGGCCTGCTACAGGGCCATGAACATCCCCCTTCCTGACAGTTCTGAACTACCAGAACTGACTGTCAACCCTTCACTTCAGCAGATGCCGGTGCCCTGGAAACATCTGCTTACCCTGCTCACCTTTGCAAAAAAACAGGATATGGATCGTATCGAACCGGGTAACGAACTTGTTCTGATCTGGTCTGATCCTGCCAACAAAAACCTCCGTTTTGAAACCGCCATGCCGGATCATTTACTGGCACTGAAGATGGCAGCCGAACGGACAAGACCAGAAGAGGCAGCCAGACAGACCGGAAAGTCTATTGCTCAACTTGATGCACTGCTCTGGGATGCCGTGCGCAAAGGGATTCTACTTGCGCCCGGATCATATCTACGTCGCAGCGCCAATTTCTTATCTGCCACAGGAGCCCAACTGCCTGCCGCTGAGGTCTTCACGGTACAGTGCTACCTTACGCCAACAGTGCATCCTTACCAGGAACAGGGCGATGCCCCGCCATTGCCTGAGGAATTTCCCTCCCTGCGTGCAATCAGCCTGATCCAGGAACTGCGACATTTCTGCTGGAACCGCTTTGTACGTCCCCAACTGGCATTCTGCGGTGACAACCTGCTATCCCATCCAGACTTTTTTGAACTGTACCAACTGTCAGCAGACCACGGCCTGATGACCGCAATTCAGAGCAATGCGACTGATCGGGAAACCATCAAACGATTGATGGAGATCCAACGTCCGGACTATTATCAGGTAAACCTTGAAGGTGAGGAAGCGTATAACGATCAGATCAGGGGGGCTGGCAACTTCAGGCGTACGATTGATTTTCTTGAGCTGCTGACCGAGCTGGGCGTACCCAACATGGTGCAATTAACGTTAACAAGGGACAACCTTGATCAGGTCATACCACTGGCTAAAACGCTGGAGGGGATCACCGGTGGCCTGACCTTCAACCGGTTGACTCTATCAGAAACCGGCTCACGGTTTATCCTGCCAACCAGAGATACCTACCGTGATTTTCTGCAGCAGTATCTGGCAGCCGTCCAAACCCATCCGGTGCTGGTTGTACAGGACAATCTACTGAATATACTCTGTGAAGAACAGGGCAAACCATTGTCAGGAGGTTGTACCGGATACGGCTGCGGAGCAGCTTTCAACACCATTGCCATTCTACCGGACGGCACGGTGCATGCCTGCCGCAAGCTCTCCTCCCCCATCGGCAACATTCTCACCCAGAGCCTGGAAGATGTCTATAATTCAGAAGCTGCCGCACGCTATCGGGACGGTTCAACCGCCTGTAACGGCTGCAAACTGAAACCGGTCTGCGGTGGCTGCCTGGCTGTCACCGCCAGCTTTGGTCATGATCCGTTGACCAGCAAAGATCCCTACTGCTTCAGAATATAATGATCCACCACCCAGGCGGCAAAGGGAAAGCTGCAGGTGAAGGCCGGTGAAACTGCATTCAGCAGATGCACGCTGCGGTTATCACCCTCCACCACAAAATCCTGCACCAGTTCTTTCGTGGTAGTGTTCAGTAACTGCGCCCGGATTCCCGGCTTACTCCACTGGTTGAAACCGCTGGTATCGATCTGCTTGACCATCTTGACCGCCAGGCCGGTAAAGTAGCTGCGATCATATTTCTTCAGTTCCGACAGCGCAAGAGAGCGGAAACCGAAGTTATCCCCCAGAAACAGGCGTGATTCCCAGCCGATGATCTCAAGCAGTTCGCCTAGACTGAAGTTCTCTAGCCCGACATAGTTCTGTCGCCAGAATGCCGGAATGGCAGTCGGTCCGATCTTGATCGTACCATCCACAGTCACGGTATAATGGACTCCCAGAAACGGATTCTTCAGGTTGGGTACCGGATAGATATTGGTACGGATCGGCTTGTCCGTACCGGTATACTTCAGGTAGATCCCCTTGAACGGGATGATGGTGTAGTTCTTGGAAAAGCCGTAATCACGGGCAACCGTATCGGCATACAGGCCGGCTGCGTTGATGGTCAGACCGGCCTCCAGTACCAAGCCGCCGGTGGTCACCACAGCAGTTCTACCTTCCCGCCGGTAATACCCCTGACCAAACAGAAAACGGACACCAGCTGCTTCAAGATCCTCTTTCAGGGCATGGCAGACCTGGGATGGATCAACCGTGGAAGTGGTGGGAGAATAGAGAGCTATCCCGGTGGTCTTGGCATTGGGATCGATCTCAGCCAGTTCCTGTTCATCAATGATCCGTACATCCACGCCGTTCCGCTCACCACGGCGCTGCAGTTCCTGCACCCCTTCAATCTCGCTTTCATCCGAAGCCACCACCACCTTGTGACATTCATTGATTGCCAGACCGCGATCCTTGACATAGGCCGTCATCAACCGGTTGCCATCACGGGTAAAGCGTGCCTTCAGCGAATCAGCCGAATAGTAGAACCCGGCATGCAGCACCCCGCTGTTACGGCCACTGCCGTGGTACGCCACATCCGCTTCCTTATCAATCACCAGAATATCGGCAGCAGGCAGACGTGACTTCAACTCACGGGCCATGGCCAGGCCGATGATACCGGCCCCAATGATCAGGAAATCGCACCGTTGCTGGCTGCTCATAGCTGCACCGGATGCTGTTTGGAAAGCGTGATAAAGTTATCCAGCAGCTCCATGCCGCCTTCGGTCAGGATCGATTCCGGGTGGAACTGTACCCCCCAGACCGGCAGTTCTTTGTGACGCAAGCCCATAATCTCACCGTTATCCACCCAGGCCGTCACCTCAAGACAGTCCGGCAGACTGCTACGCTCAACAACCAGCGAATGGTAGCGGGTGGCGTTGAACGGGTTTGGCAGACCAACAAACAGCTCTTTTCCATCATGATGAATCGGTGAGGTCTTGCCATGCATCAAGGAGACACTGCGCACCACCGTGCCGCCAAAGGCAGCACCGATGGACTGATGCCCCAGGCAGACCCCCAAGAGCGGGATCTTGCCGGCATATTCCTTAATGGCAGCCACCGAGATGCCCGCCTCCTCCGGTGAACAGGGACCGGGCGAGACAACAATCCGGTCAGGCCGTAGCGCGGCAATATCTGCAACACCAATCTCGTCGTTACGCACCACTTTCACCTCTTCACCCAGCTGGGCCAGATACTGGACGATATTGAAGGTAAAGGAGTCATAGTTATCAATCATCAAAAGCATGGCAGCTAAAAACCTCGTGATTCATTTGACGTAAGCTTTAATAATGTTAAGAGGATTATCATTACTTTGGACTGTTTGTGTAGCACAAAACCAGCCCGTTGTTCAATTGGCATGTAGCATATCTGAAAAGGAACCAGCCCTCTGGTTTATTGTTTGATTTCCTATGCAGCTAGCCATTATGGCTAGAGCTTTGCCAGCTCTTTGAGAAGCAGATCATTATCAGGAACACCTTTCTGAATGAATCGGATTGTTCCGGTCATATCAATGACAAAGGTAACTCTTCCAGGAGCATACAGTTTCTGCAGTCTCCCCTTTTGATCTGCAATCAGAGGGAATTGCACACCATGTTTTTTCTCAAACTCCTGGTGTGTGGCTAGACTATCGGGACTGACGCCCAGCACCTGGACGTGAAGCTCTTCAAAACGGTTAAAGTCGTTTTGAAAAGCCTGCATCTCACCTGTTCACGTTGGAGTGAAATCAGCATAGTAGAAAGCAAGGACAACGTGTTTGGTACCAAGATAATCTGCCAGCGTTACCACTCCACGGGTTGAGACCGCCTCAAAGAGGGGCGCTTTCTCACCAACCTTCAAAGAACGGACTCCCAGTGAGCGAAACGCCGTACTGACAGCTGTTGCAAGGCTCTTAAAAACAGATGTTCTCAGCATAATCACGTCCTAGTCCCTGAGGTAATGACAGGTGTATCCGCCTGGATGCTTAACCAGATAATCCTGATGATTCTCTTCTGCACGATAGAAGGTACTTGCCTTTACAATTTCAGTGACAATCGGTGCCTTCCATTTACCAGACGCATCCACCACGGTCTTTACCCGCTCTGCAACCGCCTGTTGCACGCTGTTCGTGTAGAAGATTGCAGAACGGTACTGGCTGCCACGATCATTACCCTGACTGTTTTTAGTTGTTGGGTCATGCATTCTGAAGAACCAGTTATGCAACAGTTCTTCATAGCTGAGCTTTCGAGGATCAAAAAACACCTCAACGCTTTCTGCGTGACCACTTTTCGAATCATGGGTATCTTCATAACGTGGGTTTTTCAGATGCCCGCCGGTATAGCCAACCTGGGTTGAAAGCACCCCCGGTATCTTACGCAGTATATCCTGCATTCCCCAGAAACAGCCTCCTGCCAGTATGGCATTTTCCTTTTCCGGTGCATCTGTCTTGATTCCAGCTGCCTCAAATTGCGGGACATATCGTCCATACCCCTCGCTCCACATTTTTTGCACAGGGATAAAGCGTAAAGCTGCAGAATTGATACAGTAGCGCTGCCGCATTTCTCCGGGGCCGTCATCAAAAACATGCCCCAGATGTGAGTCTGCATGCTTGGAACGAACTTCAGTACGATACATGCCATGGCTAGTATCAGGTTTATTGACAACGTGGTCCGCCTCTAAAGGTTTGGTAAAACTTGGCCAACCGGTGCCGGAATCAAACTTGTTCAGAGAACTGAACAGTGCTTCACCGGAAACAACATCCACATAAATACCAGGCGCATGGTTGTTCCAATAGGCGTTGTTAAACGGTGGCTCAGTACCACATTGCTGGGTGACCTTAAACTGTTCTGGGGTAAGTTTGCTCTTCAGCTGATCGGACGAGGCTTTGGGATACACTGTTGTTGCTCCACTCATTGGACTCACCTTTTTACTGCTAGCGTCGCAGGATGCCAGACAGACCTGCATAACGGACGCCAGCAACAGTATGCTCATTATACAAACCAATTTTTTCATAACGGGTCCTCGACCACTGTATTGCGATACGCGGTTAGAAGCCTGTAAACTGTTGGCTACCTGACCATAAAATAAGGCCCGCATTCTTGTCGCGGGCCTCGCTTGTACGGTGTTGCTATGGGCCATTTACATGGTCTTTAGGCTGGGTTCAGGCAGCCTGCAGGGTATCTACAATATGTCGTATCACTACTCAGGCGGAGTATCTCCCATACTACAAACCTCCTTACAACACTTCCATCCATAAGAATTTTCGTATCAATGTAACAGCCTGTTTGCTCTCCTTGGGTAGTATCAACATCTTCAGGTTAGCGCTTACCTTGATTACAAAATAGCCTGATTCAGCAAATAAAACAGTCTGTTTATATTTTTTTTACAAGCGTATAGTTAATCTTTAGCCGTTCCATGCCCTACCAAAACTCTGTCAGGCCAACCACCAAACAGCACCGGGACAGCATTATCACTTTGCTCTGACCCTGAACCCGGCCTTTTCCATGGCACTCAGATCAAGGCCGCCTGATGTACTCTTTGGTTCCTGTTTTGGCTGAGCAGCAGGAGGTACTGGTTTACGAACCGCTGCCCCGCCGGGCTCAGCCTCTTTAATGGAGAGGGCGATCCGCTTGCGCTGCGGATCAGCAGACAGCACCTTGACCTTAACCACCTGCCCCACCTGCACCGCATCATTGGGATCTTTGATAAAACGATTGGCCAGGTGGCTGACATGAACCAGACCATCCTGATGCACCCCAATATCCACAAAGGCGCCAAAGGCAGTCACGTTGGTCACCACCCCCTGCAGGATCATCCCTTCCTGCAGGTCACTGATCTCGCGGATATCATCACGAAACTCGGCGGTTTTAAACTGTTCACGCGGATCACGGCCCGGCTTTTTCAGCTCTTCCAGGATATCCCGCAGGGTCGGCAGCCCCACCTGATCACTGACGTACTGCTTCAGGTCGATCTTTTCTGCCAGGGTTGGCGTCTTAGTCAACTCTTCAAGGGAGACTCCCAGATCTTTGGCCATCTGTTCCACCAGCGGGTAGCGCTCCGGGTGAACCGCAGAGTTATCCAGAGGATGTTTCCCGCCACGGATCCGCAGGAATCCGGCTGCCTGCTCAAAGGCCTTGGCACCAAAACGGGAGACCTTCAGCAGACATTTGCGGGAGCTGAACGGACCGTTTTCATCACGATGACGGGCAATGGCCTTGCCCAGCGCAGGCCCTACCCCGGCCACATAGGAGAGCAGCGCCCAGGAGGCGGTATTCAGATCCACCCCAACGTAGTTGACGCCGGATTCCACCACCTCATCCAGCGATTTCTTGAGCATGGTCTGATTGACATCATGCTGGTACTGCCCCACGCCGATACTCTTGGGGTCAACCTTGACCAGCTCTGCCAGCGGGTCCTGCAGACGTCGGGCAATGGAGATCGCCCCCCGCACGGTCAGGTCCAGCTCCGGGAACTCCTCCCGGGCGATCTCCGAGGCGGAATAGATACTGGCACCGGCCTCACTGACCATCACCACCGGCAGGTGCCTGCCGGCCCTGGCCAGGGTATCTTTGGTGAACAGCTCCATCTCCCGCCCGGCAGTGCCGTTACCGATGGCGATCATCTCAATCCCATGGGCCTCCACCAGCCGTAGCAGGTCTGCTCTGGCCTGGTCCACCCGACCGGCACCGGTATGGGGATAAATGGTGACATGCTCCAGAAACCTGCCGGTCTGATCCACCGCTGCCAGCTTGGAGCCGGTCCGCAGACCGGGGTCAATCCCCAGCACCCGCCTGCCTCCGGCAGGTGGCGCCAGCAACAGATTCTTCAGGTTCCTGGCAAAGATGGCAATGGCGGCCTCATCAGCCAGATCCTTGGCCTGCAGCCGCAACTCCACCTCAATCGAGGTGGCAATCAGACGTTTGTAGGCATCCTCGGCCACCGCCTCCAACCAAGGTTTGAAGATGCTCTCTCCCTTGATCAGGCGATGTTTGAGGCCAGCCATGATCTCGGCCTGGGGGGCCTGCAGGGCAAGGCGCAGCACCTCTTCCTTTTCGCCCCGCCGCATGGCCAACATCCGGTGGGACGGGATCTCCTTCAGCGGCTCCTGATAGTCGTAGTACATCTCAAACTTGGTGACCTGCTCCTTCTTGTCCGATGCAACCTTGGTGGTCATGACCCCCTGTTCCCAGGTCAGACGGCGTACCATGGCCCGACAGTCGGCATCATCAGCCAACCGCTCAGCCAGGATGTGCCCAGCCCCTTCCAGAGCAGCTTCAGGGGTAGGCACCTCCTTTTCAGGATCAACAAAGGTTGCTGCCGCCTCCAGGGCGCTGCCACTGGTCAACTCCTGGGCTGCCATCAGATCAGCCAACGGCTCAAGCCCCCGTTCCTTGGCAATGGTAGCCTTAGTGCGACGTTTGGGCTTGTACGGCAGGTACAGGTCTTCCAGTTCAGTCTTCTGGCGGGTCGCCTCAATGCGAGCCTGCAGCTCCGGGGTCAGCTTGCCCTGCTCCTCAATTGAGGCCAGGATGGTCTGACGCCGTGCCTCCAGTTCGCTGAAATAGGCCAGCCGCTCCTCAATGGTGCGGATCTGTACCTCATCCAGCTCACCGGTCTGTTCCTTGCGGTAACGGGCGATAAAGGGAACCGTGGCCCCTTCCTGCAACAGATTGACAGTATTGGTAACCTGAGCGGACTTCAGACCGGTTTCTTCAGTGATGATTTTTTCTATTGCTGCAAGCTGCTGCGGATTCAATGCCATACTGGATAATTCCTTAATACCGGGTAAAAGGGATCAACGGAAAAGGTAATAAGCCTATCTATTCATGTGACAACGGCGTACTGTGAACAGATCAGACAAGGAGAGACCATGATTATCAAAACAGGAGCCGTCGTCATCCATCCTGGAGCAACAGCATGGGGCGTTGGTAAAATAACCGAAGTAGCTGCCCTGAAGGCAACCATTCAGTTCAGTGATGGTATTATCAGGAAGATCGCCTCTTCCCATTATGCCAGCCTGCGGCCCGGTGACCCGGCTGACTTTGTAGCTTTGGTAGAAAGCGCCCCGACTGAAAAGGTTCGTGCAACTCCCAAGCGGACCAAGAAGGTAAAAGAGCTGGCGGCCTAGCCACAGACCGCCAGAGACGATCTTATTCCGGTTTCAGTTCAAGGATTCTATCAAGGCGGCGAGAAATTCGGTGACGTAGGCGTACACGCAGTACGTCGAGGAGCCGAAGACGAGCCAACGAAGAGAGAACCTTGAAATGGAAGCGGCATTACCAGCGTTTGGTGATCTCAATCAGGTGATACCCAAACTGTGTCTTGACCGGCCCCAGCACCTTGCCAATCTCACCGGTAAAAACCATCTCATCAAACTCCTTGACCATCTGACCAGGGCCAAACGCCCCCAGATCACCACCCCGCATACGGGAGGGACAGGATGAGTTGAGCTTGGCCACCTCGCCGAAGTCGGCGCCAGCCTCTATCTCTGTCTTCAGTTTCAGACATTCTTCTTCTGTTGCCACCAGGATGTGCCGTGCAGTTGCAGTTGCCATAGTAAACTTCTCCTTTTTTACAGCTTATAATGTATAAAACGTACGAGAAAGGCTGGATACAAGGCGCCCGGCGCGCAGCGACCGAGACATACCGGACCAGGTAGGCGAGGAAACGAGCACCGCGTAACGCCGTAGACAGCCTCCGCAGTCGTTTTAGTTCAGCCCTTTTTCAGCTATCTCAATCGCCCGCCGCACCGCCATCGCCTTGTTAACTGTTTCCAGCCATTCGGTTGCCGGATCAGAGTCAGCCACAATTCCGGCGCCAGCCTGCAGGTGTACCTTACCATCCTTGACCACCAGGGTGCGGATCGCAATGGCCAGATCCATATTGCCGGAGAAGGATACATACCCCACTGCCCCGCCGTAGACACCGCGTCGCACCGGCTCAAGCTCGTCAATAATCTCCATGGCCCGGATCTTGGGGGCGCCGGACAGGGTACCAGCCGGGAAGGTGGCCCGCACCAGATCAAAGGCATCCCGACCTTCGGTTAGCTCGCCCCGCACGTTGGAAACAATATGCATGACATGGGAATAACGCTCGATCACCATCAGCTCGCTGACCTCAACCGTGCCGGTTGTGCAGACCCGGCCCAGGTCATTGCGGCCCAGATCCACCAGCATGACATGCTCTGCCCGTTCCTTGGGGTCTGCCATCAGCTCTTCCGCCATCAGCGCATCCTGCTCCGGCGTTGTGCCACGGGGGCGGGTTCCGGCAATGGGACGCAACTCTACCCGGTTGCCTTCCTTACGCACCATTACCTCTGGCGAGGCACCGGTTACCACGGTATCGCCACAGCGCAGGAAGAACATATAGGGGGATGGATTCAGGGTACGCAGCACCCGGTAGATATCAAAGGGGTCCACCGTCAGATCACCGGACATCCGCTGGGACAGCACCACCTGAATGATATCGCCTGAGCGTACATACTCCTTGGCCCTTTCCACGGCAGCCTCATAGTCGGCCTGGGTGGTGTTGGAACTGAACCCCACTGAGCTTCCGGCAGGCACGGTGGTGGTTCCGGCAGCCAGCGGTGTCCGCAAACGGGTCACCAGGGCATCAATCCGGCTGACCGCCCCTTGATAGGCATCCTCAAGGGAGCTGGTGCCATCCAGATGGGCGGTCGCCACCACCTGGATCTTCTGCTTGACCGTGTCGAAGATCAGCAGGGTATCGGTGATCATGAAGAACGAATCCCAGGCGCCGATGGTATCAGGACGTTCGGTGGGCAGCTGTTCAAAATGGCGGACCATGTCATAGCCCAGATAGCCCACCGCACCACCCACAAAACGGGGTAGGCCAGCCACTTCCACCGGCTGATACTGTGCCAGCAGATCCCGCAGCAGGCAGGTTGGGTCATCACTTTCATGGGCCTCAATTGCCTGACCGCGCAGAATCTCAACCCTGCTTCCCTTTGAACGGAGGATCACTGATGGGCTGGCGCCAAGAAAGGAATAGCGCGCCCACTTTTCCCCCCCTTCAATACTTTCCAGCAGAAAGGAGTAGCAACCGTCATCTATCTTGCGGAACGCAGTGACCGGCGTATCCATATCGGCCATAATCTCACGATAGACCGGCACCAGATTGCCTTTTTGAGCCAGCTGACAAAATTCATTAAAATCAGGGAACACCATGGTATCTCCAAGGTTTGAAGTGGGTTCAGAAAGCTAACACAGGGGGTATTTTGTGTCAACGCTGCACCATTCCCTTTTCATTGTAAAGAGTTGTGCTATACTGCCATGACAAAATCCACGGCAGGAGTTCGCCATGAAACAGACCAACATCCTTCTTGAAAGCGATACCAATGAACTGGAGATCGTGGAGTTCCGCGTTGATGAGCTGGATCCCCACGGCAACCTGGTTCCCTGTCATTACGGGGTCAACGTAGCCAAGGTACGGGAGATCATCCGCCTGCCCCAGTTAACCAAGGCCCTGAATACCTCCGACTCCGTGGAAGGGATGATCAAACTGCGGGAAAAAGTGATCCCGGTCCTGAATCTTGCCAAGATTCTAAACAAGTATACCGGTGACCTGACTGCAGACCGGGTCATTGTCCTTGAATTTAACAACGTGATGGTAGGGGTGCTGGTGCACTCCGTCTCCCGCATCTACCGTATCTCCTGGAAAAACGTTGAGGCACCAGCATCATCCTTGTACTCAGATCAGGTCACCGGTCTGGTCAAGATGGATGACCGTATTATCCTGGTACTGGATTTTGAGAAGATCGTGGCTGAATTCTGCGCCTCAAGTGCCCTGAAGCCACTGGCCCCGGAGCAACTGCTTGAAAGTGCCGGTGTTGATCGTAGCAGCAAAAGCATCCTGGTTGCTGATGATTCCCCCTTTATTCGCCACACCATGTGCAGCGCACTGCGGGGTGCCGGTTATAATGTTGAAGAGGCGGTTAACGGCGCCGAGGCCTGGGAGAAAATTCAGAAAAAGATGCAGCAATGCGCTGCTGATGGCGTAGCATTCCGTTCCAGAATGCAACTACTGATCACTGACGTGGAAATGCCCCAGATGGACGGTCTGCACCTGACCTCACTGGTCCGCAAGGAAGACAGCCTGAAGGAGTTGCCGATCATCATCTTCTCTTCGCTGGCTTCAGAGGACAACATCCGCAAATGGCATGACCTGGGAGCCCAGCAGATCCTGACCAAGCCGGACCTGCCCAACCTGGTTAAGTACGCCGACCAGTACACGCTGTAAACAGCAGATCTTCACGCACCACAACGCCCGCTTCGGATCACCGGAGCGGGCGTTGTGTATAAAACCTTCAAAATGTGATTTCTCACGCAAAGCCGCGGAGTTCGCAGAGAAAACAAAAAACACCCCTGCAGACTAAACAACCGCTACAGACTCTGTTTCAACAACGCCGCAAACTCGTCAGCCGGAACCGGCTTACTGCTAAAATACCCCTGATACAGATCACAGCCCAATTCTTTAAGTGCATCAAGCTGATCCTGCCGCTCAACACCTTCAGCAAGCACCTTGAATTCCATACTCCTGGCCATGAAAACAATCGTACTGACCAGCCGTAGATCCTTGTTGCTCTGGGGGATATCATCCACAAACGATTTATCTATCTTCAGCATATGCAACGGAAAGTGTTTGAGGTAGGCCAGTGAAGAATAGCCGGTACCAAAATCATCCAGAGCCAGACGCACCCCCAGTTTGCGCAGTCCATGCAGCAGTTTGATGGTCTGCTTACCCGGCTGCATCAAGGCAGACTCTGTCACCTCAAGTTCCAGCAGTTCTGCCGGGAAGCCGGTGGTATGCAGCACATCAGCCACCACCTGGCAGATATCCACCTGATGAAACTGATGAGCAGAAAGGTTGACAGACAGCGAAATTGGCCCTAGGCCGGCATCAAGCCAAGCCCTGCCCTGCTGGCAGGTCTGGCGCAGAATCCACTCTCCCATCGGCACAATACAGCCGATCTCTTCTGCCAGCGGGATAAAACGGGCTGGCATAAGCAACCCCATATCCTGACTTTGCCAGCGCATCAACGCCTCTGCCCCGATGATCTTTCCCGTGGCCAACTCCACCTGGGGCTGATACACAACCCGCAGTTCATTCAACTCAACCGCCCGCCGCAAGCGGTTGCCCAGCTGAATCCGCTCCGTTGCCTGGGCAGTCAGCTCTTCGCTGAACAGGGCAAAACCGCCGCGTCCCCGCTGTTTGGCCCTGAAGAGCGCTGAATCAGCCGCCTGCAACAGATCCGTGGTTGTCTGGGCGTGATCAGGAAACAGGGCAATACCGATACTGACACCGATCCTCAGTTCAACCAGGTTTTCAAGCTGAAACGGCTCCTGTAGATGACTCACCAGATCTTCAGCCACCAGCACAACCGTGGACAGCTCTTGAACCCCCTCCAGCAGGACAATAAACTCGTCCCCACCCAGACGTGCCACCGTATCGGTTACCCGCATCTGCTGCTGCAGGCGTTGGGCAACCAGACACAACAGGGCATCACCGGTCGGATGGCCAAAGCTGTCATTGATATCCTTGAAGTGATCAAGATCAAGACAGAGCAGGGCCAGAGACGTTTTCTGGCGCTGGGCACGGGCCAGTGCCTGGGTCAAAAGGGAGCAGGCCATCTGACGATTGGGAAGATCAGTCAACGGATCATACCAGGACAGGTAGGTAAGCTTCTGCTCCGAAGCATCCATCTCCAGGGCATAGGCCAGATCCCCCACCAGCTCATCCATCAGACTCTGTTCGTCATGATCAAAAAAATTGTTTTCAGCCGCATAGACCACCAGCAAAGCTGCACCTGTCCGGTCTGGTGTAATCTGATAGGTTGCCTGTGACCCAAACGGCTTGTTCTTGTATAACGAAGCGCAACAGTTGCAAAGCATCAACTCCGCATTCTCCGGGGTGATGGTTGACATGATCATCGTTCCATCCCCACCCCGCGCAACCGCTTGCAGATGTTCACTACCCCTGAATTCCTTCAGCATATCCAGCGTTATACCGGCTGCTGCAACGGGGGTATAACCTCCTGCACCATCAGCCACCCCTATCCAGGCCATTACAAAGTTATCATCAGACACCAGGGTTGCGCAGACAAACTGGAACAACTCGGTCGGCGGCGGTTTATGCACGATCTTCTGATTGATGGCAGACAGAATCCGGTACAGGCGGGCCAGACGTCTGGTTTCCTGCTCCAGCTGTTTTTCACGGGTGATCACCCGCCCACAGCCCACGGTTCCCAGCAGCACGCCATCCTGATCAAAAAAAGGCGCCTTATACACATCCATATGCAAAAATTGGCCTTGTACGTTGCCATATTCTTCAAACCGTTGTGCTGTAAGCTCCTTCAGCACATTCTTATCAGAATCGCCACAAAGCTCTCCAAAACTATACCAATCTTTCTGATCAGGCCGTTCGGCCCGTATACGATTTGAATATTCCTCATGGTTTTTCCCGATCGGTTCAGCCGTGTCATCGGTCAGCAGCAACAGGCGGGCATTGGCCAGGTTGGTAAACAGATAGTTCCCCTGCAGATCCTTGGCCCAGATCAGGTCCGGCACGTTATCGGTAATCAGCCGTAACAGCTGCGCAGTTCTGTGTTGTTCTGCTGAAACCCTGATCAGCTCGTCCATTTGCTGCTGAATCGTTTCCTGCTGCTGATCAAGTTCAGCCACCATCCGGTTCAGACTGGCGGCAAGAATCTCCAGCTCCGGCCCTCCCTGGGGCTGTACATAGCGGGCAGACCCGGCCAATTGCGGCAGATGCTGCAAATGCACGGCAAAATCGGCCAGCGGCGCGGTCAGGCGCTGGGTCAGCCACCAGCTGATACCAGCTCCGATGCTCCCCAGCCCGGCAATCAGCGCCACCAGCAGCACAGCTGCGTTATACAGCGGTGCCGCCGCTTCCTGCTCGGAAAATGTAGCCGCCAGAATCCAGGGAGCCTGCGTCAGCTGCCTGAAGCTGGCGATCTGCTTTATACGCCGAGAATTAACCGTCGTACCTGACCCGCTCCAGCCGCTGATCGCCCGATCAAGCAGATGGTTCACCCCAGGCAGGGCGGTTGTGCCCAGTATTCTGGTCGGATCAGGATGTACCAGCATGGTGCGGTCTTTATTGTAAAGATACAGATAGCCACTGCTGCCTACCCGGCGTTGAGCCAGAGAACCTAGAAAATTGGGTTGATCAAGCCTGACACCACCGGAAAGAAACCCGATGGTGGCGCCGGACGAATTCTTGATCGGCGCCAGAAGCTGCACAACGGGATGATGGGGCGGTTTGGTGGAACGAAACGGGATGCTGATAATCGGCTTGTCTTCCTTGAAAGCCTGTTTAAAAAACGGATACTCGGCAAACTCCCGGATGGTACGGTCTGGATAATAAGGTGTTTCAGCCATCAGCCGTCCTGTCCGGGTAAACAAGGCCAGGCCGTTATCAAAGATACTCTGGATACCGGTACGGTTGCTCAGAAAACGTTGGGCAGCAACGGGATCTGTCAACGTAGTGTGAGGTGTAACCAGAGCCACCCCTGCAAGGGCATCCAGCGAGGCATGCAACTGATCGTCAATCCCCTGAGCAAGCCCTTCCAGCAATGTTTCCTGCTGTCGGGACAGGGTGCCGGTATACTGTCGATACAATACAATCAGCACACTGGAAACAATGCAGGTTACCAGCAACAAACCGGTAACAACCATCACCAGCGCAAGGCGTCTATTAAGGCTGAGGCGATTCCAGAAACGATGCAATCAACAACCCCTTCCAGACTTGCAACCTGCCTGCCGTTCTCATTGAATGGATACAGCCAGGGCAGCTGCAGTAAAATTGAGGAATTATATTAACATAAAACAGTGAAAACCACCTATGTTTTAATGAGTTTTTCAGACCATCACCGAACGGGTACCGCTTACCGTACCACAAGCGCCGGTCGACTACCTGACATCTCACAACAGCAGCAGACATCCGGTACTTTTTCCTGTTGACATCCCCCCCTGTTTCTGGTTAAGTGCCGCCACCGTAAACACCATAACCATTCAAAATAACTAAATTTTTTAAGCATTACTAAAAATCATCGAACGAACCTTTACTACCATCAAAAACAGGAGAAACGGCATGAAGAAAATCAACAAGTTCCGTAAGGTAATGGCTGCCAACCGCGGCGAAATTGCCATTCGCATCTTCCGGGCCTGTACCGAGCTGGGGATCAGCACCGTGGCGCTCTACTCGGAAGAGGATAAACTTTCCCTGCACCGCTACAAGGCCGACGAGGCCTACCTGATCGGCAAGGGCAAGGCGCCGATCGACGCCTATCTGGGAATTGACGAGATCATCGCCCTGGCCCTGAAGGCCGATGTTGATGCGATCCACCCCGGCTACGGCTTCCTGGCTGAAAATGCTGAATTTGCTGAAAAGTGCGAGGCAGCCGGTATCACCTTTATCGGCCCCACTGCAGAGATGCAGCGCGCCCTGGGTGACAAGGTTGCCGGCCGTAAGGCTGCCATGGCTGCCACCGTCCCTGTGGTTCCCGGCACTGAAGATCCGATTGAGAAGGAAGAGGATGCTCTCAAGTTTGCTAAAGAGCATGGATATCCGATCATCATCAAGGCTGCTGCCGGTGGTGGTGGACGCGGTATGCGGGTGGCCCGCAACAAAAAAGAGCTGACCGAAGGCCTGGTTGCTGCAGCCAGCGAAGCAAAGGCCGCCTTTGGCAATGCCACCGTCTTCCTTGAGCGCTACATTGAAAACCCCAAGCATATTGAAGTACAGGTACTGGGGGACAACTACGGCAACCTGGTCCACCTGTTTGAGCGTGACTGCTCCATCCAGCGCCGCCACCAGAAGGTGGTTGAATTTGCCCCGTCCCTCTGCCTGACCCAGCAGCAGCGCGAAGAGATCTGCACCGCCGCCCTCAAGATCGCTGGTCAGGTCAAGTACCGCAACGCTGGTACGGTCGAGTTCCTGGTGGACCAGGAAGGCAGCTTCTACTTTATCGAGATGAACCCCCGTATCCAGGTTGAACACACCGTGACCGAGATGATCACCGGTCGCAACCTGGTGCAGAACCAGCTGCTGGTGGCCCAGGGCTACAAGCTGTCCGACCCGGAGATCAATATCCCGTCACAAAGCGCTATTGATATGCGGGGCTACGCCATCCAGTGCCGGATCACCACTGAAGATCCGGCCAACAACTTTGCCCCGGATTTCGGCACCCTGACCACCTACCGTTCTGCCGCCGGCGCCGGTATCCGTCTGGATGCAGGCAACGCCTTCACCGGCGCCCAGATCACCCCCCACTACGACTCGCTGTTGGTCAAGGTCAGCTCCTGGGGACTCAACTTCAAGGATGCCGCCTCCATCATGAACCGTGCCCTGCAGGAATTCCGGGTTCGCGGAGTCAAGACCAACATCGGTTTCCTGGAAAACGTCATCACCCACTCCGTCTTTCTGGGTGGCAAGTGTGACACCTCGTTTATTGAAAAGCACCCGGAACTGCTGCAGTTCCGTGAGAAAAAAGACCGCGCCAGTAAGGTACTCTCCTTCCTGGGAGATGTGATCGTCAACGGCTCACCCGGCATTGTCAAACCGCTGAAATCCGCTGATCTGATTGAGGCGGTGGTACCTGAGGTAGACTTCACCCAGCCCCGCCCCTCCGGTTCCCGTGACCTGTTCATGAAACTGGGTGCCGAAGGGCTCTCCAAGTGGATTCTGGAACAGAAGAAACTGTTGATCACCGACACCACCATGCGGGATGCCCACCAATCCAACCTGGCCACCCGCGTGCGGACCCATGACCTGCTCAAGATCGCCGAGCCCACCTCCTACCTGGGGGCAGACCTGTTCTCGCTGGAATGCTGGGGCGGCGCCACCTTTGACGTTTCCATGCGTTTCCTGAAGGAAGATCCCTGGCAGCGCCTGCACAAACTGTCCGAAGCGATCCCCAACATCCTGTTCCAGATGCTGCTGCGCGGCTCTAACGCCGTGGGTTACACCAACTACCCGGACAACGTGGTACAGAAATTTGTTATTGAAGCAGCCAACTCCGGTGTCGATATCTTCCGGATCTTTGACTCCCTGAACTGGACCACCGGTATGCAGGTGGCCATGGAAGCGGTCCGTAAATCCGGCAAGATCTGCGAGGCCGCCATCTGCTACACCGGCGACATCACCGATCCCAAGCGGGACAAATATCCTCTGGAATACTACGTCAACATGGCCAAAGAGCTGGAGAAGATGGGTGCCCATATCCTGGCCATCAAGGATATGGCCGGTCTGCTCAAGCCGCTGGCGGCCTACAAGCTGGTCAAGGCGCTGAAAGAAAACATCGGTATCCCGGTCCACCTGCACACCCACGACACCTCCTCCAACGGCTCTGCCATGCTGCTGAAGGCTGCCGAGGCCGGGGTGGATATCGTGGATGCCGCCCTTTCCTCCCTGTCCGGCCTGACTGCCCAGCCCAACCTGAACGCCTTGGTCTCCACCCTGGAAGGCAGCGAGCGTGATCCATTGGTCAACGCCGCTGGCCTGCAGAAGCTGGCCAACTACTGGGAGACGGTACGGGATTACTATGCACCGTTCGAATCCGGCCTCAAGTCCGGCACCGCCGAGGTCTACCACCATGAGATCCCCGGTGGTCAGTACTCAAACTACAAGCCGCAGGTGGCTGGCCTGGGCCTGATTGAGCGTTGGGATGAGTGCAAGGAGATGTACCACAAGGTCAACATGATGTTCGGCGACATCGTCAAGGTAACCCCCTCATCCAAGGTAGTTGGCGATATGGCCATGTTCCTGGTCAAGAACAACCTCCAGCCGGAAGATGTCTACACCACCACTGAAGACCTGGCCTTCCCGGAATCAGTTGTCGGCATGTTCAAGGGTATGCTGGGCCAACCGTACCAGGGCTGGCCGGAAGAGCTGCAGAAGATCATCCTGAAAGGCCAACAGCCGATCACCTGCCGCCCCGGTGAACTGCTTGAACCGGCTGATTTTGATGAAGAACGCCTGATTCTGGAAGAAAAACTGGGACACCGCGTGGATGACAAGGCCTTGATCTCCGCCATCCTCTATCCCAATGTCTACCCTGAATTTGACCGCTTCCGTCAGGAGTATTCCGACATCTCCGTCATTCCCACCCCGATCTTCTTCTACGGGTTGGAGCCGGGTCAGGAGACCTCCATTGAGATCGAACCGGGCAAGACCCTGATCATCAAACTGAACGCCATCGGCAAGCTGCATGACGATGGTACCCGCGCGGTCTACTTTGAGCTGAACGGCAACAACCGTTCCGTCATGGTACGGGATCAATCGATCAAGAACAGCGACGCCATGCGTGAAAAGGCAGACAAAGGCAATGCCAACCATATTGGCGCACCGATGCCGGGCAAGGTGCTGAAGATCAACGTCAAGGCCGGTGATGAAGTAAAAGCCGGTGATGTCCTGATGGTGACCGAAGCGATGAAGATGGAGACCAACATCAAGGCAAAGGCCGATGGCAAAGTGGCTGAGGTGAAGTTTAAAGAAGGTGATACCGTAGAGAAGGAAGACCTTGTGATTGTGATGGGTTAACCTTTCTCAATAAACTGCAGCAGACATCAATGCCCCGTTTCGGACTACCGAGACGGGGCATTTTTATTCTACGGTCACGTGTCGTTCATTTGTTCTGTGGTATGGTATCTGACATCGCAGTTGTCAGAATCTTCCGTAGTATCTATGCCCAAGCCAGATGAGCTTCACTCACCGTGATGCCCCGGATCTTCCTGACAATATACTGCATATACCCAAACCGGAGCTTCATCACATGTCAACCCCTTCCAACTACTTCAGCAAACATGAAGAGCAGGCCTTTATCGCCAAGGCATTTCTAACCATCATCGCCATCATCATGATCAAAGAATATCTCAGCGGCCTGATCATGCTGCTTTTCATCCTTTTTCCGGTTCTCTTTCTCATCTACATCCGGTTACAGGCCGCCTCCCTTGACATGCGCCCCACAGAACTGCTTGCCCAGCACATAACCTTTATGCCGGTCATGCACACCGATAAAGAGCTGCTGCGCAAGGAAACACCCTATGTGACCTACGGCATTGTCCTGCTCAACGTCATCATTTTCTATATCTTTGAGGTTGGCTTTGAGAACGGCGAATTCATCGAAAAGAACCTGCTCTTTCTGCCGTTAGAACCAAACCTTTGGAACATTCCGGTCAGTCTTTTCTCTTCAATGTTTTTACATGCCAATGGTGCTCATCTCTGGGGCAACATGATGTTTTTATGGGCCATTGGCAGTGTTGTTGAGCGCCGCATCGGTCCCAAACGGTTTAGCGTACTCTACCTTGTCACCGGCCTGTTTGGCAGCATAGCCTACGTGCTGGTAGAATTTCTGGCCAACGGCACTGCGGGTCATGCCTTGGGGGCGTCCGGGGCCATATCCGGCATTATGGGTATCTTTGCAGTCCGTTGTTACTTCAAAAGCATGGTCTTCCCCTTGCCGATCCTTGGCATTTTTTCGCTCATCTTTCCGGTCAGTCTCAAGGTCAGGCTTAACTCGCTGGTTATTATCGGGCTCTTCTTCCTGGCCGACCTCTCTGGCGGTATTGAACAGGTAGCAGGCACCAGCAGCTCCATGACCGGTCATTGGGCCCACCTGGGCGGCATGGTCTCAGGCATGATCATTGCCGGATTCCTCAAGCTGGGTAATGCCGCGATGGAAGAGCGTCATCTTGAAGCAGGGGTACAGGCATCCCGTGCTACCACCGGCTACGCCGGAGGCGAGCAGTCCATTGCAAAAGTGCTGCAGACCAGCCCGGACAACCCGGACGCATTGCTGGCCATGGCCAGGCTTAAATCAAAATTCACCCCCACCGATGAAGGACGGGAATACTACACAAAGTCCATCGCGATACTCCTGAAAACGCGCCAGCAAGAGGCAGCTGATACCTTTAAGGAATACTACAAGAAATATCTTAAAGGACTTGATCCAGCACTACTTATCCCCCTGGCTGGCATTCTGCAGCGAAATTTCGATCTGGATACTGCGTCACGCTGCCTGGAACTGGCGATCAGCACCCCTGACATCTCTCCCCAGCTTAAGGAACGTGCCCTGCTGCAAAATGCCATACTGCTTGATAGAATGGGTTTTGAAGACGCTGCCGCTGCTGCCTATCAGAGCTACTTGAAAGAGTTCCCCCACGGTGACAGCGCAACCAAGGCCAGGACCCGCCTGGGTCTGCCGGAACCGTCTCCCCAGGCTGCACCAGCTTCACAGCCGGAGCCATCATCGGTATCAACAACTACGCAAGCAAAACAATGCCCTGTATGCCAAAGTTCCATGACCAAGCGTACTGCAACAAACGGTGAACATGCCGGTAAGCAGTTCTGGGTCTGCGCAGGCTACCCGGCTACCTGCAAAACCGTTGAGGCTGTTGGGTAGAACAACAGATGATACAGACATACTCATGCTAATCTACTACAGTACCCGGACACTTCACCCTTGATAAGGAGCTAGCCAATGACCAGACTGCTGACCAGACTGGCAACCATACTGCTTATTTCACACACCGCCGTTGCAGCAGATAAAGTTGTCAGCTGCACCATAACCACCGGCAGCAAAACCGCATACAACGGCCACTGCCTGTTCATACCGGACGCAGGCGGCTCGTTCTCACTCTCCAGTACGAAACGCCAAGGGCCGCTGTTTGATGATATCGGCGTACTATCCGTATCCATCATTGCTAAAGGTAAGGCTGAAGTGCGTGGTCTAACCGGCGATGGCATCAATTCACGCTGGGGTGAGGCACAACGATCAACAAAAGACTCGGCCTGCTGGGAAGGGAGCGATTTCCGCATCTGCGCCCGCCAGAACGTTCAGCAAGCGCTGAAACCAGGCAGCTACACCACTGACCAGGGTTGGGGTAACCTGACCATCAGCCGGAATAAAAACGGCGCACTCACCTTTCAAATCTTCGCCATCGGCGCCAACGCCCACACCTGCGACCTGAACGGCACCATCACAAACAACAAGGCAATCCTTGAGGCACAGGAAAAGGATCAGCCCTGCATCGTAAGCTTCAGCCCCAAAGGAAACGACATCACCGTATCAGATAATGACGGCGCCTGCCGCTATTACTGCGGTGCCAGGGCTGGCTTTACCGGCACCTATCACCTGCCGCCACCGGCCTGCACCAATCAAGCTGTTAAAAAAAACCGCACTGAATTCAAGCAACTGTATGATCGCAAAGCCTATTCCCAGGCGCGGACAAAACTTGAACCGCTGTTGAAGAACTGCTCCTATCTGCTGCACTGGACAGAAGAAGAATGGATCAGAAACGATCTAGCGCTGGCCCAGTACAAGACTGGTGATGCTGCAGCCTGCCTGCAGACCCTGCAACCACTGGCCGAAGATGCTGCCAAAACTGATGCAGAACTGCGCGACAACTACCCACCCAGCGATGCCGACGTCAAGGTACCGATCATTGCTGCAGCGCGTACGAACCTGAATCTGTGCAAAAAAGCGGCTGCCAAGGCCAGGTAATACAGAGCACACTAGCCTGCTTACGAGGGTTCTGAAAAACGTCATGAGGAAGGCTGGATACAAGGCGCACGGCGCGCAGCGACCGAGACATAACGACTAGTTAGGCGAAGGAGTGAGCACCGCGCAACGCCGTAGACAGCCTCCGCAGTAGTTTTTCAAAATTACACCAGCCGGTCCAGCGGACTCGTCACCCCCATCCCCCCCTTATTCAGCACATGGGTATAGATCATCGTGGTCTGCACATCCTTATGCCCCAGCAGTTCCTGTACCGTGCGGATATCATAGCCTGCCTGCAGCAGATGGGTGGCAAAGGAATGGCGCAGGGTATGGGGCGTCACATTCTTGGTCAACCCGGCATCAACCGCTGCCTGCTTCACCGCCCGCTGCAGCCCCTTCTCATCCAGATGATGCCGACGGGTCACACCGGAACGGGGATCAACCGACAACCGCGCCGAAGGAAATACATACTGCCAGATCCAGTCACGCCCTGCATTAGGATACTTACGGGCCACGCTCTCAGACAGCCAGACCTCACCATACCCCTTCAACAGATCCTGCTCATGCAGCCACTTCACCTGTTTCAGATGTTCCTGCAGCGGCTCCTTCAACGACTGAGGCAGCATCGTCACCCGATCCTTGGCCCCCTTCCCTTCACGAATCAGCAGTTCACCCCGCTCAAAATCAATATCCAGCACCCGCAGCCGCAACGCCTCAAGCAACCGCATACCGGTGCCATAGGTCAAACGCGCCAGCAGATTAAAAGCAGGCGAAATATGCGCCAACAGTGTCTGCACCTCCTTCTCCGTCAGCACCACCGGCAGCTTCTTCGGCTTCTTGGCCTGCTCCACCTCATTCAGCCAGGGCAACTGAATCTCCAGCACCTCTTTATACAGAAACTGCAACGCCGCCTTGGCCTGATTCTGGGTGGCTGCCGCCACATTCCGCTCTGTTGCCAGAAAGGTTAAAAATTCTTCAATTTCTTTCTTCCCCATCTCTTGCGGATGCCGTTTCTTGTGGTAGAGTATGTAACGTTTTGCCCAATCAAGATACACATCTTCAGTCCGGCGGCTATAATGCTTCAGGCGGATGCGATCACGCAGTTGATCAAGCAACTTGGGTTTGGTGGATTGTGGCTCCATAGCAATCTCCGGGTAAAAAAAATCGGATTTATTGAACAATAATTGACTTCAGGTACAGCAATGCTGAATCTGACAGAAAGCAGCAGATGCTACAAACAACCTATACAAACGCCAGAGCCAACTTTGCCGGACTCTGTAATGAGGTAGCCGACAATCGTGAAATCGTCGTTATTCGCCGCCGTAAAGGCAGCGATGTAGCCATGATTGCCGCAGACGAACTTGAAAGCCTGGTTGAAACAGCGTACCTGCTGCGATCACCCAGAAATGCAGAAAGACTGCTTGCTGCACTGGAACGCGCCTTACAGGCCTCGGAAAACTAATATACCAGCAGCGCCGCTGATTGACGTTTTTTGCTGATCATTTATGACGTTTTTATTTTTTGTTAGTTTAATATTAACAGGCAAATAAAAGATTTCAAGCGACACATTTCGACAAAAATTCGTTTTTTACAAAAAAATTAGGGTGTCTAATAAACGTTAGGCCTAAATCAATTTGGAGGTTTTCAATGAAGAAATTGGTTTTTATCATCCTTTGCCTGGTTTCCCTATCTCAGATGGGATGCGCTACTGGTGAAATCGTACGGTCAGGCATACGTGACGGTATGTCTAAACAACAAGTGATTGACGAGCTTGGTAATCCTGATGGTTATCAGCGCAGTGGTGACTATGAGGCACTTCTTTATACCAACAGACTTATCAGCGGTTGGTCTTGGGACAGAACTGATTACACAATAATTCTTCAAAAGGGCAGTGTTGTTCAGTACGGCACTGGTCAAGTACGGCAAAACAGCCCAAACACCTTGCTGCTGGTGCCTTTAAAATTCTGACTAAACAGACAAAAACAATAATCGAGCAAGAAATTCAAAGGATAACCAATGGAACACGCCCGAAGGTTATTAAAAGGCAAAAAATATACACAAGATACGTTAATACCATTTGTCATTCTTGTTATTGGTTCTTTTGGCGGCGTAGCAGAGAAAAACGATGTCGATGCAAGAATTTATAAAATCCTAGAAGACGAGTTTTCAGATCATATCTGCCATGAAACCGTAGCGCATAATGTTCCAAGATGGCAACACGACATAGCTTGGGCGAAAGAAAGGGCAAAACAAATTCATGGTTACGTTAAGTCTGCTGAAGAGTCTGGCAGAGGCATTTGGGAGCTCACTGAAGAAGGCAAAAAGTATTACCAACACCTTGTTAATAGCCTGAAACCATCAACAGTCCTTAGGAAGAAGAAAACACCTGAAAAACAAACCGCCTAACGGCTCAATCAACTCGGACTGGCTTACTGTGCGCTGAATTTCACCAGTTTCTCAGTCGTCAGTTGGTCAGCAGGTCAAGCAGCACCGCTCCGGCATCGCCAGCCGGTTATCTCGTGAACGTTAGAAGCTTAAACGAACGGTGTCGGTCATAGCGGGCTTTTTGGCGTTGGT
>JAJTBI010000115.1 GCA_021286935.1 Geobacteraceae bacterium
GGGCACAAAGTAGTCAAAACGCAAGGGGGGAGACCATGCTCCGTAAGGCCCAGATCGGTGATGTAAAGGAAATACAGAAGTTATTGACCACCTACGCCAGCAAGGGGGATATGCTTTCCCGGTCGCTGTCAGAGTTATACGAGGCATTGCGGGATTTCTATGTTGAGGTGGACGACGACGGCAGGATTCTGGGGGCAGCTGCCCTGCATATTGTCTGGGATGATCTGGCTGAGGTCCGTTCAGTGGCGGTGGTGGAGGATGCCGGGCGTAAAGGGGTAGGGACTGCCCTGGTCACTGCCTGCATCGATGAAGCCCGACAGCTGGGGTTGAAGCGGATCTTTTGTCTGACCTACAAGCCGGATTTTTTCGGTAAACTGGGGTTTGTGCTGGTTGATAAGGCAACCTTGCCCCACAAGGTATGGGGGGACTGTATCAAGTGCCCCAAGTTTCCTGACTGTGATGAGAATGCCATGATTCTGGATTTATAGCACAATCCTGAACTCAGCTCCCTCTGCTGTGTTGCGAGCGGTGAGGGTGCCGCCCATATTGCGTTCAATCATGGTTTTGGCCATATACAGGCCGATACCGGTCCCTTGACTTGGTCCCTTGGTGGTCACATAGGGTTCAAAGATCTGGGGCATGATCTGTTGAGGAATGCCTCCGCCATTATCCGACACGGTCAGCACAGAACGGCTCTCTTCCTGATGGATCGAAATACTGATCCGTGGTTCTGCCACCTGGTGTTCCAGTAGCGCGTCACGGGCATTATAGAGGATATTCATCAGGGTCTGGGCATACTCATTGGGGTAGCCGATGGCCCGGATATCCGGTTCTGCTGCCACGCTGACCATGATCCCTTTGTCATCCAGGGCTGATCTGAGCAGGTTCAGCGTTTTTTCCACAACCTCCTGCAGTACAAATTCCCGTTTTTCCCGATCCTTGATGAAAAAGCCCCTGAAGTCGTCAATTGTTCCTGACATGTAGAACAGGATATCCATCACCGCCTTGATGTCACGGTCCATCTCTTCCTGGCTTAACTCACCGGCCTTGTTCAGGAATTGCATGGTCTGAATCGAGACAGCAATATTATTCAGCGGTTGTCGCCACTGGTGGGCGATGTTGTTCAGCAGTTCGCCCATGGCCGCCAGCTTGCTTTGCTGCAGCAGCAGGTTGTCTTTTTTGCGGAGTTCACTGATGGCATCGGCTATCCGCTCTTCAAGTGAGCTGTTGATGACACTCAACTCTTCTTCGGCCTGTTGCCGCTGGGCGATCTCATCTTCCAGCAGTGCTGCCTGTTCATGCAGTGTATCTTCAATCTGCCTGCGTTCTTTGAGATAGTCGCTGATCTGGCTCTGCATGCTGTTAAGAGCGTCCACCAGCAGGTCAAGCTCATCTTTGGAACCCTGTCTATTTGGGCTGCGTTCGAGCTTGAGCGGCTCATGGAGTGTGCTGATGGTGAGCGCTGAGGCATGACGGGCCATAATTGCCAGATGCCGCCCAATCAATTGGTAGAACAGAAAAAAGATAAATGCAGATATGCAAAAGACCAGCACAAACTGGGTGAAAAGGATCAACAGTACCCGTTCCTTCATCCGCTGGATAACGTGATCGGTACTGGCGGTGATATGCAGGGTGCCGAGTGGTACGGTTTTGTCGAGGTGTTGGTAGGAAAGATAAATTTTGTGTGTTATCAGATGTTTGGAGGTCGTCTTGCCAATAACCAGTTCCGGTCCGTCTTTACGTTCAAGCCGTAAGGCTTCAACCATAGGCAAGGCGAGGATACCCTTCAGTTGGGCCTCAAGCCCGCGATCATTAAACAGCCAGATGTCATTGACAAGGCTATGGATGTGGCTGGTCTCGATGTAGGCAAGCTGGCGGCTGATGTTACGCAGGTCTTTACGATAGTCTATGTACAGTTGCAGGCAGGTCCCAGCCAGGGTCAAGAGGGTGCTGAAGATGACGATGGCGAGGATGAACCTACGCGCAATTCCGAATGATTTTGGTATGATCCGGTCAGCAGTCACGGCTTTTTACGGTATTTTTCCGGTAGATAGGGAGCCAGGGTCTGGTTAAAGATGGCGTTATAGCTGCCGTCACGCTTCATCTCCCGCAGTGCTTTGGCCAGTTGCGGTACCAGTTTTTGGTGCTTTTGGTTCAGATACAGGTACATTTCCTGGCTGGCAAGCGGTGGTTGGGCAATGGCAAGGTGTGGCAGATTCAGGGTGTGCATCAGGTAGTAGCCACCGTACAGCTCGGCAAAGGCCAATTCAATCCGGTCACTTTCCAAAACCTTGAATAGGCTGGTGCGGTTTTCCACCACGGTGATCTGGCGAACATCTTCGATTTTCTGTTCAGCAATCAGCCAGCCGCGAACATGGCCGACATGATACGGCTTTAGGCTTTCCCAGCTAGGGGTTTTCAGATCTTTCAGTTTTGAAAAGATTACAAACTGTACCTCCACTATTGGCTCCGGAACGCGAATCAGGTGGGGAAACTTCTTTTCAACACCGGCAATTCTCAAAAAATTACCGTCATCAATTCCTTTTTCAACATTACTGAGTGTTCTTGCCGATGCCAGTGGAATGATCTTGACCTCGATGCCCAATCTTTTGCAGGCCTCGATAATCACCCGATCAGAGAAGCCTTTTTGATCCTCCGTTGAAAGCGGTGGGCGGTCCGCCGTCCCCAGGACCAGTGTTTGCGCCGCGTAGAGCGGTGATACGAGCAGGATTGCAAGGACAAGCTGGAGGAGTGTCTTCATCGCGCAGCTCCTTGTGTTCTGTTGGTGTAAATGTACTAAAATTTTAGCTGGTATTGCCAGTATGTCAATTGTTGGCAGGGAATTTCCAGTAAACATTGTGCGTACATTTCATATCTGCCTTGACGCCAGATAATCGGCAGTTAGTATAGGTGACATGCCACGGTCGAAATTTACGTACAGCATACTCGGGGGATGCCTGTTGCTGACCTCCCTTTTGCTCTGGTTTGCGGTTGCCAACTACCGTAATGCCGAGCCGGTTGCCCAGTCTATCCTGCGCGGCATGTCGCTTTCACTGGGGCAGGCGATAGAGGCGTTGGCGGTGCGTGATCCTTCTCTGAAAACACTTGCAGGCTTTAGTTCTCATGATAGCGCCTATTTTTCCCTGATTGATAAGGACGGTGTGATCCGCTTTCACAAGAATCCAGATCTGGTAGGCAGCCGGATTGAGGATCAGCGCTACCTGCCGGTTGCTGCTGCTCCGGTAATGACTGAAGAGCGGATCCGGCTTGGCACTGGTGAACTGGTTTTTGAGACACAACAGCAGTTGCATCTGCCAAAGCAGACACTGGTCTTGCGTCTGGCGCTGCATACCTGGCAGGCAGACCAGATCATTCGCAGGGCTCGCAGTGGTGTGGTGGTAATTGTAGTGCTGCTGGTGGCTGCATGGGGCTTTGGACTGTGGGGGCTGCGCCTGCAACAGCGAGATCTGCAGCGGCGTGAGGAGATGGCCCGCCACGAGCAGCTTGCGCGCTTAGGAGAGCTGGGGGCGGTGCTGGCCCATGAGGTACGGACGCCGTTGGCAGGCATCAAAGGCTTTGCCCAGTTGCTGCGGGAACGGGTGCAGGATGTACGTCAACAGGAGTATGCTGGCAGAATTGTGACCGAGTCGGAGCGGCTTGAGGGGCTGGTAACAGATCTGTTGATCTACGCCCGTCAGGAGGCGATGCAGCAAGGTTTCGCTTTGGTGCAGGAACTTGTGCATGACGCCTGGAAGCAGCTTGCTGGAGAGGCCGCACAGGCAGGTGTTGGCCTGCAGGTCCGTGGTGTCATCGCTAGGCCGGTGGCCTGTCCATGGGATCGCCTGCGGCAGATGCTGCTGAACCTTTTTACCAATGCCATTCAGGCCATGCCAGATGGGGGAGCCGTAGAGGTTGATCTTTCAGATGATGGTGAGCAGGCAACCATTCTGATTAAAGACAGCGGCTCCGGTTTTGCAGAGGAAAGTCTGAAAAGGGCCTTTGATCCATTTTATACCACCCGGCCCAGCGGCAGCGGGCTGGGGCTGGCAGTCTGCAGCAAGATTGCGGCAGGCTATGGCGGGACCATAAGGCTGGCCAACGCCCTTTCAGGCGGTGCTGAGGTTACCCTGCAATTGCCGTTATTAAAGGAAAAACAATGAGTATTACTGCACGGATCCTGTTGGTGGAAGATGATGTTACCTTCCGTTCGCTGCTGGCAGCAATTCTGGAAGATGAAGGGTATGAGCTGGCGGAGCGGGAGGATGGCAAGGCGGCGCTGAAGACGCTGCAGGGACAGTCCTTTGACCTGGTGCTGTCAGACCTGCGTCTACCCGGTCTGAACGGACTTGATCTGTTTCGCAGGGCTCAGGCAGAGGGGATTGCACCACCATTTATTCTGTTGACCGCCTTTGGTACCGTGGAAGAGGCGGTTGCAGCCATCAAGGAAGGGGTGGCTGACTTTCTAACCAAGCCGCTCCAGGATCCTGAGACGCTGCGGACGCTGGTGCGACGTACACTTGCAGGCAGTATGCGGGAGCGCAGCTTGAAAGTCCTGAAGGATCGGGAAACAGCCGGTCTGCCGCCGGATGATATTCTGTTTGCCGGACAGGCCATGCAGCGGATAAAGCAGCTGATCGTAGATGTTGCCCCTACCCCGGCCACAGTGCTGATTAGCGGTGAATCAGGTACCGGCAAGGAGCTGGCTGCCCGGATGATCCATCAGGCAAGCCCCCGTCGGGATGCGCCCTTTGTAGCGCTCAACTGTGCCGCCATACCGGAGACGCTGCTAGAGAGCGAACTGTTCGGCCATGAAAAAGGGGCCTTCACCGGTGCCACCCAGGCCCGTCAGGGCAAGTTCGAACTGTCATCGGGCGGCACCATTTTTCTGGATGAGATCGGTGAACTGCCGTTGGCACTGCAATCAAAATTTTTACGGGTGCTGCAGGAGCGGGTCTTTGAGCGGGTAGGGGGCAGTCGTGAACTGCGGACCGATGTGCGGGTTATAGCCGCCACCAATCGTGATCTTGGTGAAGAGGTCAGGGAACGCCGTTTTCGTGAAGACCTCTATTACCGTCTGAATGTCTTTCCACTGCAGTTGCCGGCGTTGCGTGAACGGCGCGACGGGTTACCAATGCTGATCCGCTATCTTTTGCAGCGGGCAGCCCTGCAGACCGGTCGTGATCTGCCGGAGATTGAGCCACAGGCACTGGAAATGCTGTGTGGCTACGGCTGGCCCGGCAATATCCGGGAATTGCAGAATGTGATTGAGCGGGCGGTTATTCTCTGTAAAGGAGTGATAACCGTTGCGGATCTGCCAGATGGCCTGCGCCAGCCTGTGGTGAGCGGCGATATTCCAAGAGAAGACGGCAGCCTGAGGGAGCGAGAACGAACCGCTATTCTGGAGGCACTGGCAAGCTGTAATGACAACCGTCGCCTGGCCGCTGAAAAACTGGGAATCTCAAAGCGAACCCTGCAGTATCGTCTCAAGGAGTACGGGCTGGTTGCATCATGATGTCCAGGTGCAGGATCTGCAGTAGGTGGTGCAAATGCTGCATCATGTGCATTGCGCCAATACGCAGTGATTTTTAAATAGTGCGTAATATCAGTTGTTTGTTTGCTGGTCTGGTGTTGGCATAGTTGCTGTAATCCATCGGTTTAACGAGTGTTGATCTCGAAACTACCTGAAGGAGAATAACCATGAAAACACGTAATCTTCTGATCACGGCAGCCGTATTAGCAGCAGTTGCATCCTTTGGTGGGGAGTCCTTTGCACGTGGTGGTGGAGGCGGTGGTGGCAGTATGGGCGGCGGTGCTCGGAACGGGGCTTCTATGGGTAAAGGAAGTATGACCCAGACCCGCACTCAGTCACAGACGGCTACTCAGACGCAGACTCAGACCCGTCCTGAAGGTTCCCAGCGCCGCGATGGCACTTTTTTACAGACCGGGACCACAGCAAACGGTTCCACTACCCGTCCGGGTAATGGCCGTGGCGTAATGGATGGCACCGGCGTGAATGCAACAACACCAACGACGGCAACTCCGTAGAAAGGCAATGGTACCATGAACAGATTCAGGCTTTTCTTTTTCCTTACTGCAGTAGCGATTGTGGTGGTCATGCTGCAGAGGCCGGCTGAGGCGTTTTGGGGCTTTGGTTCCGGCGGCGAGGGAGGAACGAGCGGTCTGGATCTGGTGCAGGGGTATGACCGCAACACGGTGGTGACAACGACAGGGCATGTTGCGGTAGCCCCTGATGCATCGGCTGATCCGGTAACCATTGAACTGGTTGCCGGATCAGAACGGTTTGTTGTGGTGTTGGGGCCACGTTGGTACCTGCAGGATGATCGGTTGGACTGGAAGGCCGGAGATGCCGTAACAGTGCGTGGTTCCAAGGCCCAGGGCAAGGATGGACGCAGTTACCTGCTGGCTCAATGGATCAGTAGTCCAGCTGGTGGACAGATGGTGTTGCGGAACGAAGCTGGTCGCCCTGCCTGGGCAGGCGGTTTCAGAGGTGGGCAGCAAGGAGCTGCAGGTCAGGCGCAGCGCGGCGGAACAGGCAGCGGACGTAGGGGCCGCTGATGGAGGTGTTTGTGTATAGTAACTATGAAATGAATCAGATACAGAAGATTGTCTGCAGCTTGATTGTCAGTTTGGTTGTCCTGTTGGCAGCGATAGCTGCACGGGCTGAAACGAATGAGCACCGCCTGGGACAAGGGGTGTCATTTGCTGCCGGTGTCGGTGCGGAAGTCACCCATGGTGATTATGGCAGTAATGCCGATGCAACGATAGTTACCCTACCGGTGTTGCTGGCGGTTAACCCGACGGAAACGATTGACCTTACGCTGGAACTGCCAATGGTCTTTCTGAGCAGCAAAAGCGGTAGTGGTGTGGTGGTTACCCAGTCTGGCAGTGGTGGACGGGGCCGCAGGGTGAGTAGCACAACGACAACCACCACAACGGTGACTAGCACGACAACAGAAGCCGGGCTGGGTGATGTTAACCTTACCGCTGGTTGGACTGTGCTGGCGGATGGTGAACAGACTCCCAAGATCAGACCAACCCTCTACCTGAAGGTGCCGACTGGCGATAAGGAGCATGGGTTGGGGACTGGTACCTTTGAAGGCGGTCCCGGTGTTTCTGTTTCAAAATGGCTGGGAGATTTCCAACTGTTTGCTGAAGGTGCCTATATCTTTCAGGACAGCAACAGTAACTATCAGGGTAGAAACTATGTCAGCTATAGTGCTGGCGGCGGCGTGCAGGCAACGGACCGACTGTTTGTCTCTCTGTATGCCAAAGGTTCCTCCGCACGGGTTGATGGCGGTACTGCACCGGTTGAAGGGCGGGTGAAGCTGAATTTTCTGCAGTCACGTCGGGTGTCGTGGGAACTGTATGCCCTGGCAGGCCTTACTGATGCAAGTCCGGCAGCCGGTGGCGGGATGTTGCTGATGTACCAGTTTTAACAGGGCTTTGAAAAACTACTGCGGAGGCTGTCTACGGCGTTGCGCGGTGCTCGCTTCCTCACCTAACTGTTCGTTATGTCTCGGTTGCTGTGCTCCGTGCGCCTTGTATCCAGCCTTCCTCATGACGTTTTTCAAAGCCCTGTTAGTCCATGCTGCCACTACGGTAGCCTTCAGGATCGATGCTCATTTCTGAAAAACCTACTTTTCTGGCAATCGATTTGAGCTGCAGCACCATAGCGGGGAGCATGGCCTGTGCCAGCTCCCCTTTTTCAAACTCCAGACGAGCTCCAGTTCCTATACATCTCACCCGCACCAGATGAAACCCCAGCTTCTTAACCTCTGTTTCTGCCCATTCAACCTGTTGCAGTCGCTTTGCGCTGATCAGGGTCTGATGGGGAAAACGGGTCAGCAGGCAGCTTTGGGCCGGTTTATCCCAGGTGGACAGCCCCAGTTGCTTACTGAGCAGGCGGATATCCTGCTTGGTAAAGCCTGCCTCAGCCAACGGGCTACGTACCCCCAGTTCAGTAAGAGCCCTGCTGCCGGGGCGATGGATTGCCTGATCATCAACGGTACTACCATCAGCAACTGTCCAGGTGCCGGGTGGCAGGCCCGCGCGGCAGGCTTCCAGCAAGGCATGCTTGCAGAGGTAGCAGCGTTCAGGTGGATTGTGTAACAGGCCGGGAACGGTTCCAGGATCAAAAGGGATAATCAGATGCGCTATGGCGTGCTGTTGGATAAAACTGCGCGCATCTTCCAACTCCTGCCTGAAGTGATAGGGGGCGTCAATTGTAACCGCAAGGCAGCGGTCGCCCAGGGTGTCATGGGCAACCTTGAGCAGTAATGTAGAATCAACCCCTCCTGAAAATGCTACGGCAAGAGGGGCTGATTGGTTGAGGATAGCTTGCAGGTGTTGGTACTGATGCACAGCTGTCGGTGATATGAGTACAGACCGGGATGCTGCGGTTAGATGTAATACATCATCTTGGCATCCTGATCCTTTTCCACACCCATCTCCTGACCTCGTTGGCAGAGGGTTTCAAGGGTCATTTTGCCGAACAGGTCTGCCAATAGATCATTGGCATCCTTCCAGACCGTCTGGGTTACGCAGTTGCCTTCAAAGGGACAATCGTTTTTGCGACGGCGGGTCTTTTTGCCCTGACCGCCACAATCCACTACCAGCGCATCCTGCTCAGTGGCCTGAATGATTTCCAACACAGTAATCTGATCCGGTTTGCGTGCCAGGGTGTAGCCTCCCTGCGGGCCCCGTTTGCTTTTCAGTACACCGGCTTTTTTCAGGTTTTGGAAGATCTGTTCCAGATAGCGCGGAGAAATCTGTTGGCGGCGTGAGATATCCTGAATCTGTGCCGGGGCTGTATTGTTGTTGTACGCAATATCAAACAGTGCACGCAGACCATACCGACTCTTGGTTGACAACCGCATATCCATTCCTCCTGAGACTGTATACGGCTATCGGTATATGATACTGCAGTGCAACTGTCAAGAACTTTGCTGCGTATTGTCTAATGGTTACGTATGGATTTAGGGGGCGTGGGCAACGGTAACGGCAGATACGGAGTGGCAGCCTGCCTGACGCAGCGCCAAGGCAGATGCGGCCAGTGTG
>JAJTBI010000116.1 GCA_021286935.1 Geobacteraceae bacterium
ATCCACGGCCCGTCCGGCCTCGTGCTTGTCGATCCACTCCTTGGGATAACCTTTCTGCTCATAGAGCTGCTTCATCCGCTCCTGGGCGATCTCAGGATTTTCGATCTCCTGAATCCGTTCATGCCCAACCTTTGCCAGCCAGCGTTTGAACGGCTCAGCCTTGGGAGAAGGGATGGACTGGATGATACGGAACAGCCCTTCGGTGTTAGCGCATAACATTCTTTGCATTCCACCAGCTGTTGAGATAGCAAGGGTATGTACAATTTGTACCCACCCTTTGGCCAACTCCGGATCACGACGCTTCATGCGCTGAATGTACTGCTTAGGATCTTTAGAATCGATCAGGGCAAGTACGACATCTTCAACCACAAACCACCATTCGCCGTTGTGGATAGCCTTGCGGATTTCCCGGCCTTCAAATACGGCCAGCTTTGCTATTTCTTTAATGGTCATGACGTTGCGACTCCTTGCTCTGACCTGCTGAGCGTTTCAAACTCGCTCCTTTCAAAGCGGTACTGTTGTTTGCAGAACTCGCAGGTGACCGATGCGTCCCCCTGTTCCTCAATCATCCGCTCCAGCTCTGCCTTGCCCAGCGACAAAAGCGCCCGCTCCACTTTTTCACGTGAGCAGCCACAACGGAAGAGCAGGTCAGTTGATTCCAGAGGGTGGTGTCCCACCCCCTCCAGCAGGATATCCAGCAACTGTTGGGGGGTGGTGCCACCCTTTAACAATGTGGTCAGAGGCGGCAGCTTGCTGATGGTTTTCATAATCTGATCAACTGCAGCCTCATCGGAAGGAGGCAGCGACTGAATCAGAAAACCGCCGCTGACAGCGATCTGCCCGTCATCGGCAAGGCTCACGCCCACCCCCATGGCAGAAGGTACCTGTTCTGAATCGGTCAGGTAATAGGCCAGATCCTCGCCGATCTCACTGCTGGCAAGCTGCACCATGCCGCTGTACGGCTCCTTCAGCCCCAGGTCTTTGGTAACCGTCAGAAAGCCTGCCTTACCCAGCAGAGCAGGAATACTCTCTGCCAACGCCTCCGGGACAGCAACGGTTGCCCGTAAGGCGCCATCCCAATCAGCCTCGGCAATCAACTTCTGCATAGGCCCGTTGCCTTCAAATTTGATCGCCAGACGCTGCCCCTGCTTGAGAATACTCCCCATCAAGGCCACCCCGGAGATCGCTCTGCCCAAGGCCACGGTTACTGCCGGAGATGCCCCCTGCAGGAAGCTGATGTCATTTGCCAGTTTGGTGGTAACGCATGCCAATGCGCGGATTTTGCCTTTGGCTGCCATGGCCCGGGCGATATGGTCAGTCATCTGCTGATACTCCTTCAGATAAAAAAGCCCCGCGGTTTCCCGCGGGGCTGGATTGTACCACTACTTGTTTCTTGAGACTACTGCTTCTCGTTACTTCTCTTCAAAGCTGAGTGCTGCCAGCTTCTGGTAGTAGGCGAAGTGTGCCTTGGACCACTCACCGGCCTTCTTCATCATCGCCTCTGCCCCTTTGGGGTTGGCCTTCTTGAGCATCCGGTAACGGTTTTCGTTATTGGTGTACTCTTCGAAGCTGATGGTTGGAGCCTTGCTGTCCAGTTGCAGCGGGTTTTTACACTCGGCTGCCAGGGCAGGATTGTAGCGGTACAGCGGCCAGTAGCCGGACTGTACGGCCTTCTTCTGGGCATCGACACCAGCAGTCATATCAATGCCGTGGGCGATACAGTGGGAGTAGGCAATGATCAGTGACGGACCATCAAAGGCCTCGGCCTCAAGCATGGCCTTAACGCACTGAGCAGGGTTGGACAGGGCCACGGTGGCCACATAGACCGAACCGTAGGACATGGCGATCATGCCCAGGTCTTTCTTGGCCATCCCTTTACCGCCAGCAGCAAACTGGGCTACTGCACCGATCGGGGTGGACTTGGAAGCCTGACCGCCGGTGTTGGAGTAGACTTCGGTATCCAGAACAAACAGGTTGATGTTCTTGCCGGAAGCGATGACATGATCCAGACCACCGAAACCGATATCGTATGCCCAGCCGTCACCACCGATACACCAGACTGATTTCTTAACCAGATAATCAGCAATCGGTGCCAGCAACTTGGCAGTGGCATCTTTACTGCCTTTGATGGCAGCCTTCAGCTTCTCAACCCGGCCACGCTGGGCTTCGATACCTGCCTGGGTGGATTGATCAGCAGCAAGGATCTCTTTGAACAGCTTTGCATTGGCAGCAAAGGCCTTGTTCTCAGATAGGGTTACCAGATACTCACCGGCAGACTTGGTGAACTGGTCAACAGTCAGACGCATACCGTAGCCGAATTCAGCGTTATCCTCAAACAGGGAGTTTGACCAGGCCGGACCACGTCCATCAGCACGCTGTGCATAGGGGGTGGTAGGCAGGTTGCCGCCGTAGATCGAGGAGCAACCGGTTGCGTTGGCAACGATCATCCGATCGCCGAACAGCTGGGTCAACAGCTTGAGGTACGGAGTCTCGCCACAACCGGCGCAAGCACCGGAGAACTCGAACAGCGGACGGACCAGCTGGTTGTTGCTGAGGGTATCCAGCTTGAGTGTGCTTGCATCAACATCAGGCAGCTTCAGGAAGAACTCGAAGTTTTCTGCCTCAGAGGCACGCAGTGGTGGCTGGAAGGTCATATCCAGCGCCTTGTGGTCTGCATTGGTCTTGTCCTTGGCAGGGCAGTTGTGGGCACAGGCGCCGCAACCGGTACAATCTTCCGGCGCAACCTGTACGGTCAGCTTCTTGCCTTCCTGACCCTTAATCTTGCAATCAGCAGACTTGAAGGTCTTGGGAGCATCCTTCAGCAGTTTGCCGTCAAAAGATTTCATCCGCACTGCAGCGTGGGGGCAGACAAAGGAGCAGATACCGCACTGGATACAAAGCTTCTCATCCCAAACCGGGATTTCAGTGGCGATGTTACGCTTCTCGTACTGGCTGGTTGCAGTGGGGAAGGTACCATCAGCAGGCATCTTGGAAACCGGCAGCTGGTCGCCCAGACCGGCCACGATCACACCGGTAACATCCTTGACGAACTTAGGAGCCTTGCTGGAAACAGCAGCAGCCATCTTCAGCTTGCTGGATGCCTTGGTCGGCACCTTCACTTCATAGAAGTTATTCAGGCCGGCATCAACCGCCTTGTAGTTCATCTCCAGAACTTTTTCGCCAGCCTTGCCATAGGACTTCTTGATGGCACCTTTGATGGAATCAACCGCATCTTTCAGCGGAATGATATTGGAGATTTTGAAGAACGCGGTCTGCATGATCACGTTAATACGGGGTCCGAGGCCGATTTCATTGCCCAGCTTGACGCCGTCGATCACGTAGAACTTGAGTTTCTTGGCTATAATCTGCTGCTGTACTTCCTTGGGCATGGTATCCCAGACCTCTTCCGCAGAGAAAGGAGCGTTCAGCAGGAAGGTTGCGCCGGTCTTGGCTTTTGCCAGCATGTCATACTTCTCCAGGAAGGAAAAGTTGTGGCAGGCAACAAAGTCTGCCTCTTGCACCAGGTACGGGGCGCGGATCGGCTTTTTACCAAAACGCAGGTGCGAGGTGGTCATGGAACCGGCCTTCTTGGAGTCATACACAAAGTAAGCCTGTGCGTTGTTGTTGGTCTCTTCACCAATGATCTTGATGGAGTTCTTGTTAGCGCCAACGGTACCATCGGAACCGAGACCGAAGAACATCGCTTCATAGGTGCCGGGCATCGGGTTGGTGAAGGAGTAATCAACCTTGAGGCTGCTATTGGTGACATCTTCCTCAATACCAACCACAAACTTGTTCTTTGGCTTGGCTGCCTTCAGGTTGTCCAGCACTGCCTTGGCCATGGCCGGGTTGAACTCTTTGGAGCCCAGACCGTAACGACCGCCCACGATGACCGGATAGCCCTTCATCTTCAGCTTGCCGGAGGCCATTGCCTCGCCGATGGCGGTGCGGACATCCAGATAGATCGGCTCGCCCAGTGAGCCAGGCTCTTTGGTACGATCCAGAACAGCAATCTTCTTGACGGTCTTTGGCAGGGCCTTGATGAAGGCATCCAGTGGGAAGGGGCGATACAGACGGATTTTCACCACGCCGACCTTCTCACCTTTTTTAGCCAGGTTTTCAACGGTGTCCTGAACAACATCAGCACCGGAGCCCATCACTACCACAACCCGCTCGGCATCCTTGGCGCCAACATAATCAACCAGCTTGTACTTACGACCGGTCAGCTTGCCAAATTTGTCCATCTCTTCCTGAACAATCTTCTCGCAAACAGGGTAGAAGGGGTTCACGGTCTCGCGACCCTGGAAATAGACATCAGGGTTCTGGGCAGTACCGCGCATGACCGGCTTGTCAGGGTTCAGGCCCCGTGCTTTGTGCTCGGCAATCAGCTTGTCGTCAACCATGGCCCGCATCTCATCAAAGGTCAGCTCAACCACTTTCTGCACTTCGTGGGAGGTACGGAAGCCATCAAAATAATGCAGGAACGGAATCCGGGCACGCAGGGTGGAGGACTGGGCGATCAGGGCAAAGTCCATAACCTCCTGCACGTTGTTGGAGCAGAGGAAGGCCCAGCCGGTTGAACGGCAGGACATTACGTCAGAATGGTCACCGAAGATCGACAGTGCCTGGGCAGCAATGGCGCGGGCCGAGACATGGAATACGGTGGAGGTCAGCTCGCCGGCGATCTTGAACATGTTGGGGATCATCAGCAAGAGGCCCTGGGAGGCGGTGAAGGTGGTGGTCAGAGCGCCAGCCTGCAGGGCACCATGTACGGCACCGGCAGCGCCACCTTCTGACTGCATCTCAACCACGGACGGGACGTTGCCCCAGATGTTTTTCTCACCCACGGCGCTCTTGGCGTCGGAGATTTCACCCATGACCGAGGACGGGGTAATCGGGTAAATAGCAATAACTTCGTTGGTGGCGTGGGCCACGTGGGCTGCGGCGGTGTTACCGTCGATGGTGACCATCTTCTTGCTCATGCTGCTCCTCCTGTTGATGTGGTACTGGTAATGTCCGATGCTTAACGGATCTAAAGTTCGCTTCGTCCCTTCATGGCCCACTGCACTGTGGCAGGGTCCACAAATTCAATATCGCTTCCCAGCGGAATACCGTGTGCCAGCCGGGTAACTCTGACACCCAGCGGCTTCAGCTGTCGCGCCAGGTAGAGGGCGGTGGTTTCACCTTCCACCGTAAAGTTGGTGGCAATCACCACCTCTTCAACCTTGCCCTGTTCAATCCGCGCCAGAAGCTCCTTGATCCGCAGATCATCAGGATTCACGCCATGTAACGGCGAAATCGCCCCCTGCAGCACATGGTAGCTACCGTGATAGGCGTTGCTCCGTTCCAGGGCCAGCATATCCTGCGAGGTTTCAACCACACAGATTACACTGCTGTCACGATTACCGCTGCAGATCGGGCAGGGGTCCTGCTCGGTCAGCGCAAAACAGATGGAACAGGAACAGACCCGCTCCTGAACCTGAACAAGCGCCTCTGCCAGGGAACCGAGATTCTGGGGTGACTTAAGGAGATGAAACGCCAGACGCAGGGCGGTACGTTCGCCAATACCGGGAAGTTTTTTCAGTTCTCCCACCAGCCGTGTCAATGTTGGGGCATGTTGTAGCATAGAATAATGGCCAGATAAAACAATTTTTTATAATTATAGTGTGGTTAAAAATATGCAGACGAAGGGAGTCCCGCGTCTGCACGTTTCCATTGAAATCAGCCAGTTCAATTACAGCACGAGTAAAAGCCAGCAGTTAGAACAGACCGGGAATACTCATGCCACCGGTGATCTTGGACATCTCTGCGGACAGCTCGGCATGTACTGTTTTCAATGCCTCATTTACCGCTGCGATGATCAGGTCCTGCAGCATCTCAACATCATTAGGGTCAACTGCCTCAGGCTTGATAACCAGTGATTTGATTTCGTTCTTACCGTTTACCACCACGGTTACAGCACCACCACCAGCTGCTGCTGAAGCCTCTTTCAGGGCTGCTTCTTCCTGCAGTTTTGCCATCTTCTGCTGAATCATCTGGGCCTGTTTCATGATCCCTGCCAAACCTTTAGACATGGTGTAACTCCTCCTTTGGTGTCATTTGAAACGATGTTACGCTAGCAAGCATTACAGCTCTTTAATTTCAACAATCTCGCCACCCAGCACCCGCAATGCCTCTTGCACCACCGGATGTTCTTTTACTTCCCGCTGAATGGATTCCCGTCGCTGCTCTTCATCATGCTTTTTTTTTTCAGCCAGCGAACAGGGTGAGGCGCCATCACCAACCGCTGCAATCGATACAACCTTGACCACCGTGGGCTGGTGCATAAACTGGGCTGCCAGCGCATCGACCGCCTTTTTGTTATCAGCATCCTGCAGACTGGTCAGATAGTAGGAACCTTCCGGGAATCCGATCTCAATCCGGTCCGGGGCATAGGCCAGGGGTGAGCCATGCTCAAGCAGGGCTCCCAGAGCCGGCTTCTGTTCCAGACAGAAGGTAACGAAACGCTCCCATCCACCGCCACTACCACCAGCAGATGCCGCTGCAACTGGTGCAACAGGTGAGGTAGCAGGTTCCTGGCGGGTTGGTGCGGCGTTTCTGGCCATTGCTTGCGGCGCCGTAGCCGGGGCTGACCACAGCTCCGGAGTTGTCTGGGCAATGCCGGTTTCCAGATGTTTAATCCGGTCCAGCAACTGCTGAATCGGCAGCACCGGCTGCAGGGTTGCCATCTTCAGCAGGGCCATTTCCAGCAGCAGGCGCGGGAACGAGGCATGGGCCATCTCCCCTTCAGTCTTGACCAGCAAGGTCAGACGCCGCTGGATATCGGCAGCAGTCTGCTCACCAGCCTGTTGCCGCAACTCTTCCAGTTCCGCCTCTGCCAGATCAAGGATCTCGCCCGGCTTGGGGACCGAACGGATAATCAGCAGGTTGCGGAAGTGACTGATCAGCTCCTGGGTAAACTGACGCACGTTATAGCCAAAGGCATCCACCCGCCGCACACCTTCCAACGCCCCCTGGGTATTGCCAGCAAAGACCGCGCTGGAAAGCTCTGCCAGCAGACGGCGGTCCACCACCCCAACCAGGGTGGCCACATCCTCATCAACCACGGTGTTGCCACAGAAGGCCAAGACCTGATCAAAACAGGTAATGGAATCGCGCATACTGCCGTCACCCTTACGGGCGATCAGGGCCAGGGCAGCATCACTGATGACGATCCCTTCCTGGTCAGCGATCTCGCGCAGACGACCAACAATCTTGATCAGCGGCACCCGCTTGAAATCAAAGCGTTGGCAGCGGGAAAGAATAGTGATCGGCAGCTTGTGGGGTTCAGTGGTGGCAAAGATGAATTTGACGTGGGGCGGCGGTTCTTCCAGCGTCTTCAGCAGGGCGTTGAAGGCGTTGGTGGAGAGCATATGCACTTCGTCGATGATGTAGATCTTGTAACGGCTGTGGGAGGGGAGATAGCGGCTGTTATTCCGCAGTTCACGGACATCATCCACACCGGTGTTGGAGGCACCGTCGATCTCAAACACATCGGTGGAACTGCCATCGGTGATCTCTTTACAGTGAGGACAGACGTTACAGGGCTCCAGCGAAACCCCTTGCTCACAGTTCAGGGCCTTGGCCAGAATCCGGGCGGTACTGGTCTTGCCCACCCCGCGGGCACCGGTAAACAGAAAGGCATGGGCTACCCTGCCGGTGTCAATGGCGTTCTGCAGGGTGCGGCTGACATGCTCCTGACCGGTCAAACCGGAAAAGGTCTGGGGGCGATATTTACGGGCAAGGACTTCGTAGGACACGGGTGACTTCCTGAACCTGGACATGCAGTACAAATAAGTTGTGGGCGGAGATGATAGCCGGGTTTACCTGCGGCACACAGCGACAGCCGCTGCCGTTGCTTCCTTCCGGACCTGGCGGGGTTCACAGCCTGCCGTTGCGCAGGGCCCGGCTATCATCTCCGCCCACAAACAGAAAATGCCGAGGATTGAGCAGGTTGTCTGCATACCATACTGCCACGCTTTTGTCAAAACTCTGTTCAAACAACCGAATACCCGTCAGAATCAGCGGCTTCATGCTTGCAGTGCTACCGGCCTGTGTTACACTCCTGCATACCTTGCGCCCAGGGAGGCTGACCCGTCCATGCTCCACCAGATAATCCGCATCCTGCTGTCTGTTTGTCTGTTCACAGGCGCCCTGATGACCGCCCACGCAGCTCCATCCGGCCCTCAACCCGCCCCGCACAGCACGGCTGACGTCGAGGTCTTTAACCGTACCGTGGTGGTATTCCGTGCCCCACTGCTAGGGGTCCCGGTTGAAGAACGGGCCCGGCGGGCCAGTGAAATATTGCAGCGTATGCTGGCTACCAGTAACAGCGGTAAGGTCACATTACAGCCGATCCCCCAAGGGATTTCCGTTATGCTGGACGGGGTACTGGCCTTTACCATGGTCCCTGAGGATGCTGATCCGCTTAAACAGGAATCCCTGGAGCAGGCGGCCAAGAATGCCGTAGCCGCCCTGGAGCTGGTGGTTCGGGAAACCCGAGAAGCACGCGACCTGAAGCTTTTGATGCATGCAACAGGCTTTGTGCTGGCAGCAACCCTGGCATTTCTGCTGCTGGTCTGGCTGCTGCACCGGGCCAGAAAATGGCTGACCTTCCGCCTGGCCAGTCTTGCCCATACCCATGCAGAACGTCTCAGCGTGGGGGGCGAGTCACTGATGAACCGGGAGCGCTTACTGCAGCTGGTTCGGAGAGCGGTCACACTGGCATACTGGGCACTGGTTCTGTTTCTGTTCTACGATTGGCTGGGCTTCACCCTGGGACGGTTCCCCTATACCCGCCCCTGGGGAGAACGACTGACCCAGTATCTACGGCTCTTCAGCAGAATCTGTGGGTAGCCTCAGGTTCTGGCAGGTTGCCAAGTGTA
>JAJTBI010000117.1 GCA_021286935.1 Geobacteraceae bacterium
CCATGGTTACCCTGTGCCAGCAGATTACCGGTATGCCTGCAAGCCGCGTTGTTGGCCAGGCTGGTGTTCTGGACTCTGCACGTTTCAAGGCTTTCATCGCTTGGGAGCTGGGTGTATCTGTAAAAGACGTTTCCGCCATGACCCTGGGCGGCCACGGCGACGACATGGTTCCTCTGGTTCGTTATGCTGCAGTAAACGGCATTCCTGTTATGGAACTGCTGGAGCAGAAGTACGGTGCAGACAAGGCCAAAGAAGTAATGGAAGCGATGGTTAACCGCACCCGTCTGGCTGGTGGCGAAGTTGTTGCCCTGCTGAAGACCGGTTCTGCTTTCTATTCTCCGGCTTCTTCTGCTATCGCTATGGCTGAGTCCGTACTGAAGGATCAGAAGCGCGTTCTGCCTACCTGCTGCCTGCTGAACGGTGAGTTTGGCGTTAAAGGTTACTATGTTGGTGTACCTGCAGTTCTGGGTTCCAACGGTGTAGAAAAAATTCTTGAGTTCAAACTGGATGCAACCGAGCAAGCTATGATGGATAAGTCTGTCGCAGCTGTTAAAGGTCTGGTTGACGCTCTGCCTGGTATTCTGCAGGGCTAAAAGCCTTTACAGGCCCGGTAGTGCCTGCATAAAGAAGGGCGGTCACAAGCCGCCCTTCTTTTGCCACATAAGGGCCTTAATTTTACACCTCCGAATACGGATAAAAGGAGTTTAAACGATGTCTGAAGAAAAGAAGCTGCCACGTATTGAGATTATTGAGAAGTACTGTAAGGGCTGCCACATCTGTGTGGAGTTCTGTCCCACCAAGGTTCTTGAAATGAAAGGTTTTGTTGTTTCTGTCAAGGATCTGGAGAAGTGCATCAAGTGCATGCAGTGCGAACTGCGTTGCCCTGACTTTGCCATCAAAGTTCACGCCGAATAATAAGACGGGAGGATTTCAAAGTGTCAAAAAAAGTCGGTTTTTTACAAGGTAACGAGGCAGCTGCCCACGGCGCACTGTATGCCGGTTGCAAGTTCTTCGCCGGTTACCCCATTACTCCTTCGACTGAAGTTTCGGAGGTGTTGTCCATTGAGCTGCCTAAGGTAGGCGGGAAGTTTATTCAGATGGAAGATGAGATCGGTGCTATGGCTGCCCTGCTGGGTGGTGCTCTGGCTGGTCAAAAAGCTCTTACCTCAACTTCCGGACCTGGTCTCTCCCTGAAGCAGGAACTGATCGGGTATGGCTGCATCGCTGAGATCCCCTGCGTTGTTTACAACGTTATGCGTGGCGGTCCATCAACCGGTATGCCTACCGGCCCTTCCCAATCAGACGTTATGTGTGCCCGTTGGGGTACCCATGGTGACCATGCCACTATCGCTCTGATGCCTGCCTCTGTACAGGAAACCTACGACATGATCGTACGTGCCTTTAACCTGGCAGAGAAGTATCGTATGCCGGTACACGTACTGCCGGATGAAATCGTTGCTCACATGCGTGAGCGGATTGAATTCCGTGAGCCGGGCGAACTGGAAGTTATCGACCGTGCTACCCCGACGGTTCCTCCTGCAGAGTACAAGCCGTACGACACCAAGTTCGGTGATGTGCCTCCTCTGGCTGCCTTTGGTTCCGGCTACAAGTTCCACGTAACCGGTCTGAACAAACTGCCTGACGGCTTCCCAACTACTAAAGCAGAGTACGTTCAGGCTGAGGAAGAGCGTCAGATCCGTAAGGTTACTGCCAACATTGACGAGATCGTTGAGTTTGAAGAGTTTAAACTCGAAGATGCTGAAATCTGTGTTGTTGCCTATGGTTCAACCTCCCGTTCCGCTCGTTATGCCGTGAATGAGGCCCGTGAAAAAGGTATTAAAGCCGGTATGTTCCGGATTAAGACCTTCTGGCCCTTCCCGGACAAGCAGATCAAGGCCCTGGCTGAAAAGGTTAAAGGTTTCATCGTACCTGAAATGAACCTGGGTATGTGCAGCCTTGAGATTGAGCGCTGCGCACAAGGCAAGGCTCAGATCCTCGGCATCAATCGTGTTGACGGCGAGCCGATCAACCCTGAGCAGATCCTTGAGAAGATGAAGGAGGTTAAGTAACCATGGCTTTTGATTACGAAAAATTTATCCGTCCGGGCAAATTGCCCCATATCTGGTGCCCTGGTTGCGGCCACGGTATTGTTATGAAGGGCCTGATCCGTGCAATGGATACCCTTAACCTGAAGAAGGAAGAGACCGCTATCGTATCCGGTATCGGCTGCGCTTCCCGTCTGCCTGGCTACATTGATTGCTGCACCCTGCACACCGCTCACGGCCGTGCAGCTGCCTTTGCAACCGGTGTAAAGCTGGCCAAGCCTGAAATGAACGTGATTCTGGTTGGTGGCGACGGCGACGGTACTGCCATTGGTGGTAACCACTTCATCCACGCCTGCCGTCGTAACATCAACATGACCTACATCATCATGAACAACTACATCTACGGCATGACCGGTGGTCAGTTCTCACCTTGTACGCCAACCGGTCACAAGGCTTCCACCACTCCCTACGGTAACCCTGATCCGGGCTTTGACGTAGCCAAGTTGGCCATCGGTGCTGGTGCTACCTTTGTTGCCCGTGGTACCGCCTTCCATGCCAACCAGATCGACAAGCTGATCGCTGAAGCAATTCAGCACAAAGGCTTCTCCGTGGTTGAGATCCTGGATGACTGCCCCACAACCTACGGCCGTCGCAACAAGTACAAGTCGGTTATTGAGATGATGAACCGCCTGAAGGAAGTTGCTGTACCGGTGAAGGCTGCCGAGAAGATGACTGCCGAGCAACTGCAGGGCAAGGTGCTGACCGGTGTACTGCACAAGGTTGAGCGTCCTGAGTACTGCGAAGAGTACGCCAAGGTGATTGAGCGTGCTGGCGGCAACAAATAAGTAGGAAACGCCCTTTTTCCGTGCTGGCCTTGCCAGTCATCAAGATGGTTTGTGCGGCGTACTGCAAGGTACGCCTCCGCACCATCCCTTGACAGTCAAACCCATCACGAAAAAATCTTCGTTTCCTGACAAAAGGATTATTACTCTGAAAAAGGAGAAGATAGATGGCCAGGTATGAATTACGTTTTTCCGGCGCCGGCGGACAAGGTCTGATCACTGCGGGGATCATCCTTGCCGAGGCAGCTTCCATCCACGAAGGCAAGCAGGCTGTACAGTCCCAGAGCTATGGCCCTGAGGCTCGTGGTGGTGCTTCCAAGTCTGAGGTCATCATTGATGATGTGCCGGTTGACTATCCTAAGGCAACCAAGGTTGACGCCCTGCTGGCGCTGACCCAGGAAGCTTGCGACAAGTACAGCGCAGACCTGAAGGATTCCGGCGTGCTGCTGTATGACACCGATCTGGTAACCAAGTTGCCTGAAGGTGGTTTCAAGAAGGTTGGCTTTAATATCATTAACACTGCAAAGAACGAAGTTGGTCGTGAGATCGTTGCCAACATCGTTGCTCTTGGTGCAATGATTGCGTTGACCGGTGTTGTATCCCGCGAAAACGGCCTGAAGGCTGTTCTCTCCCGTGTGCCTGAGGCATTCCTGGAGCTGAACGAGAAGGCCTATGCTGCCGGTTTTGAAAAGGCAACTGCTGCTGCAAAGTAGTTGTTAACAATCCGCAGTACACAAAAGGCCCGATGCATCTGCATCGGGCCTTTTGTTATTTGAAGTTAATGCATTTCCACCGGAGCGGTCTGGTGACTAGGGCGTTTCAGCAACAGCAGCAGGGGGATGATGGTCAGAAATGCAAGGCCGATGATAAAAAAGATTCTGTTGTAAGCCAGGGTGGCTGCCTGCTTTCGCACCATGCCGTAGAGCATGCCGATGGCGGTATGATCAGCTTGAGCTGCCTGCATCCCTTTGGCAATTAAGGCCTGTTTCAGCTCTGACAGGCGCGTCTGAAAGAGCTGATTATAGGGGGTGACGTGGGCAGATAGGCTGGTTTGGTAGAACTGTGACAGGCGAGAGAGCAGGGTAGCGGCAATGGCGATCCCCACGCTACCACCAATGTTGCGTAACAGGTTGAAGACGCCGGTAGCGTTGCCCATCTCCTGTCGGGCAATACCGGAAAGTGTGACCGTGGTCAGTGGCACAAAGATCATGGCAAGCCCGACTCCCAGCACAATCCGTGGCCAGACAAAGGCCCAGTAGGATGCCTGCAGATTAAGTCCTTGCATCAGAAACATGGCACTGGCGCTGATGATCAGCCCGGTCAGCACGATCTTGCGGCCATCACGTTTTTGGAGCATCGCACCTACAAAAGGCATGGTCAACAAGGTCGCAACACCGCCCGGTGCCATAACCATGCCGGCATCGGTGGCAGAGTAGCCCATCAGGGTCTGTAGAAACATCGGTATCAGCATGATTGAGCTATACAAACCAAATCCCACCACAAACATGATCAGGTTTCCGGCAGAGAATGAAACACTTTTAAACAGGCGCAGATTAACGATCGGCTGTTGATGGGTCAGCTCAACCCAGATCAGGGCTATCAGGGAAACCAGCGTAATGATGCTGAAGCTGATGATGAAGTTTGAGTTAAACCAGTCTTCCTGCTGACCCTTGTCCAACACCACCTGTAATCCTCCCATGCTGACCGTCAATAGAACCAGCCCCCAGTAATCAACCTTAAGCACCTTTGCCATCCCTTCCCGCAGATAGGGAGGATCAAAGATAAACAGGGTGCCCATGGCAATGGCGATCAGTCCGACCGGAATGTTGATGTAGAAGATCCAGCGCCAGTTCATCTGGTCGGTAATCCAGCCACCCAGGGCTGGTCCAACAATCGGACCGGTCATGGCACCGACTCCGAAAATGGCCATGGCAATGCCGTGCTGTTTTGGCGGAAAGGTTTCAAGCAGGATTGCCTGACTGATCGGTATCAGGGCTCCTCCTGCAGCGCCCTGGAGAACACGAAAGAAAATAAGCGTACCTAGATTTGGTGCCGCTCCGCACAGAATCGATGAGAGGGTGAACAGGCTGATGCAGGTTAGTAGAAAACGCTTGCGCCCGAACATACGGGCCAGCCAGCCGGTCATCGGCAGCACCACGGCATTACTGACCAGGTAGGAGGTCAGTACCCAGGTGATCTCTTCCGTGCCGGCATTCAGGCTACCCTGCATGTAGGGCAATGCTACGTTGGCAACCGAAGTGTCGATGATCTCCATAATGGTCGGCAGCATGACCGTGATCACAATCAGCCACTTATTGATGGTACGGGTTTCCGTCATTTGCTGAAGGGGATTAGATCCCGTGCTACCTGTCCGGTGGTTCGTCCGGTCTGTATGGTTGGGATGACGCTCATGCCAACCCGTAACAGATGTTCTGGGTCACTGGTCTGGTCAATCATGATCTTGACCGGAATCCGCTGCACGACCTTGACATAGTTGCCACTGGCATTTTCAGGCGGAAGCAGTGAGAACGCGGCCCCGGTACCCGCCATAATGCTTTCAACCGTTCCGTTGAAGATTTTGCCTGGGTACGCGTCTACTTTGAAGCTGACCTTCTGGCCTGGCCGGATATGGGTGAGCTGGCTTTCCTTGTAGTTGGCGGTAACCCAGGAACCATGTAGTGATACTACTGCCATCAGGGCCTGACCAGGCTGAATGGTGGCACCGGTCTCAATTCCTTTACGGGTAACGTAGCCGTCTACAGGCGCTATGATGCGGGTGTAGCTGATTTTTAGTCGCGATTCGGCCAGTTCGGCCTGCTTCTCACGTACTCGTGCCTTGCCCGTTGGACCGTTGCTAATGCCGGCAATCGCTTCGGCCTTTTTCAACTGTTGCTCTGCCTCCAGCAGCTGGGCATTGGCAACACGCTGGTTTGTCTGCAAACGATCCAGTTGTTCTTTGGGTAGTACCTCGCGACTGTACAACGCTTCACCACGCTTAAGGTCAAGGCTGCTTTGCTCCTGTCTGGCTTTTGCTGATTGCACGGCTGCACGGGCAGCAGCTACCTGTGAAGTGTCTCCAGATGTTTCGTTGAGGGCAACTCCTACGGCTGCTTCAGCCTTTTCCGCTGCAACCCGGTAATCGGTTGGATCAAGCTCTACCAGCAGGTCGCCCTTCTTTACCCGTTGGTTATCCTTGACATGAATCGCCGTCACGGTCCCGGAAACCCTTGCCGAAACCGGATGGATGTTTGACTCAATAAAGGCGTTATCAGTGGTGATATTGGTGCGTGCATCAATCAGCCAGCGTAACCCGAGCCAGATGCCGAGTACGCACAGCGTCAGTACCAGGATGGCAGCCTTGCGTTGCGGTGTCAGCCCAGTTTTGCGTGACTCCGGTTGGGTATCAGGTGCAGGATCTGAGGGTGGGGCAGGGGTGGTTAGTGGTTTTTCAGACATGCTTACTCCTGTTATAGGTCGCCAACTGCCTTGCGCAGACGGGCAGAGGAAATCTGGTAGTCGTAATAGGCCCGGTAGTGTTCGGTCCTGGCTTGAGACAGTAGGGTCTGGGCATCAAGCACCTCCGTGGCTGTGCCAACCCGCTCCTGGTAGCGGCTTTGATTGATGCGCAGGTTCTCTTCACCCTGTTTGATCGCCTCGGTGGTAACGGCAATCCGCTCTCTTGCAACGTTGACATCGTTTTGGGCGGTGGCCAGTTCAAGGCGGGCCTGCTGTTCTGCCATCTGAAGCTGCTGCAGGGTGCGTGAGCGGGTGCTGACTGCCTTCTCGCGGCTTGCAGTGGAACCGAATCCATCAAACAGATTGATCTTCAAACCAATCGTGCCGGCGTAGATCGCCTGCTCTCTGACCTTGTCGTTTTGCAGATAGTCCATGGAGGCTCGCGCAAACAGTTCCGGGTAAAAGAGCGTTTTGGTTTCCTGAAGCTCATGGTCGCTGACTTCAAGTTGTTTGCTGAGCGCTTGCAGGTCAGGACGTCTTGCAAGCGCCTTGACTGCATCTATGTCCTGTTCATTCGCTTGTGCTGATTCTGGTGGTTCCAGTAGTTCCGGCAACTGTCCCGGTTCACCGCCAATCAGAAAGTTCAGTTGCAGCCGTAGATTCGTTACCTGGTTCTGAACAGCCAGCAATTTCTGGCGTGTTGATGCTGCGCGTAGATCTGCCTGCAACAGATCGTTACGGGTAACGACGCCATTGTCATACAGGGCCTGGGCCACCCGGCGGTGCTCTATTACGGTCTGCAGTTCCTGGTGTGCAGTGGTTACCAGCTTTTCTGCCTCAAGCACGGCAAAGTATGCCTCAATCACCTGTAGGCGTACCTCCTGCTCTTTTGAGCGGATATTGCTCTCAACTGCCTTGTGTGCAGACCGTGCCTGATTGCGGCGGGCAGCACGGCGGCCGAAGTCGTAAAGGGTCTGGGTTGCTGCCAGGTTGGCAAAACCGTAGGAACCTTGCTGAGTCTCCATGGTCATGCCATTAATTTTCATGGCCTGGGGTTCAAGTTGAGCCGTATAGCCGCCCTGCAGGTCAATTCGCGGGTAGAGGCTGCTGTCTGACAAACGTACCTGTTGATTGGCAACGGCCTGATCCCAGCGGACCGTCTGCAATAGCGGGTTATGCTCCTTTGCACGCCTCAGACAGTCTTCAAGGGATAGCGGGGTGCTATGACCTGTCTGGGAGATCAGCAGCATCACGAGCATGACCAATAACGCTTTAGGCTGCAGTCGTGGCATCGTTTTTCCTTTCTCCACGCAGAATTTCAAGCATATTTCTGAGTTGTTGTTTGTCCGTTTCAGAGAGTCCGGCAGTAAAACGTTTCAGCACTTCATTGGCCAAGCCGGTCAGCTCAGGTTCCAGACGTTTCCCCTGTTCCGTCAGGTAGACCAGGTGAGCTCTCCGGTCCTGGGGGTGGGGATGGCGTTCCAACAGGTTTGAGCGCGCCATCCGATCAAGCAGGCCACCGATGGTAGTGCGGTCAATCTGTGCTTTTTCCGATAATTCGGTCTGGGTCAGCCCGTCCTGTTGCCAGAGAAAGGCCAGCACACTGAACTGTGGCGGTGTCAAATCATAACGGCTGATCGCTTCGGAAAAGAGTGCCCAGCCACGTTGATGGGCTTTAGCTAGCAAAAAACCGATGCTTTTTTCAATATCGTACATAACGCCCTCGTGTGTGGAGTTAAACTCATTATACTGATAGTCAGTGTACTGTCAAAATGTTTGTAGTCGCGGGGTGCTATTGCAGAGTTTCTGGCTACACGCAGTTTAAATTATGTGATTTCGTGATGTTGACAAGCGCAATTTCCCGTGTAATAAAGAATCAGCTTCGTAATACAGGTGAATATGATCAACTTACTCTTTATTTCAAACAGTCCACGCGCAGAATTACTACGGGTGCATTTTCAGCAAATGCTTAAGATCCGTATTGATGTCGTTGAAGATTTTGATCATGGTTTGAAAGATGTTTTTGAAAAGCGCCCAGTAGCGGTCTGCATCCAAGAACAGATTGCCGGGGTTACCGGCGAAAGTGTTGCCAGGCACATTCAACTGCTGCTAGGTAACGGTGCACCCAGTTTTGTACTGATGCATGAAGGTAATGCCAAAGCAAAACAGGTGCCGGGACTTTTTACCTATCTGGTCGATCTTAACGGTCCATTTGAGTTAATCTGCGAGTCCTTGCTGAAGGCCATGCAGGGGCTATTGGGTGATCAGTGGGAGATGGTTTACAGTGTTCCTCCTGAGCTGGAGGCCATCAGACCTGAACCAGCAGCGAGTTCCCTTTTGGCCGACCAACTGGTGGATGAATTAATAGAGGAAGGGTTTGTAGTTGCCCCACCACAGAATTCCAAGCCTGTTCAGGTTGCCAAGCAGGCGATTAAAACAGTAGAAGGTATGGTGGTTGAGCATGATCTGCCGGGTGGGCCAGTAGCAGAGCCGCATGCAGCCAAAACGGTTTCTGATGTTCCGGTTGTTTCTGCTGTTTCTGATTCATTGGAGGCACCTGTTCCAAGGGAT
>JAJTBI010000118.1 GCA_021286935.1 Geobacteraceae bacterium
TCAGCGGGCTTGAGTAACTGTAGGCCGGGATGTTGAAGGGACAGGCGATCATACAGTTACGGCAGCCGACGCAGACCTTGGCGTTGTAGATTACCGCGCCTTCCTTGGTCTTGGTGTAGGCATTGACAAAGCAGGAGCTGAGGCAGGCCGGTTCAGTACAGTGGTTGCACTGAATCTTACGGTACAGGGTATCCTTGTCGGCCACCTTGTATTCGTTAACAACGGTATAGGCCTTCTCTGTGGTGCGGCGCTTGTCCTTAAATACGGAGCTGTCATCAAACGGCAGATCCGGTTCCGGCAGTTTCTGTTCGTTATTACAGGCAGCCTCGCAACTACGGCAGCCAACACAACGGGTCAGGTCAACCAGCACCCCCATTGCATCCGGGTATCCTTCAAATGAACCGGCTGCCATCGCCTTGCCACTGGCAACGCTCACGGTTGCAGCGGTCACACCGCAGGCCAGGCACCCTTTCAGAAAATCTCGACGTTCAATCATGGTACACGTTCTCCTTCCCGTGGATATCGGTTCAGTGGTGTGCTGTCTTTGGCTTGGCAGGTGCCTTGGGGGCATGTTTGCCGGACTTGAAGATGGCATCTCCGCCATCATTACGTTTGTGGCAGTCCTGACAGCCGGTGGGGCCGTTCATCTTCTGGTGGCAACCCAGGCAGCTGATATGGTAAGCGGCCTTGAGGCCCGGCTTGTCGCGATGGTACACCGGTGGTTGCTGATCGCGCTGTTGTTTAAGCGCTTCTGGTGTAAATGGATCTGCAACGTGGCAGCCCTTGCAACTGACCACAGCCTGGGCGCCACTGTTTTTGTGACAGCGGGCACAATTGGGGTCGGTTACCTGGGCACCGGTGGTGTGGTGGTGACAGAGACCGCAGTCTTTCAGCTTGTTGATGTGCGCTGCGTGGTTAAAACTGACCGGTGCGTAGTACTTCTGAATTGAACCGATGCTGACCTTGTCCGGGATACCGGCGCCAAAGCAGACGTTTGACACCAGCATCACCAGGATGCCTGTTATTCCCAGGATCATCTTTTGTTTTACTGCATGCATAGCCCTCTCCTTGTAAAAGATGGCCGGTATCTTTTGTTGCAGATACCGGTAGTTAGTGCAGAAACCGGATGCTCCTAGTGGGCTGCTTCCTGTGTGCTGCTCTTGCCGCTCATCATGTAACGGTAGAACATCGGAAAACCGACAAAGAATGCGACGCAGATCAGGTATTCAACCGTTTTGATGTACTGGTAAAAATCCACCAGCGTGTAAACCGACTTGACATGTCCAATTGCACTGAATAACTCCATGACCTCTCCTCCTTTTATCTGTGCCGATTGATGATCGGCTGTATTTGTTCTGCCGTTATGAGTTTTTCATGGTCTCAAAGGCGCAGGCCACGGCCTGTCGCAATTCTTCGCGGTCTGCCGGGTCAATCGGCTTCAGGGAGTGGTAAAAGATCCCTTCCTTACGCATCTTGCGGATCACCGGCAACGAGGTTTCGTCTGAGACAAGAATAATGGTCAGATCACGACTGCACTTCTTCAACAGCGGGATCAGTTCAGCTGCTGCCAGTTCATCAAACTCACTGCTTAACAGCACCACCTGGGCTGATTTCTTTAAGATTCCGTGCAGCACATTGGCGGCTGAGGTAGTTACCATTACGTTATAGCCGGCCTCAATGCAGAGGTCGGCCAGCACCTTGCGGGATTCAACATTTTCATCTGCTATCAGAACACCTTGCATAGCGGTTACCTCTGTCCTTTAGGGAAAAGCTACTTCTGGCCTTTTCCCTTGAAGGGGGAAAAGGTGGCCTCAGCCGGGTTGCTGGAGAACAGCCCTTTCATCATTGATGCAAACATCACGATGGCCGGTGCTGCCTGGAACAGGACGACCATGACGCCAAAACCGATGAAGAACCAGACCAGCATGCCATTGCCACCCTGCTCTAAACCGGTTGTTGCGGCAAATGAAGCGGTTGCACTACCGGTGAGTATAGGGACCAGTATTTTTGCTGCTGCTTTCATGATCTCCCCCGAGCGGATCTTGAGAATTATTAAAATGCACTTACAATAGAGCACGCATCGTGCCAGTATTGGATCGAGCGATCAGTTAGATTCCAACATGCTGATATGGATAGGTAATTATTGGTACGGTAACTGTTCAAAACATGGTTTTGATTTGTGTATACTGTATACAATCAGGATACACGGAGGCTTGCATCTGCTTTGGAGGGACAGCGAGAAAAGGTGTAACATGCTGTTATTCATTGATATAATTATGGTGTATACGCGATATATACGTGGTTTGAAGGTGTATAGCCAACGGGATACAGCAGAATAAGGGATAAAAAATCCCTCCCGGATTGAGCCGGGAGGGATGAGGGGGAGCAGGAATCGATAGCGCGGGGTCAACTGCGCAGGGTGGCAACAACCCTGTGGGGCACCATCAGCAGACCAAGGGCATCGTAGATACTTCGGACAACGATATCCGCATGCAGGATGGCAGTTGCTGCAGCCCCTTCTCCTTCAAGCACGGCAATACCAAGCCGGGCTGCCTTCAGCATCAGCCGGTCATTGGCTCCATTGCCCATGGCGACCACCGTATCAGCACCCAGCTCCTGTATATATGCCTCTTTCTGTTCTGCTTCGTTGCCGCTTGCAATGATATGCAGTTTGCAGGGCAGCCCTTCAAGCTCTTGTGTGACCGTGCCGCCGGTATCAGCAGTAAGCACATGGACCGTGATTTTTTCAGCCAGCTCAGCAAGTGTCTTGTCAAGGTTGGACAGTAGCTGGCCGTCACGGGCAATGGTGCCGTTATAGTCTAAGACCAGATGTTGCAGTTCTATGGTGCCTGTTCCGGGAATAGGTAGTAACATGGCGTAAGTTCCTCTTAGGGTGCAATCTGTTGTATCGTTTCAGTAATTTCCCTGATACCGCAGGATTCGCTGAAGCAACCGGCTCCGGCATACAGGTCAAAGTTACGTAGCTGTCCGATCAGTTTCTTGAGTTCAGCTTCGTATGCAAGCACGCCGGGCCTTTCAACAAGGGTCAGGATTTCTGAAAGCAGGCTGTCCGGCAGCTCAGCATCCTGATTCTGCTCAACAGCAACCTGACGCAACTCTTCAAGTAATGTCATGGACTGCCCCTCCTTTAAATTGCTTATGAATATATTCTAATGCAAGGTAGTATGCCAAAGTACTCAGCTGCAGTAAAGCTGGAATAGAGCGAGGAGGCTGGAATCTGCCAGCCTCCTCATGTCTCGGGTGTCTGTGACGACAATGTTCGTGTGGGGGCTGGCCGTGCCGTACGTGCCGCTCAATCATCAGATCAGGCAGAGTGTTGAGAGGATATGACTTGCGGATTCATCTGCTGCACTGACCACACAGATCCCTGATCTCAACATTGATTCCTTAATTTCCTGTTCAGGCATATGCGTGCAGACAAGCTGCTTAACATTCAGAGAAATCAGCCATGCGGCCAAGAGCGGCTGTTCACTGGCATCCCAGACTCCCATGTTGACATTGCTGGTGTTTCCGCTTCTGTCGTCGTATTCCAGCAAGAAATAGATCCGCTCAAACCCTTTGCCTTCATAGGTGAGCGAGCCATAGTAAGGTATAGCAGTTTTAATTATGGTCATGGATTGGTTGTTTCGATCTGTTCTGCGAGGCAGACTACTTAAAAAAGGGTCTTGAACAGGGTGTCTTTTGAGTCAGACACCCTGTTCGACGTGGCATTAGCTGTTCACAATCAATGTGCGGTTTCCTGTGTACTGCTCTTGCCGCTCATCATATATCTGTAGAACATCGGAAAACCGACAAAGAAGGCAACGCAGATCAGGTACTCAACGGTTTTGATGTACTGGTAGAAATCAACCAGTGTGTAGACAGATTTAACATGGCCTATGGTATCGAAAAGTGCTGACATGGTGGTATCCTCCGTATGGTTAACTACCTGTTGGATGAGGTTGAACTGGCTTCTTTGTTTTTAACTGCTTCAGCAGCTCCCTTGATCATGCCATACAGGCTGATCAGGGCCGGGATAGTCTGAACCACCACCACCAGGGCCAGGAATCCGGCAAAAGCCAGGACCAGGATGCCGCTGTTATAGGTCAGACTGGTATCGACGACATCTCCATGGCCGGCAGAGGCCAGGGCGGTTGTCAGGCTTGCAAAAAACAGGGCTACGGTGTTGATGATGGTTGCGGTCGGTTTCATGGCAGTTCTCCTTGTTCGTTAGCAGTAACAACGCTTTGGTTGGTGTAGGGCACAGTTGATAACCTGTTTCAGTTCTTCTCTGTCTTCCGGTAATACCGGTCGCAACAGATGGTAGAAAATTCCTTCATTGCGCATCTTGCGTATCACCGGCAGTGATACCTCATTTGAAACCAGGATGATGGTCAGGTTTCTGCAACATTTTTTAAAGAGCGGGATCAGGTCTGTTGCGGCAAGTTCATCAAAACTGCTGCCCAGCAGAATTACCCTGGCTGTTTTTTTCAAGATCCCTTGCAGAACCCCGGCTGCGGTAGTGGTGACCGTCACGCTGTAGCCTGCCTCCATGCAGAGATCTGCCATCACCTTACGGGATTCTGGATGTTCCTCAGCAATCAAGATACGGCTCATGGCTGACTCCTTCAGTGTTTGCTGGCGGTTACTTCTTTGTCTGAATGGGCAAACAGGCCTTTCAGCATGGAGGCAAACAGTATCATGGCCGGCACTGCCTGCAGCATGATTACCATGACGCCAAACCCTATGAATCCCCAGATCAGCAAGCCGTTATCTTCAGCTCCTGCACCTGTTGTGGCGGCAAAGGCTGCCGCTGCACCTGCGCCGCTCAGTGCTATGATCATTTTGATGATTGTTGCTTTCATGACATCCTCCTTTTGTTGCATCAGTTCCTGCTTGTACTTCTAATAAGCACAGACAGTGCCAACAGCTGAAAATATGCTAATTATTGCTGTAATATGCTGATATTGCTGAGTTTGATTTGGGCTGGCATGTGGATCAAGGGTGATGAAGAATCTGTTGGGGAGTATTGCTTTGCTATGCACCAACCCGGCAAAGTTGAGCTGTTATGGATCTAACATGCTGATAATATTTAGATGTATTGTGTCACTGGAAAGAAGCCAGCTGTATGAGGGAATCATGCAGGGGAGGGATGTTGGGCTGGTTGCAGACTACAGGTCAAGCGGAACCTGGCTCCTGAATCGGCAGGCAAACCGCAATGGTCGTGCCCTTCTCTGAGGATGAGGCTATGGAAACAAAACCACCATGCTGTTGCAGGGTGCCAAAGGCCATGGAAAGTCCCAAGCCGGTGCCCTGTCCTACCTCTTTGGTCGTAAAAAACGGATCAAAAATCTTCTGACGGATTTCTTCCGGAATACCGCCGCCTTGATCAGTTACCATTAAACGTGCAAAAGGCCCGTGGTGGGATGAGTTGTGAAGTAGCAGTAACTCTTGATCGGGGATTAATACCAGTTTGGTTATAACCGTAATGGTACCGCCGGCTGGCATGGCATCACGGGCATTGGTCAGCAGGTTAAACAGCACCTGCTGTAGCAGGGTACTGTCAGCCGTAATATGCAGCGGTTCCTCACAAGGGATGAACTCAAGCTGAACCGTCTTGGGCAACAATTTACGGCCTAATATGAGCGCGTCAGCCAGCATCCGGTTCAGCTCCAGTGGTTTCATCCGCATAAACTGTTTGCGGCTGAACGCCAGCATGCTGCGGGTCAGGTTTGAGCCGCGTTCAACTGCTGTAATCATCTCCTGCAGGCTGGTGTACACCGGATCATCGGCGTCAAATCGTTCCATGGCCAGACGGGTGTTGTTTGAGACGATCTGCAGGATGTTGTTGAAGTCATGGGCAATACCGCCTGAAAGCTGGCCTACCGCCTCCATTTTCTGGGCCTGGCGTAACTGCTCCTCTATCTGGAGCTTTTCCGTTATATCCATGAAGCTGCAGACCATGCCGACCGCCTGTTGACCATCCCGCATCGGCAGCACACTGTAGGATACCGGGAAAGAGCTGCCATCCCTGCGCCAAAACAGTTCGTTCTCAATCACGTTGACCACGCCGGTTTCACTCATCCGGTGGGCCGTACACTCCTCAGCCGGATAATGGCTGCCATCTGGTCTGGTGTGGTGCATCAGGTTATGCATCTGCTGTCCCAGTAGTTGTTCCGGGCTGTCGAACCCTAGCATCCGGGCACAGGCCTTGTTTGCCATGGTACAGCAACCGTGATGATCCGTGCCGTAGATTCCCTCCTGCGTTGAATCCAGCAACAACTGAATTTTGTACAGATGTTCCTGCTGCCTGGCGTCACTGGCAAGCTGCTGTCTGCGCTTGATGGCAAAAAGCAGGCAGACAGCACTCATTGCGATAAAGAGCAGTAATCCGACCGGTACCAGAGAACTCAGCAGATGTGCATGCAATTGTCCCAAAAACTGATCGTCGGATCGTACGCCGATCTGCGTCAGGAAGGTCTTGTGGGCATGTTCATCTACTTCAAAGAGGAACAGCATGCTGCTGATATAGACCAGCGAAGCCGGGATAAAGCGGTTTAGAAACAATCTGATCAATGAGGGAAGTGCTTTCATACAAGCCTCGGAGAAAAAGAAAAACCCGGCAACGTTTGAGCACGGTACCGGGTAATTGATAAGGGGGTCAATTAGATAATTGAGATCTCCCTGTATTCTGTTTGGAGCGGGAAACGAGATTCGAACGACCAATAATAATAACAGCTATTTGCGAGAATAAGTAATATCAATTAGTTCCTTATACCTTCGGTGTGTCTAACGTCCAAATTAGTACAGCAAAATACAACAAAATTCAACCTGAATGGTTACAGCGTGGGAACGGTGGTTAGTGATAAGTCACTACAAGCTGATCCGTTGACCGAGTAAGCCCGATATAGAGCAACTGTGCTGCATCCTCATTGGTCTCTGCAGCCTTGCGGATTCTTCCTCCCATGACTACCACCAGCGGGAATTCAAGCCCTTTACTACTGTAGAAGGTAAGAGTCTTTACCCTGTCTTCATCCTTTTTGAAAGTTACCTTGTCTTTGCCGATGAAGGGTATCTTTTGCCCTATAAACTCTTCATGTAATAAATGAGCGTCCTCTTTATCCCAGAACAGAACTGCCATATCTTTCCAGGCAGTCCCCTTTGCATGAGCCTCTTTAAGAACCTTTACAATTTCCTCAGCCTCTCCTGGCGGATTAGGTAATTCAATTTCTATTGGTGCAGGACCACGCCTACCGGCAGTGATCGGTTTAACCCGTGGGATGCCATCTTCATCTGCATCTATTGGCTTGATAACGTCCTTCACGAACTTTGTTGCGTAATCAAGCATCTCTTTCGTATTTCGATAATTCACCTGCAAGATTGAAGTGCGTCCTTGGGCCTTAATACCAACACTTTTAAAGGTGAATTTCAGTTTGCTCTTTCGTTTGTAGATGTTTTGAGCATCGTCATACATGACCAACAGAGAATTGGTTCGTGGGTTCACCATCTTGGTGATCAGGGTAAACCACTCGGATTCAAAATCGTTACCTTCATCAATCATAACTGCATCATACTGACTAGATGGAATTCTGCCGTTATCGACATTATCAATAACCTTAAGAACCAACTCTTCAGCATAAGCACCTGCATCCTGGCCTTGTTTTGGCTTAGGAATTCCACGTGCAGTTAATTGCTCACCACACCATTCATGGAAGTGATGCACCTGTACTTTGTCCAGAATTCCCTTTTCCTGCATCCAAAACTTAAGCTTTTTAGCAAGTGGTTTGTTAAAGCAAAGAATCAAGATAGGCTTAGAACAAACTGCCGCTAGATACTGTGCCCTATAACCGATAATCAACGTCTTGCCTGATCCTGCGACACCATGAATTACCCTGTGGCCTTCACCAAGACTTCTGGCCAGCTGCTCTTGCTGGAAATTCATTACCCGCATGATATCGGGTAATACCTCATCTTCTTCAGCATTCTGTTCAAACAAAGCCATTTGACGGTGAGGTAGCCTGATTTCAGGAAAGATGTGCCATCTGATTCTATCAATCTGTGGCAAAGAGAGCTTGCCTTGTGCGTAGCTGCACATACCACATAAAAGTTCCTGGAATATGCCAGCATCGACGCTATCGTACATATCATCTTTGCAAATCATCCTATGGGGCGGAATGATTTCTTCAGGAAATAACTTGTCAGCTTGTTTGCGGGTGATATTGGGTAAAACAACACCCCATGTCCATCTAAACAGGGGCTTTCTTGTGTCAATATGGACCAGTTGAGGGTCTTTCTGTAGGAGGTGAACAATCTCTAGTGCGTATTCGTGTGCTTGTTCAAGAGGATTTTTGAATTCCTTGACTTCAGTGCCGCATAGCACACGAAATGAAGCCTTGTTGCTGCGTTCTTGAATATTGTCTGCTGACCAATCCTTAACTTCCAGTACAAATAGCCCGTGATCTGGATGCAGGATAATGAAGTCAGGGTAGCGGGATGATTTACCAATAGGCACGTTGTACCAGCAGTAGTAATTGTCATCCAATTTTTGCTTTATGCAATCGGCAAATTTCCGTTCACCTTTTGTTACGTTAAGGCATGTATTCAGACTCGGTATCACTTCTGCCATGAAAGTACTCCTGTCTATTTACAGCTGGGTCTACGATGAA
>JAJTBI010000119.1 GCA_021286935.1 Geobacteraceae bacterium
GGAGTCAGAAGCTGCCGTTCATACGCTGCATTGACAAGTGCTGGGAGCAGCAGGCTCAGGATGAGCAGAGGGAGCACGAAAAGAGAAGATAGTAGAGAGATGCTTCGCCGGAGACCGTTCTTCTTCGACTGATCGGCCTGTGATGGATAGTTCATATCGTCAGCTCCCTGGTGCAGGTGATTGCTGGATATTTTTATGGCACACCACCTTGTATCGAGCTGCAATGAGGCCATGCCTGTAGGAAATATACCAGACTCTACGCAAGAGTTTTCTTACATTTACTTGCAGTTGGGCCTGGACGAAGTTTGGGTTGGTGAACTGAGCTCAGATTTGATCCGGTGTACAGAGGAAGACATAGCCTATGTTTCGTCGGGCCTTGATCGGCAGTGTTGCGGCAGGGTCTACTGTGCTCACTTTTGCCCGCAAGCGGGTGATCAGTACTTCAAGACGAGCCTTGCCAAACCGGTCGTTAGGCTGGCCTAGCGCATCTAGGATATCCTGATAACCGATAGTTATTCCGGGGGTGACAAGAAGCAGCTGCAGTAAAAGAGATTCGTGCGATGTAAGCAGCAGCGCAGAACCGTTAGGTGTGTACAAGGTTGAGGCTGATTCAACAAAACGCCATGGCAGGATAGCACAGAGGTTTGTATCCTTCCGGATTCCGGCCTGTATGTCTGAAGCACGACGTTGAACAATGCGGGCATGCTCGATCTGGTTTTTCACTCTAAGCTTGACAAGTTCGATAGCAAGCGGCTTGGTCAGATAGTCGAGTCCCCCTGCCTCCAGTCCCTTTGCCTCATTGGTCTGGCCGGTCATTGCAGTCAGAAAGACAACCGGAATATGCGTAAGGTCTGCATCTGATTTTATTATCCTGCAGACATCTACACCGCTGAGGTCAGGCATCATGATGTCAAGCAGAATCAGGTCAGGACGGATCTCTTTAGCCAACTCCAGTGCCTTGTAGCCGCCGGTGGCTGCAAACAGCTCATAATCGCACTCCAGCGCCGTCGCAAGAATAGCAAGGTTGGCTGGTTCGTCGTCAACAATCAGTATGCGCGCTTTATCAGGGGTCACAGACACTCCACGTATTGAACAGCATTGCTACTGAAACAACGCTTACAAACACATCAATCAATATATACATATTAATAATAAGACCTTTTATATCATATTTATCCTTTAGTCAACAACTGTCTGACTTATTTAGAAAATATTACATCAGCAGACACAAACATGTATTTTTCTACCCGTTGTTACCACCCCCAGCTCAACGACATACACAAAACTTATCGCTCGACAAAAACCGCTGTTTTGCATACTATGCCGAAGATTTTGTATACACTATCGGACAACGTTCCGAACCTTCTATCGAAAGGAGTTTTACGCATGTCAACCAAACCGTTCGTGTATCAGGAGCCGTTCCCGCTTGGCAAGGATGAGACCAACTACTACAAGATCGAGGGTTCGGAGAAATATGTCTCCGTTGCAGAATTTGATGGCAAGCCAGTGGTCAAGGTTGATCCCGAGGCGCTGACCGTACTGGCCAACCAGGCCATGAGAGATCTCTCCTTCCTGCTGCGCCCCAGCCATAACGAGCAGGTTGCCAAGATCCTGGCTGATCCTGAGGCATCCCAGAACGACAAGGGTGTTGCCCTGGCCTTCCTGCGTAACGCCATGGTATCTGCCAAGTTTGAACTGCCGCTCTGCCAGGATACTGGTACTGCTACCATCGTGGCCAAGAAAGGCCAGCAGATCTGGACCGGCGGCAATGATGAAGAATATCTCTCCAAAGGGGTTTACAAGACCTACACCGAAGAGAACCTGCGTTACTCCCAGACCGTTGCGCTGGATATGTACGAAGAGACCAACACCGGCACCAACCTGCCAGCTCAGATCGACATCCTGGCCACCAGCGGCGACTACTACAAGTTCCTGTTCATGGCCAAGGGTGGCGGTTCCGCCAACAAGACCATGCTGTATCAGGAGACCAAGGCTCTGCTGACCCCTGAGAAGCTGGAGAAATACCTGATTGAGAAGATGAAGTACCTGGGCACCGCTGCCTGCCCTCCCTACCACATCGCCTTCGTGATCGGCGGCACCTCTGCCGATGCCTGCATGAAGACCGTCAAGCTGGCCACCGCCCGCGACCTGGACGGCCTGCCCACCGAGGGTAATGCCCACGGTCAGGCCTTCCGCGATGTAGAGCTGGAGGCACGACTGCTGACCGCAGCCCAGAAGCTGGGAATCGGCGCACAGTTCGGCGGTAAGTACTTTGCCCATGACGTCCGCGTGATCCGTCTGCCCCGCCACGGCGCTTCCTGCCCGGTCGGTATGGCGGTATCATGCTCCGCAGACCGTAACCTCAAGGCCAAGATCACCAAGGATGGTCTGTTCATTGAGCAACTGGACCGTGATCCAGGTCGCCTTCTGCCTGAGCAGTACCGTATGGCCAAGCATGAGCATGGCCACAAGGTTGACCTGTCCAAGCCGATCGCCGAGACCCTGAAGGAACTGTCCGGCCTGAAGGTGGGCGACGCCCTGCTGCTGAACGGCACCATCGTGGTTGGCCGTGACATTGCCCACGCCAAGTTCAAGGAGATCCTGGATTCCGGCAAGCCGCTGCCCGACTACCTGAAGAACTACCCGATCTACTACGCTGGGCCGGCCAAGACCCCGGCTGGCAAGCCTTCTGGCTCCTTCGGCCCCACCACTGCCGGACGGATGGACTCCTACGTTGACCTGCTGCAGGCAAACGGCGGCTCCATGATCATGATCGCCAAGGGCAACCGCTCCCAGCAGGTTACCGATGCCTGCCAGAAGCATGGCGGCTTCTACCTGGGCTCCATCGGCGGCCCTGCAGCTATCCTGGCTGACGAGAACATCAAGAAGGTTGAGTGCATTGACTTCCCTGAACTGGGTATGGAAGCGGTCTGGAAGATTGAAGTAGAGAACTTCCCGGCATTCATCCTGGTGGATGACAAAGGGAACGACTTCTTCAAACAACTGGGCCTGTAAGGTACATTCCGGATCAAGGCGTTATCTGCGTTGATCTGAAATGTGCAGACAGAGGTACCAGATAAGTGACGCCGAGCCCCCGGTGATGAACCGGGGGCTCTTACTTTATACAAAAGTGAGATGAACCAATGTTTAACCTGAAACCTGAAGTTGTTGCCCGTCTGGAACGGGTGTTGAGCTCTGTTGAGATGTTGTTGCCCCGTGCCATTGCACCGATTGACTGGTCCACCTGCTATGCCGCTAACTGGAGACGCCACTCCTTTTCCGGCTATCTGGAGGCGGTGCGGGTTACCGACACCACCACCCTGGAAGAACTGCTGGGGGTGGATGAACAGAAGGCGACCATGCTGCACAACACCCGTCAGTTCCTGATGGGTCTGCCTGCAAACAATGCCCTGTTGTGGGGTTCCCGTGGTACCGGCAAGTCATCACTGGTCAAGGCATTGATGAACAAGTTTGCCCCGGAAGGACTGCGGGTAATCCAGATTGAAAAGGAAGACCTGATCTATCTGTCCGAGATCTTCAGCGCAGTTGAGCATGAGCCGTACCGTTTTATCCTGCTCTGCGACGACCTGACCTTTGAGGTGGGTGAGCTGAGCTACAAGATGCTCAAAAGCGCCCTGGATGGCTCCGTCTACTCGCCACCGGAGAATGTGCTGATCTACGTCACCTCCAACCGACGTCACCTGCTGCCTGAGTACGAGTCTGATCATATTGGCGGTAAGTTTGTGCGGGGCGAACTGCAGCAGAGTGAGGCTATGGAAGAAAAGGTCTCCCTGTCCGACCGTTTCGGCCTCTGGGTTGCTTTCTATGCCTTTTCCCAGGATCGCTACATTGATGCAGTTCGTCTCTGTATCAGCCGCGAAGCCCGTGATCACAAGGTAGAAATCCCCTGGACCAAAGAGCTGGAACGTGAAGCGATCCAGTGGTCACAGGAGAAAAGTAAACGCTGCGGCCGGACCGCCTACCAGTTCTCCAAGAACTATGTCGGCAAATTCCTGTTGCCTGCCTGAGAAACAGAAAAGCCCGCGAAAGCGGGCTTAATCGTTAATGGCTAAAGTGATGTGATTTTTCCAGGTAGTATTCGTAATTCCCCTCATAGGTCCGCATCTCACCGTGATCCACCTCTATCACCCGATCAACCAGGCAACGCAGGAAGTGGCGGTCGTGGCTGACCAGCATCACGGTGCCGGTGAAGTTCTGCAGGGCATTCAGCAGCATCTCCCGTGAGCGGATATCCAGGTGGTTGGTTGGTTCGTCCAGCACCAGAAAGTTGATCGGCCTGGCCAGCAGAGTTGCCAGCACCACCCGGCTCTTTTCCCCGCCGGAGAGGTTTTCGATCTTTTTATCAACGGCATCGCCGGAGAACAGGAAGGCCCCCAGCAGGTTCATGATCACCCCGCGGTTAGCCAGCGGCAGCGTATCCTGCACCGTCTCAAAGATGCTCTTTTTCGGGTCAAGCACCTCCATGGCATGCTGACTGAAATAGCCCAGCTCCACATTGGCACCCAAAGCGACCGTACCACTGGTGGGCTCGGTCTGACCAGCCAGCACCTTCAGGAAGGTGGATTTACCGGCGCCGTTGACCCCCACCACCGCAATCTTGCTCTGACGCTTGATAATGCCGCTGACCCCGGAAAAGACCGGCTTGACGCCGCCATCAGGCAACGGCCATTCTTTTGCCAGGCCATCCATCACTACCACGTCATCACCACTGCGTGGCGGCTCGCTGAACTCAAAGCGCACCACCCGTTCTTCAGCCGGAATTTCGATCCGCTCGATCTTCTCAATCTTCTTGACCCGTGACTGGACCTGGGCAGCATGGGAGGCCCGGGCAGCAAAGCGGGCAATAAACTCCTCTTCCTTGGCCAACATATCCTGTTGCCGCTTGTGGCTGGCCAGCAACTGTTCATGCCTGATCTCACGCTCTTTCTCGTAGAAGTCATAATTGCCGCCATAGGTGGTGACGGTCTTGTTGGCAACCTCAACAATACGGGTCACAATCCGGTTCATAAAATCCCGGTCGTGGCTGGTCATCAGCAGGGCACCGTCAAAGGTGTCGGCCAGCCATTCCTCCAGCCAGACAATCGACTCCACATCCAGGTGGTTGGTGGGCTCGTCCAGCAGCAGCACATCCGGCTTGAGGGTCAGGATCTTGGCCAGGGCGATCCGCATCTTCCAGCCGCCTGAGAAGGACTCCACCGGATGATTAAAACGATCCGGTCCGATCCCCAGGCCGGTCAGTACGGTCTGGGCACGGGTGTCCAGGTCATAACCGCCACGGTGTTCAAACTCTTCCTGGGCCACGCCATAGCGTTCCAAGAGCGCCGCCATCTCATCATCGGACTGGGGCTCGCACATGGCAGCCTCCATCTCCTTCAGCTCGCCAGCCAGACGCATGGTCTCGGCTGATCCGGCCATCACCTCTTCCAGGGCAGACCTACCGGACATATCCCCCACATCCTGGGAGAAGTAGCCGATGGTGGTACGCTTGGCGCAGGTCATATCGCCGCTGTCAGCCTCTTCTTCACCGGTAATAATCCGAAAGATAGTGGTCTTGCCGGCACCGTTGGGACCCACCAGACCGGTGCGGGAACCGGGCAGGATCTGGAAAGAGGCATCGCGGAATAGAACCTGCGAGCCATGCTGTTTGGTGATGCTGGAGAGGTGAACCATACTGTTGCTCCATAATTGAATTCAAAACTAGATACAATCGAAACCAAACAAAAAGAAACAAGGCAATAGCACGCGGATCAAATCTGATCTGAGCTGATTTCCGCTGATTTCAAAACAAATGGTTTCAAATCTGCGCAAATCCGCTGTATCCGCGTCATCCGCGTGCCATTATCATGGCCTTTAATCAGATTTTATTCCGTTGCGGATGCCGTGCCCCACCGGCTGACGCAGACTTTGCTCCGGCTGGCTTGTGACCTGCAGCGGTTGGTGCGGCGCCCTGCCCTGCTGCCGGTTTCGGCTGTGGCTTCTTAGCCTTGGGCTGGTTCCGGGGCGGACGTGGTGGCCGGGCAAACTCATCATCCTTGCGGGGAGCAGGTACGGCGTAATCAAACCCCTCCACAGTGCGGCGTTCAATGGCAGCCCCCAGGGTGCGCTCAATCGCCTTGACCATAGCAGTATCCTCATCGGTTATCATGGTAAAGGCATCACCGTTTCTAGCGGCCCGACCGGTGCGGCCGATCCGGTGGATATAGGCTTCGCTGGTGTCCGGGATATCATAGTTGATCACGTGGGATACCTGTGACACATCAATCCCCCGGGCAGCGATGTCGGTTGCCACCAGGATCTGATAGGTACCGTTACGGAAGCCGTCCATGGCTGCCTGACGCCGGTTCTGGGAAAGGTTACCCTGCAGCGAGGCAGCGGTGTAGCCAGCCTTTTCAAGCTGCTCCCCTACCCGCTTGGCGCGATGCTTGGTGCGGGTAAAGATCAGCACTGAGTCGGTATCAGTATGTTTCAAGAGCTGCATCAGCAGCCCTGTCTTCAGATGCTGGGCCACCGGATACAACGCATGGCTGACCGTGGCTGCCGGAGCGACATGATCCACCTGCACCGTGGCCGGATCACGCAGGATCTCACGGGCCAGACCGCGGATCTCGGTCGGCATGGTGGCGGAAAACAGCATGGTCTGGCGTTGGGGGGGAAGATGCTTCAGAATGCGGCGGATATCAGGCAGAAAACCCATGTCGAACATCTGATCGGCCTCATCCAGCACCAGCAGCTCCAGATTGGTCAGGTCAATCGTGCCCTGGTTGATATGATCAAGCAGGCGTCCCGGGCAGGCCACTACGATCTCCACCCCGTTTTTTAGCTTTTCAATCTGCGGATTCACACCCACACCGCCATAAACGGTGATGCTTTTCAGGCGGGTCTGCTGACCCAGCTCCAGTATGGCGTCATTGATCTGCTCTGCCAGCTCACGGGTCGGGGCGATTACCAGTGCCCGTACCTGCTTGCGTGACCCCTGCATCAGGCGGTGTAAAATCGGCAGGGCAAAGGCAGCGGTCTTGCCGGTGCCGGTCTGGGCCAACCCCATCAGGTCATGGCCTGCCATGATCTTTGGAATTGCCTGAGCCTGAATCGGTGTGGGGGTGGTGTAGCCAAGGGCGTTGATTCCTGCTACTACCTTGGGGTGAAAACTGAATTGTTGAAACGGCATCTACTTCCTTCTTTCTGTATGTCCGGCTTCAAATCAAGGATGAAATCAAGGCGGCAAGGACTTCAGCGACGAAGGCGTACGCAAGTGGTACGTTGAGGAAGCTGAAGACGAGCCAACGCAGATAGCGCCTTGAGTTGGAGGCGGACGAGATCAAGAAAAAAGCCCCGGAATTGTCCGGGGCTACAAGTGCTATGAAACTCGTGATCTTCCTGGAACAGCCTGTAATGTCGTGAGAGTACCAGTTAGACAGGTAGGCTGTCAAACAGAAAGCCGGTTACAGCAGCATCCTTTGTTGCCTTCCTGAAGAAGCCTGCAGTATACTTTGCCAAACATCCGCTCACCCACTATTCTTGTTCAAGGATCACCAGACCACTCACCATGAAACGATTCCTGCTCCCACACCTGATCTGCCCAGCCTGCCTTCCTAAGGAATATCCGTTAAACCTGACAACAGATCGTGAAGCAGACAACGACATCATAACCGGCACCCTGGCCTGCACAAAGTGCAAGCGACGTTTTCCCATTAAGGAAGGGATTGCCCACCTGCTGCCTGATCCTGACAGTAGCCCAGCCGGCGCACAATGGCGCTATGAAGAAAAGGGGATGACTGACCGCTACCTCTGGAGTCATTACAGCGACCTTTTAGGGGATACAGTGATTGATGATTCTGCTATCCAATGGGCGAACTGCCTGTCCAGGACTGCAACAGCAGGCTTTGATGCTGGCTGTTCAGTGGGCAGGATTACCTTTGAGATGGCCAACCGCTGCGATCTGGCGGTAGGGTGTGACCTTTCCCACGGATTTATCAAAACAGCCCGCAGACTTGCACAACAGCGGCAACTGGATTTTTCTCTTCCCCTGGAAGGAAACCTGACGGAACAGTTTCAGCTGTCTCTGCCTGCATCATGGCGCACCGACAATGTAGAGTTTGTAATTGCTGACGTGCTGCGGCTGCCATTTAGTGCCAACTGCTTTGATCAGATCGCCTCGTTGAACCTGCTGGACCGAGTCAGCTACCCCCTTGCCCACTTGTTTGAGATGAACCGGGTAGCAGCGCCCCAGAACGCCTCATTCCTGTTTGCCGACCCGTTTTCATGGTCCACAACTGCTGCACCGGAAGAACACTGGCTGGGCGGCACCACAACCGGACCTTACAAAGGAAGAGGCAAGGATAATGTACGTGCATTGCTGGAAGGGAAAGAGAGGATTCTTGTACCAGCCTGGACCATTGCCCAGACTGGTACACATGCCTGGAAGATGCGCACCCATTGCAACCATTATGAGGTAATTACCAGCGAGTATCTTGTTGCCAAACGATAAACCACTGATCATTGCTTCACCAATTTCAAATCAAGGATGAGATCAAGGCAGCGAGGAGTTTGGCGACGCAGGCGTACGCGGAGTACGTTGAGGGGCCAAAGA
>JAJTBI010000120.1 GCA_021286935.1 Geobacteraceae bacterium
CCTCAAAGATCGGGGCATCCTTGTCGCGGTTGATGGCGATGATCAGATCGGAATCCTGCATCCCCACCAGATGCTGAATGGCCCCGGAGATGCCGCAGGCGATATAGATCTTGGGGCGCACGGTTTTACCTGTCTGGCCGACTTGTCTGTCGTGCGGCATCCATCCGGCATCCACCGCAGAACGTGATGCGCCCACCACACCGTGCAGCTCCTTTGCCAGCTCTTCCAGCATCGGGAAGTTCTCCGGCCCCATCATGCCGCGACCACCGGATATGATGAACTCAGCACCGCCGATATCCACCTTCTTCTTGGCATCACCGTCGCGGATGATCTCAAGCACCTTGACCAGCACCTGATCTTCCGGGGTGGTAAAGCTGTCACGGATGATCTGACCGGTGGCTCCGGGCTGTGGCTCCGGCATCTGCATCACGTGGGGGCGCACTGTAGACATCTGGGGCCGGTATTTGTCACACATGATGGTGGCCATGATGTTGCCGCCAAAGGCCGGTCGGGTCTGGGCCAGGTTACGCTTGTCATCAATATCCAGTCCGGTACAGTCGGCGGTCAGGCCGGTGCCGACCCGAGTGGCCACAGCGCCGGCAAGATCGCGTCCCATGCCGGTGGCCCCCATCAGGATCACCTCCGGCTTGTACTGCGTTATCAGGTGACACATCGCCTCAAGATATGATTGGGTACGGTAATCAGCGTAAAGGGGGGCATCCAGCAGGTATGCCTTCTCTGCGCCGTAGGAAAACGCCTCATGGCAGAGCTGCTCGACCTGATGGCCGATCACTACGGCAGAAAGTTCCACCCCCAGTTTGGCTGCCAGTTCCTTGCCTTTGCCCAGCAGCTCCCATGAAACCTTGGCTGCCTCGCCATCGGTCTGCTCGACAAAGACCCAGACTCCACGGTACTGGGCCTGCATCCGGGCAATGGCAGCCGCCTCAGGATCTTCATCGTCTGCAGTGGTGGCAGTGCCGGTGGCAGCCAGCTGCTCAAGAATCTTCAGCTCCTCCGGCGTAAAGGCCATCTCCAGCGCCTGGGCAGGACAGACTTTGACACACTTGAGGCAGCCGATACATTTCTCGGCCACAATCACCGGCTCACCGGCATCGTTCATGCTGATACAGTTGACCGGGCATGAGCTCTCACAGCGGGCGCCGCAGGAGATACACTTACCCTCCAGCAGTCTGGCGCGTCCACGGGTTTTTTTTAGTTTTGGCGTGGTATCACTCATAGCGGTAACAGATCCTTTTCCATCAGTTTGCCCAGCAACAGGTCAACCGCCCCTTCCGGGTCGGCGTAGCCGTCACCCACAATCTCTCCTTTATCCCGCTCCGGAGAGAAGATCTTGGAAACCCAGGTGGGTGAACCTTTCAGGCCGATGGTATGGGGATCAAGTTTCAGTACCTCGTTATTCCAGACCTCCACTTCAGCGGTGGCTGCTGCCAGCCGCATCGGTACGGTCGGGTAACGGGGGCGGTTCAGCTCCCGTACCACCGTCAGTGCGGCAGGCAGTGGGGACTGCACCCGCTCATGACGTCCTTCCAGCTTGCGGCTCACCACCAGACTTTTGTTGACCAGATCCAGCTCCTCTACCTTATCCACCAGGGTCAGCTGTTGATATCCCAGGCGCACCGCGATGCCCGGCCCCACCTGGGCGGTATCGCCATCAATGGTCTGCTTGCCGCAGATCACCAGTCCCACCGGCTCCACCTCGTCATTCAGTCGCTTGATGGCGGTAGCCAGCACATTACTGGTGGCCAGGGTGTCGGCCCCGCCAAAGACCCGGTCAGAGAGCAGGATAGCCCGATCCACCCCGGCAGACAGCGCCTTGCGCAGGGTTGCCTCCGCGTTGGGCGGCCCCATTGAAAGTACCACCACCTTGCAACCAAACTGATCCTTCAGTTGCAGAGCCGCTTCCATGGCGTGGGTGTCATAGGGGTTCATGATAAAAGGGATACCTTCCCGCACCAGTGTGTTGGTAACAGGGTCAATTTTAACCTGGGTAGTGTCGGGGACTTGCTTGATGCAGGCGACTATCAGCATGAAAGAAACCCTTATCTGGTTAAGTTAACGTAAACGTAAATTGATAGCCAAAAAGAGACTCCTTTGCACAAGGAGTTTTGTAACTGCTCAATATAATTGATGTCATTTGCCAGAATTATATCAACAAATCAGCTCTGTTGTTTACAATACTTGATTAATCCTAAAAACGGCAGTTCATTAACACAGAGGCACAGAGAAATCAAAGGCTTAAAAACAAAGTAAAGCGTACCTTTTTGGTGAGTCAAAAAAAATGTGGCTTTTAACTCGTAGATTTTACTCTGTGACCTCTGTGTCTCTGTGTTTCAACTGCTTTTTCTAGGCTTAATGCTTGACCGTTCGCCCTTTTGCCTGTCGAAGGGTGGACAGTTAAGCCATTCATGCTTCGACAAACTCAACACGAACGGCTTAACTGAACGGTATTGAGTCTAATGCAGCAGTCTGTACTGTACAATATGCCGCAATACCGGCAAAATAGCCAACCAGAGCCAGGGGAGCTATTTTCTGGCATACCAGAAAAAGTGGATCTTCTCCAACCCCATGGCTGCAACCCCGGCAGCTGAACCGATGATCAGAATTGAACCGCCAGTACCGGCACAGTAGGCCATGAATTCCCACAGAAAACTGTCCACCGGATACTGTGCCAGACTGTACATCCCCATGGAGGCAGCCACCAGCGGCACGTTATCCACAATGGCGCTGGCCAGTCCGATAATGGTCACGATCAGATCCTGCCTGCCTACGGTCTGATCCAGCCACTTGGCCAGGTTGGACAGGATATGGGTGTGCTCCAGGCTGGCAACTGCCAGCAGAATGCCGATAAAAAAGACGATTGAGCTCATATCAATCTGCTTAAGCGCCCGCACCAGAGTCAGGTGCTCTTTATGTTCATCCTCTTTTTTACTGTGCAGCAGTTCACCCATCAACCAGAGGATACCCAGGCCGAACAGGATCCCCAGAAACGGTGGCAGATGGGTAATGGATTTGAAGACCGGCACAGCGACCAGAGTACCCAGCCTCATGCAGAACATTTATTTTTTTACTTTGGGGATGAATATCTGGTCCGGGTCAAGCACATCATGAATCAGGCGCAACTCTTCGCGTGTCGGCACCTGTGTTTGCCCCTTAACGCGGGAAATATCCAGATCAAACTGGCACTGCTCCTTTATCTGCTCCGCTGTTGTGCCTGGATGGCAGGTGTCAAGGTACATATGCCCATCCTGTTCATCAAAGCGGAAGACCCCCAATGTGCTGATAATAGCCGATGGACCACCGCGGTAGGCGGCTCCATACAACTCACGGCGGTGCACCAGTTCGCCTCCTGGCCATTTCTTTACACGCCAGCCCGGACTGGTTATGTAGCTGACATTTTCAACAAAGCGCCGCTTCTCATGCACCATGATAAAAACGGTACGCTTTGCAAACGAGTTTATGTCCGGGTTGCCGCCACTGCCGGTCAGGCGCAATTCCGGCTCAAGGTAGTCACCGATACAGGTCGTATTCACGTTGCCGTACTGATCAACCTCGGCCCCCCCCAGGAAACCCATATCAACATAGCCGCGTTGCGCAACACTGAAGGCATCAAAGAGCCCTGATGCGCGTGAAGCGCCCATCTCGCAACGGGCGTCACCAACGGATGTCGGTATCTCCGGTGGACGACCGTCAAGGGTGCCTGCCTCAAAGATCAACTTCAGATTGGGGGCATGTGTCTGTTGTGCCAGCATGATCGCCACCATCGGCAACCCGGTACCTGCAAACACAACTTCATTGTTCTGCACTTCGTGGGCTGCCGCACAGCAGAGGAGGTCGGCCAGTCCATATTCTTCTGGAGACGCAAAATCACTCATACTAGTTACCTCCTTTTTTTTCGCGCGGGCAATAATTCATAGCTGTGTTTGCACGTAGTTTCAGCATTTTTGGCCAGCCGAGTTTTTCCAGATAGCTTACATGGTCAAGGCCATGAATCCACTCTTTAGCAAACTCGTCAAACCCTTCCTGGGTGCGGGTGGCACCGTAAAAATCCTTCAGGAACGACCCGTCAACATCATAACGGCCAAACATTCCGGTCGGATGTGCGCCAAACGGACACTCAAGAATGTAATCCACCTCAAAACTGGCTATAGCGTTCTGGTCTGCATTCCGGCGGAGGTACTCTTCAGGAACAATCTCCTCAGCCATTACGATGGTAATGTCTGCAGCTCTGGCAACTTCCGGGTCGGAATAGCATTGGCCATTTAACCTAACCGTTCCTTCTTCACCAACTTGTTGTACGCAAAGTACTGCAATATCCACCTTTGCTGCCGGCACCAGAACATGAGCACCAGCTCCGTAGAACGGATCATCAACAAACTGGTATTTATGCTGTGCAATCCGTTTACCATCCCTCAGTCCGGCTCGTCCCAGCATGTCAAATTCAGGATTGTGGATATCTGTGCCAAGCGAAGTCTGTGTAACTGCATAGGGTGCGCCGCTTGCTGCTGCCACAAACCGGAACAGCATCTCTGCATGACTGTAGTCTTCAACAATAATCTTTTTCTCAGCAACCTTGCGTGACAGGTTAGCACCGTATTTCCCATACAACTCATGGCCTACCCAGCACGATTCCCAAATGTCAACACAGCCAGCCCCTACCAGAAACTCTGTATGCGATCCGCCATTAACTTCAATCAAATGAAGGTGTTTCCGGTGCTGACGGATCAACTCATACACAATCGCCATTGGTCTGCGCCAGATAGTAAAGCCTGAGAACGTAAGGCTTGAACCATCTTTGATGATTTCCGATGTCTGTTGGAGAGTGATTCGTTTACTGTTACTCATGCTATACTCCTTAGCTGAGACTTCTCAGGATCTCTCTGGATATGATCAGACGTTGAATTTCGCTGGTTCCTTCATAGATAGATGTAATGCGTACATCCCTGGTAAAGCGCTCTATCGGATAGTCATTGGTGTAGCCATACCCCCCCAACATCTGCATTGCCTTGTAGCAGGCCTTGTTTGCCGTTTCTGTGGCAAACAGTTTTGCCATGGAGGCCTCTTTGGCAAAGGACTTACCCGCCTCCTTGCGGTAAGATGCATTCATCAGCAGCAGACGGGCTGCCTCAAGCTCGGTATAGGCATCGGCGATCATCCACTGCAATGCCTGAAAATTACTGATTTTTTGCCCGAATTGAGTCCGCTCGGTTGTGTAGCGTGTAGCAAAGTCCATGGCTGCCAGACCTATTCCCAGACCAAGCGAACCTATCCCGATCCTGCCGCCGGCCAGTTCTGCAACTGCTATCCTGAAACCGTCATTCAGTTTGCCCAGCAACGCCGTGGCCGGGACCCGGCAGTTTTCGAAGATCAATTCATTGGTGGCTGAAGCATGTTGCCCCATCTTTTTTTCTTCCTTGCCGACGATCAGCCCGGGAATGCCGTTCTCAACCAGAAAACAGCTGATCCCCTTCCCCTTTGGCGCATCCTTGTCGGTTACGGCCCAGACAACGAAAACACCGGCATATGGGGCGCTGGTAATAAATATTTTTGAGCCGTTCAGGATGTAGTCATCGCCATCCTTGACAGCCTGGGTTGCCATTGATGAAGGGTCTGAACCGGCACCAGGCTCTGTCAGGCCAAACCCGCCTGCCGCATATTCGCCGGAGCAGATTTTTGAGATGTATTTCTTTCTCTGCTCTTCGTTGCCTACCGCCTGGATTACCTCGCAGACCATGTTGTTGACTGATACGGTCACCGCAGTGGAGGCACAGGCTCGCGCTATCTCGGTCATGGCAACACTGAACGCCACCACGCCTGCCTCGGTGCCGCCATACTGTTCTTTAACATTCAGTCCCATGAAACCAAGTTCTGCCAGTTTTCTCAGGTTTGCCAACATCGGTGTCCGGTCATCGCTCTGATCAAGCTGTGCAGCTATCGGCTCAAGTTCTGCCTTTGCAAAATCCCGGGCGGTGTCCTGAATCAACTTCTGTTCTTCTGTCAATTCAATATGCATGTATTCCTCCCCTTCAGTATGTTCGGTTCAGACAAGCGCTGAACATTTAACAGCCAGAACAGATGGTTATGTAGCCGATGCATTAGCGGTCGGTCGCGGAAGAAAAAGTGCGAAGAGCACAGCAGAACCTGTTATCAAAGCTGCAAGCAGATAAGCTCCTGTGAAGCTGCCGGTTGATTTACCGATCATGCCGGCAATAGATGGGCCGACAGTCTGGCCGGCGGCAAAAAAGATTGTCACTGTTGCAAAGCTGGAAGCCGCACGATGCACACCAAGGTATTCCCCGACTGAAGCTGCCATGATCGCTGGTATAGAAAATACTGCAGATCCAAAAAGTATGACAGACAGGATCATCCACCCACTATCAAGCCCAAGACCGGCCAACAGATACGCACAGCTCTGCACCGTGAATGCAAGAGCCAATCCGTATTTACGACCGAGGCTGTCGGACAGACCGCCAAACACCAATCCGGAGAAGAGGCTGAAAAAGCCGATCCACGACCAGTAAATGCCGGCGCTATACTCAGTCAGGCCATACTCCTTTACCAGCGTTGTGACAATAAACGTACCATACACCATGAATGTTGCCCCGAAAGCCATGTAAAGCAGCCCCAGATGGACTAAAATACGTCCATCTCCTTTTCTTTCCCGAGGGACCAGCTGCTCGCCGACAACAACTGGCAACTGCCCAAGCGGCTTCAGACCGATATCCGAGGGCTGATTTCGTACCAGCCAAACAGCTACCAGCATGATGATAAAACAAAAGGCGCTCAACATTTGCCAGCCGACGCGCCAGCCATCGGCTCCAAAATTTTTATTAAGGAGCGGCACAAGGATTCCTACAAGGACGATGGCCGCCCCCATTCCCCCCACCAGAATTCCGGCTGCCTTGCCGCGCTTGTCACTGCAAAACCAGTAGCTGATAAGGGTAAAAGTAGGAATATTGGCAAAACCGCTTCCCATGCCGACCATAAAGTAGAGCAGCAGTGGAGACATAAAACCGTAACTGATACTCATACCGTAGATGGAAATCGTAATGATGAAAAGACCGCCAGCGATGACCAGACGTGGCTTGAATCGTTTAATCAGGGAAGGAGCAAACACAACAGAAAGGAGATATCCGCAGAAGTTGGCTGTACCAATAAATCCCATTTTGTCATAACTCAGCTGGAGACCGGACTGCATTGAAGGGATCAGCATGGTATAGGCATAGCGAGCCAGACCGAGGCAGGCAAATATAATCAGAAAACCTACGCTAACAATAACCCATCCATAGTGAAGAGATGACCCTGAAGGAGATCGTGAGGTATGTAACTCCTGCTGGTTCGTATCGCTCATGATGGCATCTTCCTCAGGCCAGTCCCCCGGCAACGCTCTTATCTGACAATTTCGACAGGCAGATCCAGCTCCTGCCCCCATTTTTGCCAATAAAGTGAACTGTATGACAAAAAGGCTGCGCGATAGTCATCCGGAGCCGAGATTTTAAGAGTCTCTTCCAATCGCTTTTTGAAATGGGGCTCCAGTGCAGCAACGGCTACCCATCCGTCTGTTGTTTTATAGATGTTGTATTCCGGAATGCCGCCACCCAGGGATGCGCCGGGAATCGTGCTGCCGTACTTTAACGGCTCGGTAAATGCTGAAACGGCATCTGAAAGAGCCAGCATTTCATGACCACCCGCTCCCGTGCGTTCACGATTAAGCAGCAATGCCAGCACAGCGCTGACGGTCATTTCGGAACCTGCCATATCCGACAGAAGCGTGCGTGGCATTTGGGGCGGGTCAATCAGCCCCATCGATGCCTGATAGGTAAGGTCATGGCCGGCTTCGTTTTCTCTGGGGGGCGGATATCCGACAATCATAACCTGGCAGAGCTGCGGAAACATCTGCTGGATAGTGTCGTGGTCAAGCCCCAGACGTCGCATGGCAGCTGGACGAGTTGCCGAGATCAGAACATCAGCCGTTGCAAGCAGCTCAAAAAACCGTTGCTTACCGTCCTGCGTCTTGAGATCAAGGGTGACAACAGTATGACCTGCTGCCATATCCCGATACCAGTCT
>JAJTBI010000121.1 GCA_021286935.1 Geobacteraceae bacterium
CGCTCGGCCCGTATTCTGGGAATGGCAATTGACAAGGCAGGGGCGCTGGAACTGGCCCGCCGCAGCCGCGGCACCCCGCGGATTGCCAACCGCCTGCTGCGCCGGGTACGGGACTATGCCCAGGTCAGGGCTGATGGCGCCATCACCCTTACTGTTGTGCAGGAAACCTTGCGTCTGCTGGAGATTGACGAGATGGGCTTTGATCAGATGGACCGAATGATCCTGCTGACCATCATAGACAAATTCGGCGGCGGACCAGTGGGTCTGGACACCATCGGTGCGGCGATTGGTGAAGAAAGTGACACCATTGAAGATGTCTATGAACCATTTCTGATTCAGAATGGCTTCCTGAACCGCACCCCCCGCGGACGGGTGGCCACCCCGGCTGCCTATCAACACTTTGGCAGACTGACGCCTGAGCGTCCCCAGGGGTCACTCTTCTAATGCTGCAACAGGCCCTTGATCTGCCCGTTACCCCACGCTACGGTTTTGACAATTTCATCTCCTGCGCCGGTAACAGCACCGCCCTTGAATTCAGCCGCAGGATCACCAATCCGGCTGAACCGGAAAAACTGCTCTACCTCTACGGCCCGGCCGGTTCCGGCAAGACCCACCTGCTGCACGCCATTGGACGACACATGGCTGGAGACCGGTATCAGGTGTTGTCATGCCGTGACCTGACCATCCCCGTAGCACCGGCTTCTGGCGATCTGATGCTGATAGATGACCTGGACCAGCTACCGGACCGTCCGGAACTGCGTAATGCCCTTTGGGAGGCCTTTAACCAGCAGTACAGCAGCGGCCACACCCTGGCCCTGGCCGGCAGGTTTGCCCCCAAAGAACTGCCCACCATTGATGATCATCTGATCTCCCGCCTGCTATGGGGACTGGTGGCCCGTCTGGATGTCTCTGACGACCGATCCCGCCAGATGCTGATTGCCAAGCTGGCCCAGGACCGGCAGATCATCCTGCCCAATGACGTAGCAAGCTGGCTTCTGACCGTACTGCCCCGTGATGTCGGCTCGCTGGTTGCCGCCTGCGACGCCCTCTACCGTGCCGCATTACAACGCAAATGCCGCATCACCCTGCGTCTGGCCCGGGAACTGGTGCTACAGGGAACATTGACACCATGAAATCCCCTGAAGAGATAGAACTTGCCAAAAAACGGCGTGAACTGGAAGAGCTGCTTGAAGAACAGACCAAGATAGAACGGGAACTGGCAGCCATAAAATCTGAAATCAGAATCTTTGAGCACACCTACGAACAGATGCTGGGTGGCAGAATCGCCGAACTTGAACAGCTTGAGTGGCAGATCAGCGGCCTGCTGGGAACCGGAGAGTCAGAAGAGGAACACCATAAGTACTTTCATACCACTGAGCATGACGCCAGCAACTCAACCTTTACCCGCACCACTCTGTTGGACGACGATCCGGAAACCACACCGATCTTTGAAGAAAAAAGCCTGAAGGCACTCTATCGCGAGGTAGCCAAAGCAATCCACCCGGATCTGGTCAGTGACGACCATGAGCGGCTCAAGCGCCAGGAACTGATGGCAACTGCCAATCTGGCCTACCAGGAAGGGGATCGGGCACGGCTCCAGAAGATCCTGCGGGAATGGCAACTGGGTCCTAAAACAGCCAAAGGTCTTGATATTGGTACTGAACTGATTCGCCTGATCCGCCAGATCGCCTACACACGTCAACATATCAAAGAGTTAAACAAGCAGATCATTGAGTTACGACGGTCTGACATCTATCGATTCAAGCAACGGGTTGATGAAGGTCTGCTGGATGGCATCGACCTGCTGGCTGAAATGGCTGCAACCGTTGACCTTGATATCGCCAAGGCCAAGAAACGCTTCGCCCTGTTAAGCGGTGAGCCGGAGGCCCCTGAAGACCTGCCCTCTCCTCCCCTTGAAACCCGCATTATCCGCTTTCCCTCAGAAAAGCCCTGTGGCGTTCTCTACCTGCGTACCGCCAGCTCAGTTGACTACCGTGACTGGCAAAAGCTGGGAACCGCCAAAGGTATCCGGGAAATACCGTTGGATAAAGGATTGCGGCTGGATGTACGGGGTGATGGAGAAGGGGGGATCGATTTTCTTGAACAGCTGCAGCCGAATGATCTGCAGGCCCTGTTTCTGTATGATGTTGGTGACGATGCATTAGCCCGTATCTGCAACCTCACCGGCCTTGAGGAACTCTACCTTTCCAACACCACCGTATCCGACAAAGGGCTTAAAAAACTGGACTGCCTGACCGGTCTGAAACGGCTCTACCTCTATCACACCGAGATCACTGACAGCGGTCTACCCAACCTGTATCCCCTCACCTGGCTGCGCTGGCTGACTTTCAGCGGAACCAAGGTCACAGATAAAGGGTTGGGGGAATTGCGAACAGCCCTGCCGAACTGTAAAGTAATTACCTTTAAGTGGCGTTATGAGTAAGAGCGCCTGCAGCCATCCCGGTATCCGGCACAGGGAGCATGACGTACATGGCTACAGCAGTATTTTTTGCCAGTCTACTCAATCAAACAGGCGGCTAACACAATGACCAGCCAACTACTCTATGCCCGCACCCCTTGGCGCCACTGGCAGGAGTACCTGCCTTTTCTCACCAGCCAGCACGTCAACATGGAACTCTACCTGTCAAATCAATCGTTTGAACAGTTCACCTACAACGACGTTGCCAGGCTTCATCTCACTCTTAAAGAAAGTAATCTGCGCTGCACCCTTCACGCCCCCACTGCCGACTTTAATCCGGGGGCTGAAGAGCAATCCATACAAGACCTGACACGGCAATCTGTCCTGCAAACGATCCAGTTCAGCCGTTATCTCAAACCACAGCATATCGTATTTCACAGCGGCTACCCTGTTTTACCCGATGACCGTGAGCGTGAGCGCTGGATACATACATCCATTAACTTCTGGAAGTCATTACTGCCCCGGCTGACGGCATCCGACACTGTTATTGCCCTGGAGAACATACATGAAAACGAACCGACAGCCCTGCGGAGAGTGATTGAAGGGGTCAAAAACAGACGCCTGAGGCACTGCTTTGATATAGGACATTTTACTATTTTTGCTAACGTCTCTTTGGAAAAGTGGTTTTCAGAATTGGGAAAATACTGCGTTGCATCACATCTTCATGACAACCATGGCGGCTCAGATGAACATTTGGCAATCGGCAAAGGTTTCATTGATTTCAAACAGGTAACCAATCTACTCTTGCGACACGCCCCTGCAGCACTGTGGACACTTGAAGCCCAAAATCTTGACGGCATCAAACAATCATACGAAGCCCTGCAGAACATCAAATCTTAAGCAGGCTATGTTTTTTCAGCAGTCCGTACAATGTCGGCCTGCTCACCCCAAGCACATCTGCTGTCCGCATAATATTGCCGTTACTCCGTTCCAGCTCTGCTGAAAGCAACTCATATTCAACCGCATCCTTTGCATCACGCAATGTTTTGCCGGCAAAGCTGACCATCCTGGGTTCCCCCTGCCGATTTTCGACTTCCTGTTCATCCAGTTGGCAGACGTCCTCCACAACTCCCAAATCAGATGCGTCAATCTGTTTGGATTCACACATGATAACCGCTCGCTGCACACGGTTACGGAGTTCCCGTACATTACCAGGCCACTGATAGGTTTTGAAAAATGAAATAGCCGAAGAAGTGAAACGCTGCACGCTTATATTATGCTCTTCGCTGAACAACCTCAGATAGTAATTGGCAAGCAGTAAAATGTCGTCTCCCCTGTTTCTCAAAGGAGGAAGGTCAATTACGACAACCCCGACCCGGTAGAAAAGATCCTCCCTAAACTTGCCCTCCTTAATCGCCGCAGCAATATCTACATTGGTTGCGCAGACAGGACGTGTGTCGACCCGGATATTCTCCCTCCCGCCGACACGTTGCAAAACCCCCTCTTGAAGAAAGCGTAACAGTTTAACCTGCAAATTAACCGGGAGTTCACCAATTTCATCCAGAAAAAGCGTACCGTTATGGGCCTGTTGAAACTTCCCTTGAACCGTTGAATGGGCGCCTGTAAATGCTCCCTTTTCATGCCCAAAGAGTTCGGCCTCAAGCAGGTTTTCAGGAATCGCGCCACAGTTAATTGCAATAAAACTACCATCCTTACGACTGCTTGCATCATGAAGTGCCCGTGCGACCAGTTCCTTACCGGTGCCGCTTTCACCTGAAATGAACACAGGAACATTGGTTGCCGCTACCTTTTGAATATTATTGAACACCTTCTGCAGATCAGTGCATTGTCCGATCATGCCCCAGGAATCTGAAGCTGTCGTCTCAATGGAACGCTGCAGCAGACGATTTTGTTCTTCAATATTTGCGAGGTGAATAGCCCGTGAAATGATAATTTTCAACTCCACCAGACTCGGTGGCTTTGGATAAAAATCGTATGCACCGAGCCGTATAGAGGTCAACGCATTGGCCCGGTCATCATTGCCGGTAAGCATAATCACCTTGGTCTGCGGTCGTCTGTTGATTATTTCACTCAGACATCTGAACCCCTCAACAGAGGTATTTTCATGGGGAGGCAAACCAAGGTCAAGAACAACAACACGCGGAAGCTGTTCATCAAATATCTGCAGGGCAGCATCAACGCTCCCGGCTGAAAACACCGTATATTCATCAGCAAGTCCCCATTTTATCTGAGAACAAATAACCTCGTTATCGTCAACGACAAGGATCTTTTCCAACAACTTCTGTTTGGTTGTCTGCCCCGGGTTATTCATAGACTCTCCACATCCGCCTTCATATTAACTGGCAACCACACGGTTACTATTGAACCGGACTCCACTGTAGAATCCACAGTAATTTTACCGCCATGAGCCTGCATGATCTGACGGGATTGGAACAGTCCAATACCCAGACCGGTCGGCTTTGTTGTCTGGAACGGGACAAAAAGCTGTTGACGGATAAAGTCCTGCGTCATACCACACCCTTGGTCACGTACCCGAACAAACGCCAGCGAATCTTCAGCTCCCACCTCAACAAAAACCGTCTTAGTATCGTCAGACGCCTCCAGGGCATTCATCAGAATATTTAAAACAACTTTGCTCAATTCAGTTCGATCTGCAGTCGCAAAGACATGCTCACCAGAAATTTCAATCGGCTTACCTGAAAGCTGCATACAGCAATCTTCCACCAAGGCAAACAGGTCAACTTTATCCCTTTGAAGCACTTTTTCCCTGTCAAATGTTTTAAGATTGCCTATCAAACTCCTCATTCGCTTAACCGTCGTATCCAGAGAATGCACCAAATCCTTCTGATACTCAGGATTTCCGATGAAAAATGCTGCATTTTCCGTCATAAGAGAAAGTGCCGACAGCTGGTTTTTCAAATCATGCATGATAAAGGTAGCAACATTTCCCACAGCCGCTTCCTCACGCATCAATAACAGTTCCCTACTCAGCGTCTGTTGCCTGATGGTCTGCCACGCCTGCTTGGCATAGGTCTTCATCAGGTCGTAATCCTCATAAATGTAATCCTCATCGTTTTTCAGTAACTCTCCCAGCACGACGAAACCGGATGGCTTTGCATCTCCTGGCAGAGGCACAACAAAAGAAATTCTGTGTTTTCTTAAAAAAACAGCATTTTCCTGCATCACATCCCTGATGTCATCACGGACGCTGAAAACCCAGCCACGCTCTCCCATGAACCTGACCAGACTATTATTCAGACTTATCATATCAGCCTTGCAGTCCATACGGCATGTCGCCTCAACAACATACCCCTGACGCTGCTTATCATACAGAAAAAGAGAAGACCCGGTCACCCCAAAGGTATCGCAATACACCTCCAGCACCGCCTGCAGCATCTCATCCCATTGAGAAACGGAAAGTTTGTCCGTAAACAGAAGCCATTGTGTTCTATAATCATACTTATTCTGGTAAAAATGCTTAAGTAAGGTAACCTTAACCTCTCTGCGCACTCTGCCAGAAAGCAGAGCCAGCAAGAGTCCTGCACCGGACACCAAAACCAGTGAAATGCCCACCGAACGTGAAAAGGAGCCGGAAAGGTACCTCAGCCCTTCTCCCCAAAAAGCCAGCAGCACCAGATAGCATCCAACCCCTATCAGCGTAATTGAGCGTAGTGCAACATGTTGAGAAACGGTAATCCGCGCCGTCAGGTCTCTTTTCAAAAAAGAGAACAGCACAAGAGCACCGGCAATAATAAACATAAAAGCCCTGACAGGGCAGAACTCCATATTTATCGTCCGGTACAAAAGGGCCTGGCTGTAATAGAAAATCTGCACCGCAAGCATCAGGAACATACCGACAACAAAAAACTTAATGTTCCAGAACACCTGGGGTGCTGCATTCACCAGCGTCCTTTCCCACTGCACTGCCGTAACAACCAGACACACCATAATAGCAATGTAATAACCAAAACCGGCCGTTGTTAAGAAAAGCAGATATTCTCTGGGAAAATCAGGGCTATAATAAAATGCATCCGGCGGCAGAATCAGGGGAAACAGCGGTAAAAACAGAGAACAGCAGAAGAAAATCTTGAAGAAAAGGCCGGTCTGTGCCCACTGTCCGGTCTTACGCGCAAAGAAAATACTTCCTGCAAGCCAAAGCGGTGCAGCAAAACCTTCAATGATCATCCCTGTTTTTCTCAACGCCACAAAAGGGATATCCTGAAACATAAACGGTACGGACTCAACAAAAAACAGAATTCCGGACAGGGTTAATACCGATGCAATAAGACGTGAACCCGGCCCGTCGGCAACCTTCAGGATCTTGAAAGCCAACCAGGCCATCAAAACAGCATTGCCCAAAACTATACTTACAGAAAAAAATGACATTTCATCCCCGGAACTGCATGCAGCACTGCAGCCCTAACAGCTCCCCAAGAGCATGTTGTTCTCCCAGCCCGACAACCGTATCTCCCCGCGCCAGAAGACGCAGACAGACATGCGATCCAATAAATCCGGCAGCTCCTGTAACCAGCAGATGTGCCATATATTCTTTATCTCCTGTAATTGAAGTAATCTACCATACAACTTCCTGAATGCAACGTCCCCCACGGTATTCTTCCGCCAAGACGTTGCAAAGTCACCACAGTATGCTATAACCAGCACAATATACGGCATGCACAACAAAAGGAGCAGCTATGCAGACGCAACGTATCATCTCGGTTATCGGACTTGGCTATGTCGGGCTTCCGGTGGCAATTGCTTTCGGCAAAGTACGCCGCACCATCGGCTTTGACATCAACCCGCACCGCATCAGCGAACTGAAAAACAACTATGACCGCACCTGTGAGGTAACCGCAGAAGACCTGCAAACAGCAGACATCCTGTTTACCGACACCATTGAAGAACTTGCCCTGGCAGACTTCCATATTGTGGCTGTCCCGACACCGGTTGATGAAGCTAACCAGCCCGACTTGACCCTTATGCTGAAGGCATCCGAAACAGTAGGGAAAGCGCTTAAAAAAGGTGATATCGTTGTTTATGAATCAACGGTCTATCCCGGCGTTACTGAAGACGAATGCGTACCGGTACTTGAAAAAACCTCCGGCCTCACCTGTGGCACTGATTTTACTGTTGGCTACAGCCCGGAACGGATCAACCCCGGTGATAAAGAACACACCTTCACCAAAATAAGAAAAGTGGTCTCAGGCCAGGATGCCGCCACCCTCGAAACCGTGGCCCAGGTCTATGAATCAGTTGTAACCGCCGGAGTTTTCCGTGCCGCCTCCATCAAAGTAGCCGAGGCAGCAAAGGTCATTGAAAACACCCAACGAGACCTGAACATCGCCCTGATGAACGAACTGGCCCTGATCTTTGACCGCATGGCCATCGACACCAACGATGTACTGGAAGCTGCCGGTACCAAATGGAACTTCCTTAAATTCAAGCCGGGCCTGGTCGGTGGTCACTGCATCGGCGTAGACCCCTACTACCTTACCCACAAAGCAGAAAAGATCGGCTACATACCCCAGGTTATCCTGGCAGGCCGCCGTATAAACGATGGCATGGGTCGT
>JAJTBI010000122.1 GCA_021286935.1 Geobacteraceae bacterium
CGACCTGCAGCTGCCTTTCGAGCAGACGCAGCGCAGCTGATGCAGCAGTACCCCATAGAAGAGACACTCCAACTAACAGCACCATCATCAACCTATGTAAAAGTTGCCGCATAATACCTCCAAAGCCAGCCCTACTATATGAGGTTCTTACGTTTACATAATTTTACAGTAGGTTTTTCATTAGTCAAGCAACCTTCGCAAACTGATTATGACCGTACTGACCCTTCGGTAAAGAACGGCACGGTACAGACCGCCGCCTCCATCACGGCCCGGTCCTGCTTGATGGTCAGGGGAGTGCCAAGCGCCGCATAACCGGGCTCCACATATCCCAGACCGATACCGCAGCCCAGCATGGGTGAAAACACGCCGCTGGTCACCTCACCAATCTGTTTTTCACCGTCAAAGACACCAAAACCGTGGCGGGGGGTACGGCGAGAGGTTACTTTAAAGGCCACCTTAACCCGCTTTAAAGGTTGGGCTTGCTGCTTCAGCAGCGCCTCTTTACCCACAAACTGCTTATCCAGTTTGACAAAGGCAGCCAGATCAGCCTCCAGCGGGGTCGTTGCCTCATCGATATCGCTGCCGTACAGTGAGTAGCCCACTTCCAGACGCAGCACATCCCGCGCCCCGAGACCAGCAGGCTTGACGCGCTCATCAGCCAGCAGCATTTCCCACAGCTCACCTACCTTTTCAGCTTGCAGGAAGATCTCATAGCCCAGTTCGCCGGTGTAGCCGGTACGGCTGACAATGGCAGGCACCCCCAGAACGGTCTGCTGGACAAATTTAAAATAGGGGATCTCAGCCACCCAGCCACCCAGCAGGTCAACCAGTACCTCACGGGATTTAGGTCCCTGCAGGTCTAGTTTTGCTGTTTGCGCAGTAACGTCAGTGAATTCTCCACCAGTCAAGCGGGATTGAATCACCTTGAAATCATTGGGGGCGGTGGCGGCATTAGCTACGATCATGACCTGATCATCAGCCATACGGAACACAATCAGGTCGTCAATAATCCCGCCCTGCCCGTTCAGCAGAAAACCGTACTTTGAGCGTCCAACCGGAATAGCCGTTACTGAAAAGGTAAACAGGTCCTCAAGTCCGCTGGCAACGATATCGCCTTTGAAGAGAAACTCCCCCATGTGGCAGATATCAAACAAGGCGGCCTGCTCACGGCACCAGCGGTGCTCGGCAATGATCCCTTCGTACTGGATCGGCATATCCCAACCGCCAAAGGGAGCCATCAGGGCGCCCAGGGCGCGGTGCTGCTGATTAAGAGGGGTAACTGATAATGGAGTTGTTGGGTCTGACATGGCTAGGATCTCGATTCTGTGTGGAAATTAATAATGGTACTGTTTCTTCACGCGGGTAACGTGGGATTTTTTCTTCTTCAAGCCAGCCAGCCCCTTGATATCGGCCAGCCGCATCTTCCAGCGTCCTTCTTCATGATCCAGGGTAAACTCACGGCTCTGGCTTTCGTCGCTTCCTGGACCTGCTTCCATCCCCAGCTTGGCAAAAACCTTGGCGGTTGTTTTCTTCTCATTGATCAGACGGAAATTATTCAGTTTGTTAAAGCAGCAGGCAGGCTTGATCTCTGCATCTTTCATGCTCTGGACAAACCGTTCTCTGGTCATACCACTTCTGTGGGAAAGGCTGTCGTATAGCTGCTCAAATCGTCCCTCGCGCCAGAGATCAAGGGCATCAGACAGGGACTGTTCACGGGGGTCATTGCGTTGTTCAGCACCACTGACAGAAGCAAAAGTAAGTGTTATAACGAGAAAAAACAGAAAGAAAAGGCGGGACATGCGCACAGACCTCCCCAAAAAGTGAGCTATGGTAGTGCATCCTGTCCGCCGCATCAATCAAAATTTATCCCGAATTGAACCTTGCCAATCCACCTTCTTCAGTTACAATGCAAGGCAACAGTCTGATCAGTGGAGGGCGTCATGAAAAACCAAAATGAGACATTACAGCAGCTTCTTGATTTCGGTCTGGATATTTCCCAGATCAAAGATATCGATTTCCTGCTGGAAAAGATTTTATCTGAGGCTCGACGCTTTACCAGCAGCGACGCAGGCACCATCTACATTAAAGACGGCAACTGGCTTGCCGCCCGCTACTCACAAAACGACACCATCAATACCCAGCTGGCTGCTCACCGTAAATCGGTTTACAGCAACATCATCATCAAGGTGGACAACACCTCCATTGCCGGCTACGTGGCAGCCACCGGCAATCAGCTGAACATCCCCGATGTCTACCAGCTTGATGACAACCTGCCGTACTCGTTTAACAACTCGTTTGATGACCTGACCGGCTATCGTACCATCTCCATGCTGGTGCTGCCGCTGACCAGCATGCGTGGCGAGACCGTGGGGGTACTGCAACTGATCAACGCCAAGGAAGCAAGCGGCAGCATTACCGCCTTTGACCTGCACGATGAGAGCGGCATCAGTTACTTTGCCGTTACTGCTGCCAATGCCATTGAACGGGCCAAGATGACCCGTGAGATCATCCTGCGGATGAACCGGATGGCAGAGCTGCGCGACCCCAAAGAAACCGGCCCCCACGTTAACCGGGTGGCTGCCTATTCAGTGGCTCTCTACGAAGGCTGGGCAGATAAAAGGGGCTTGGAGCAAGAGGAAATTGACCGCACCCGTGATATTTTGCGGATGGCAGCCATGCTGCATGATGTGGGCAAAGTGGCTATCTCTGACAATATCCTGAAAAAACCGGGGAAATTTACTCCGGAGGAATATGATGTCATGAAACTGCACACCGTCTATGGCGCACGGCTGTTTCCTGACCTGTATTCAGAATTTGATGAGTCTGCTGCGGCAGTTGCCCTGAACCACCATGAACGCTGGGATGGTAACGGCTATCCCGGCCATATCAGCTTGGCCACCCTTAAACCGCTGCCTGGCTATGAAAAAGAAGATGGAAGCGCCCGAGGTAAAAAGGAAGAAGAGATCCCTCTCTTTGGCCGTATTGTGGCAATTGCCGATGTTTATGACGCCCTTTCCAACCGGCGTTGCTATAAAGAAGCATGGGATCCTGACGAAGTCTTGAGCACATTAAGAAAAGATGCGGGAACCGCCTTTGACCCGGAACTGGTGGAGGTCTTTCTTGAAAACATCGATGCCATCCGGCAGCTGGGCGCCCAGTTCCCTGATGATGCCGATGCACATGGTTGATATGCTAAAGGCTGCCGATACGAAGGCAGCCTTTAGCATATAATATTACAACAACCAGCCACGATACTGTTACAGGCTCCGCCCATCCGCCTCGGCAAACAGCCGCAACTTCTGCATCATAGCAGCGAACTTTTTGGGTTTCAGCGATTGTGGCCCATCGCTGGAAGCCCGCTCAGGATCCGGGTGAACCTCAACAATCAGGCCATCAGCCCCGGCTGCCACAGCGGCATAGCACATCGGCGCAACATAGTGATAGTTGCCGGTGCCGTGGGATGGATCAATTACGATCGGCAGGTGAGTCTTCATCTTCAGTACTGGAATGGCTGATAGATCCAGCGTGTTACGGGTTGCGGTCTCAAAGGTACGGATACCCCGCTCACAGAGGATAACCCCCTGATTCCCTTCACTCATGATGTACTCGGCACTCATCAGAAACTCCTGAATGGTCATGGCCATACCACGCTTGAGCAGGATCGGCTTGCCGCACTGACCGACCTTCTTCAGCAGGGCAAAGTTCTGAGAGTTACGGGCGCCTATCTGCAGCATATCAGCATAGTCAGCCACCAGATCCACGGTTTCGGGATTAATAACCTCAGTTACAAACGGGAGACCGGTCAGCTCACGGGCCTTGGCCAGCATCTTCAGCCCTTCCTCTTCCAGCCCCTGGAATGAATAGGGAGAAGTGCGTGGTTTGAAGGCGCCACCGCGCAGCATGGTTGCCCCGGCCTCTTTTACCAGTCTAGCGCTTTCGATGATCTGCTCTTCACTCTCAACCGAACAGGGACCAGCCATCACCACGACCTGAGAGCCGCCAATAATAACGCTGTCACCCACCTTTACTTGACTGGGCTCCTGTTTCACCTCGCTGGAGGCCAGTTTGTAGGGCTGCAGGATCGGCACAACACTTTCAACACCGTGCATGTTCTCCAGCGACTGCAGTACCAGTTTGGCCCGTTCATCCCCGATAGCACCGATTACGTCTCTGGTGGTGCCGTGAATAATATGGGGCTTGTAGCCCAGTTCCTTGATCCGCTTTACCACTTCATCCCTGTCTTTCTTGCCTGCGCCTGCCTTCATAACGATGATCATCTTCCTTCTCCTTTTTCCCAAAAGCAAAAAGGCCTGGAGAAGTCCCCCGGCCTTGTATCGTTTCTACCACGTTAAACGAAAAAAGCCGGGGAGACTTGTTCCGTCTGCCCCGGCTTTTGGCTGTGTAATCGGTTTTTTGCTCCTAAACCGCGTACACCCTTGCCCGGGCAGACGGCGTAAAATAAAAGCCGTACCAAAAAAACCCGAAAAAAGATGCAAAGCGATAGAAGGAGTTCATAGGTTGGGATAAAAGCACAAATGCTGAACTGCTGTCAAGCATGTTTCAGCAACAACAGGGTTACGATTCCAAGACAGCCTGGTCAATCAGTTCTCGGGCATGGTCTCTGGCAGCGTCGGTTATCTGTTCTCCTGCCAGCATACGGGCGATCTCCTGTATCTGACCATCCTGATCCAGTTCCTGCACCGTGGTGACTGTTCTACCATTTTCCACCAGCTTTTCCACCCTCATATGCTGCATGGCCCAGGCCGCCACCTGGGGTAGATGGGTCACGCAGAAGACCTGTTGACCGGTTGCCAGGTGCCGCAGCTTGCGCCCCACCACACCGGCAACCGCTCCACCCACACCGGTATCCACCTCGTCAAACACCATGGTTGGCGCTTCACCTTCAGGCAACACCTGTTTAAAGGCCAACATCAGACGGGAAAGTTCACCACCGGACGCCACCTTGCCCAGCGGACGGGGCGGTTCACCTGGGTTGGGTGAGAACAGAAACTCTATCTTTTCAAAACCGCTTCCCCGCGGTTCTGCAAGTGGCTCAAACGCCACCTGTACCACGGCATGGGGCATGGCAAGCTGGTGGGTCTCTGTTGCAAGTTGCTGCTCAAGCTCTACAGCGGCAGCACGACGTTTCTCACTCAGTTCTGTCCCCAGCTTTTCAAGGGTGGTACGCTGATCAACCAGCTCCTGCTGCAGTTCATCACGGGACCGGCTCCGTCCCTGCAGCTCTTCTAGCTCTGTGGCAAGGGTAGCCCCAAGAGCAATCAGCTCTTCCACGGTCGGCGCATATTTGCGTTTCAAACGGGTCAGCAGGTCAAGGCGATCATCAATCTGCTTCAGTTGTTCGGGGTCTGCCTCAATCCGTGCAGCATAGTCCCGCAACTGCAGGGCAGCATCCTCCAGCTGCAGGTAACCTTCATCAAGCATGCTGTGCAGTGGGACAAGTGCTGCATCAATCTTTGCGGCTTCAGCCATGGCAGCGGTGACCCGCTTCAGTTCACCCAACAGCGCCTGATCCCGACCGTAGAGCGCCTCATAGGCAGAACCGGTAGTACAAGCCAGCCGTTCAGCATTGGCCAGTAGCCGCTGCTGCTCCTCAAGATATTCCTCTTCACCAGCCTTCAACTCTGCTGCAGTGATCTCTTCCACCTGATAGGCCAGCAGATCAATCCTTCTGGCAGTATCCCGTTCCTGCTCATCAAAATGTGCCAGGCGCTCTGTAATCTGTTTCCACTGTTCAAAGGCAGCAGTCACCCGCTGCCTCAGTTCTGTAGTATTTGCAAAGGCATCCAGCAACACCAGATGGTACTCCGGTCGCAACAGTCCCTGTGATTCATGCTGGCCATGGATGGTGACCAGTTGCCGCCCAAGCCCGGTCAACTGCGCCAGAGTTGCCAGCGAACCGTTGATATAGACCCGGTTTTTGCCGTTACGGGAAAGACAACGTTTAACCAGCAGCTCGTCAGCCACCTCAATGCCTGACTCCTGCAACTGGGCCTGCAGCGATGGCAGGCCGCCAAGATCAAACATCGCCTCGACGGTTGCCTCATCTTCACCGGAACGGATCAGGTCGGTTGAGGCACGACCGCCGCAGACCAGGGTCAGGGCATCGATAATGATCGACTTGCCAGCGCCGGTCTCACCGCTGAGGATGTTCAGGCCTGCTTTAAAGGAAAGCTGCAGCTGATCAATAATGGCGACATTGCGGATGGACAGTTCGGTAAGCATGGGGCTGTTAACGTTCTCCCCATTTCAGTTTGGCACGCAGGATGGCAAAATAATCTTTCTCAGGCGAGGTCACCAGAGCGGTGGTTGTTTCTGCGCGACTGACCTGGATACAGTCACCCTCCTGCAGTTCTACCCCCACCTGGCCATCCAGGGTCAGGTAGACCATCTCATCAAAGGATGATTTGACCGTAATCCTGATCACCGACTGGTAGGAAAGCACAATTGGACGATTGGTAATCAGCACGCACTTCATCAGCGGTTGCACAATCGGGCCACCTGCAGAGAGCGAGTAACCGGTGGAACCGGTGGGGGTGGAGATGATCAGGCCATCAGCCTTGAAGGTGGTCAGGAAATCATCGTTGACCCTGGCCTCAAGCTCAATAATCCGAGCCAGCGCCCCCTTGTTGATCACCGCATCATTCAGCACCTGACAGCGGGATATTTCCTGATCCCCCCGGGTAACGGACACATCAAGCATCATCCGCTCAGTAATCCGGTGGCTGCCGGCCAGACACTGTTCAAGCACCGGGTACAACTGTTCAACAGTTATCTCGGTCAGAAAGCCAAGGCTGCCCAGGTTAACCCCTACAATCGGCACCTGACGGCTGCTAAACAGACGGGCTACCGAGATCAGGGTGCCATCGCCGCCAAGCACCACCACCAGCTCGGCCCGGTCACGAATCTGCTTCTCCGTCAAACCCCTGGCATAGCCGACATGGCGCGCCAGATGGGTGTCCACCAACGGCTGACATCTGCGCTCTTCAAGCCAGGTAACCAGTTCACTGGCTACCCCCTGGCAGCGGGGATCATGTACTTTTGCAAAAATGGCGACCTGTTTCATGCCACACCTGTACCACAGGCCGTGGTGATTGTCTACCAGCTGCAGACAAGAAAGCCCCTGAACATCAGTGGCTTATCGTATGTTTAGAAACAATAGACCAAGCCTCCTGCCCCCTCCTGCAAAACCAATTGCCTTTAACAATTTCGGCACCTTGCCAAACGCTTTTATGTTGTTTTTCCTGTTGACACCTGCTCAAAATCATATATGGTAGTCATATGACTACCTATGCGGACAAAAACCAAAATGAACTGACCCAGCGCCAGAAGCAGGTGCTGCAGTTCATTACCTCATACACGGATGACAATGGCTTTCCGCCCAGCCAACGCGAGATAGCCAGACACCTGAAGGTCTCCGGCACACTACCGGTCATGAAACATCTGGGGGCGTTGGAACGAAAGGGCTACATCAAGCGGGAAAGTGTGAACCGGGGGATCTCTCTAGTACGACCGGTGAACCGTTCTGTGTCTCTGCCGGTGGTAGGGGTTGTACGTGCAGGGCATCTTGCGCCTGCCATTGAAGACATTCAGGGGCACTTTTCAGTGGACCCGATGGCGGTAAAAGGGGATGGCTGCTTCTTTTTGCGGGTGAGGGGCGATTCAATGATCAACGCGGGCATCTTCGATGGTGATCTGGCAATGATACGGCCTCAACAGACTGCTGGTAATAAAGACACCGTAGTCGCCATGATCGATGGTGAGGTTACGCTTAAATGGTTCTACCGTGAGCAGGATCACATACGCCTGCAACCGGCAAACCCTGCCATGGAACCGATCATCATCCGGCCGGAAGACGGCGAACTAAGCATTGTCGGCAAAGTCATCGGTGTGTACCGAAGCCTGTAAGCACAGACACATAATTTGGAATAACAATGGGGGTAAAAATGGAACCGATTGTCTTAGTAGGAGCGATGATAGT
>JAJTBI010000123.1 GCA_021286935.1 Geobacteraceae bacterium
ACAGCATGATTGAGATTAATTTTGACAAGATGGGCGGGCTAATTCCGGCAGTTATCCAGGATTACGAGAATGGTGAAGTACTGATGGTGGCCTTTATGGACAAAAAGACCCTTGATCTGACCCTGCGTGACGGCAAGACATGGTTCTTCAGCCGCACCCGTAACAAGTACTGGATGAAGGGTGAAGAGTCCGGCAATACCCAGGATGTGATGGAAGTACTGACCGACTGCGACGCCGATACCGTGGTGATCAAGGTTAAACAGAACGGCCCGGCCGCCTGCCACACCGGTAACCGCAGTTGCTTCTATGTGAAATGGGAAGATGGCCAGTGGGTCGAACACTCCAACCCGCTCTTCAACCCTGAGGAGGTCTACAAAAAATGAGTACCGTTCTGAGATTTGGCGTCCCCAAAGGCAGCCTTGAAGAAGCCACGGTAGACCTGTTCAAGCAGGCTGGCTGGCAGATCGGCATCTCCTCCCGCAGCTACTTCCCCACCGTTGATGACGGCGAGATGAAATGCCACCTGATCCGGCCGCAGGAAATGGGCAAATATGTGGAGCGTGGTACCATTGATGTGGGGATTGCAGGCCGTGACTGGATTCGTGAAAATGACTCCGATGTAGTTGAAGTCTGCGACATGGTCTATTCCAAGGTTTCACGCCGCCCGGTTCGTTGGGTGCTGGTAGTGGCCCAGGATTCGCCGGTTCAGGGACCGGAAGATCTGCAGGGTGCCACCATCTCCACAGAACTGGTGGAGTTTACCAAACGTTACTTCAAAGAGCGCAACATTCAGGTCAATGTTGAATTTTCCTGGGGTGCCACCGAAGCCAAGGTGGTTGACGGCCTCTGTGATGCCATCGTTGAAGTCACTGAGACCGGCTCAACCATCCGGGCCAACAACCTGCGGATCGTCTGCGACCTGATGGAGTCCGTACCGGTCATGGTGGCCAATAAAACCGCCTGGGAAGACCCCTGGAAACGGGCCAAGATCGAACAGATCGCCACCCTGCTTAACTCTGCCCTGCGGGCGGAAGGCATGGTGGGCCTCAAGATGAATGCCCCTGCCGACAAGGTAGAGGCGATCATCAGCATCCTGCCCAGCCAGAAGGCACCGACCGTTGCCCATCTCTACAAATCCGACTGGGTTTCCATTGAGAGCATCCTGCCGGAAAAAGAAGTGCGCCGGATTGTACCGGAGCTGCTGCGTCTGGGCGCTGAAGGGATTATTGAATATCCGCTCAGCAAGATCATTTGACACATAGGTCACTAAAAACTCGAAGCCCGCAGCGTACCTTTCTCAAAAGGCATACTGCGGGCTTCGCACATTACCACCAGGGCTTGCTGCTTCAGGCTGCAGGAGCAGCAGGCAGGACAAGCTGAAAGCGAGCCCCCCCGGAGTTATTAACAACATCAATCTCCCCTGCCATTTTCCCTTCAATGATCACCTTTGACATATACAGCCCCAACCCAACCCCCTGGGATTTATGTTTGGTCGTAAAGTAGGGGTCAAATATCTTTCCGCTGATTGCGTCAGGGACACCACCGGCGTTATCTTCCACCACAACCATGATCTGCCCGTTTTCCAACCAGGTGGTCACCGATATTTCCGGATTGGCAACCTTACGCTCCACCAACACGTCACGGGCATTATTAAACAGATTAAGCATAACCTGGGAAAACTCATTGGCGTTGCCCTGTATCAGACAATCAGACTCCAGCTCCAGGTGCAATGTAATGCCTGCAGCCTGAAATGAGGCCTGCACCAGGTCAACGGTTTTAGTAATAGCAGCTGCAACTTCAAAACGAGCTGAAGTCTGCTCTCTCTTGAAAAAAGTACGGAAGGTGTTAATGGTCTGGGACATGTGTTGAATAATTTCCATACAGCCGCTGGAAAACTCATCAATTTTTGCATCATCAAGCAATGACTCGTCATAATCAACCCGTAACATTTGAACCATAATTCCCAATTCGTTCAGAGGCTGACGCCACTGATGGGAAATGTTCGAGATCATCTCTCCCATGGCAGCCAGACGACTCTGCTGAATCATCATGGCATCCTTTTCCCGGTTTCTCTGCAGTTCTTCCTGCACCCGTGTCTCAAGAGTCCGGTTCAAGGCCTCCAGTTGAAGCTGTTTGACGTGCAGTTCCTGCTCGGCCAACACCCGCTCAGAGATCTCCTCTTCCAGCAACACCGCTTTTTCATGCAGTTCATTGTTTGCCTGGGCTAGTTCTGCTGTCCGCTCTTCAACCCGTGCCTCCAGCAGCTCTTTGGCTTCCTGGAGACGCTTGGTAAGTTCCCGATTGTACAGGTGGACAGCAATACGGGCCTGTAGCTCCTCCCGCTGAAAAGGCTTGGTAATATAATCAACCGCGCCGGCTTCAAGCCCCTTTACCTTGTTACCCGTTTCTGCCAGGGCCGTCATAAACAACACGGGAATATTCTGGGTACTCTGCAGAGCCTTCAGCCTGCGGCAGGTCTCGTAGCCATCAATGCCCGGCATCATAATATCCAGCAGAATCAGATCCGGTCGGGCATAGTCAGCGCGTTTGATTGCGCTTTCACCATCCTCTGCAACAAGAACGGTATACTTGAATGCCACCAGACAATCCCGCACGACAGCAAGGTTATTGGCATCATCATCAACCACAAGGATAACTGATCGCCGTTCACCGGATAAAGCCGCCTGTTGCCCTTCAGAAATCATGCACCTGCTCCTCGACATTGTTCTACCAGCGTCAAAATAGCCTTTGTTTTAAACATCTTTGCCAGCTCACGCAGTCTTTCGGCAAAACAACGGTAAACACTGTTTTGAGCCTCCAGTGCTGTTGCCCAGGCCTCAATCTCCAGCATATCGCCCATCATGGCTAACCCATACAACACTTCCAGCTCTGCCGCGGGAGGAACCGCAAATGGTTCATCCTCTTTTCCAGGCGCCTGTTCACGCTCGTCTTGCAAGACAGCAGACACCTCTGTCTTCCACTCAACCCCGAGCAACAGAGCGATTTTTTCAAGCAGAAGATCAATGCGAATCGGCTTGGCTACAAAATCATCGCAGGCTGCGATAAAGGCATCCTTGTGTGTACCGTCAGTCACGGTAGCAGACGCACCAATAATTTTTGTTGCTGAAAAATCGCTATGTTCCCGCAAACGGGTGGCAAACTCCAGGCCATCCATTTCCGGCATCACCAGATCCAGCACCACCAGATCCGGCCGATGTTCGGACACCAGCTGCAGCGCTTCCTGGCCGTTCTGGGCCGCGTACAATTCAAATCCCAACGGCTCAAGCAACGAAACCAGCAGCGCTGTATTACCTACCGTATCATCAGCCACCAGTATGCTTTTACGCCCGCCGCGATAGCCGACAATATGGGATTCCGTCTTTTCAGAACTAATCTCATCAGCCTCCAATGAAGGTAACGGCACCTCAAGCCAGAAGGTACTGCCCTTGCCGGGTTCGCTCTCCACCCCCATCTTTCCCTGTATGAGTGTCAGCAAACGTTTTGTGATGTTAAGCCCAAGTCCGGTCCCTTCGCGGGCCTGACGGTCACTGGCAAGCTGGGTAAAGGGTTCAAAGATGACCCCCAGCTTATCCGCAGGAATACCGATACCGGTATCCATCACCTCACAACGAAACAGGCCATCTCCGGCCTGTCCGTAGCTCACCCGCATGGTAATACTACCCCGGCGGGTATATTTAACCGCATTTGAAAGCAGATTCAGCAAGATCTGGCGAAGTTTACGTTCATCTCCATGTACATAGGCCGGTAACGGGGTTTCCGGCTCATAGTAAAAATGCAGTTCCTTTTCCTCTGCCTGCAGCTTGGTAAGGTTAAAAACCTGGGCGATCAAGGCGGTAAGATCAAAGACCGCATCCTCAACATCCATCTTATTGGCTTCAATCTTACCGACATCAAGGACATCGTTGATAAGCGTCAACAAATGCTCACCACTGTTGCGCATGATATCAATCTGCTGCCGTTGCGCATCTGACAGGTTGTTATGCAGCCGGAGTATCTGGGTATACCCCAGAATTGCATTCAATGGTGTGCGCAGTTCATGGCTCATGCTTGAGAGAAAATTACTTTTGGCCTGATTGGCTGATTCGGCCTGTTCTTTGGCAATGGTCAACTCTGCCGTACGTTCAGCAACCAGCTCTTCAAGATGATCACGATGGTTTATCAGCTCGTTTTCCCGCTCTTTTATGGCACGGCTCATCCGGTTGAATTCTGCGGTAAGACGGCCTATTTCGCTCTTGGGCGACAAAACCGCAACCTCGGGATGTTCCCCTTCCCGCACCTCTTTAACCGCATCGATAAGCGCATACAGTGGCCGGGTCGCCAGGGAGACAAACAGGTACAGTAACAGGGCACCAACCATAGAAAAAACAACGGCAAGTAGACTACCCCGAATGATAATACGTTGCTCGGAGCGGCTCACCACTTCCTTGGAAAGACCGATCCTGACCCAGCCGATCTGCTCCCTGACAGTTGCGTCGGAGCCATTCCCCTCCAATAGAAAAAAGCCCTCGGCAGCTTTAACCGTAATGACTGGGGCAAGAAACTCAAAGACATCATCATGTTCGGAAAAGCTGATTAAGCGCTCAGTCCCTGCCGTCAGAGTTGCTGTCAGCGGGTACTGTTTTCCTTCATGCAGCAAAATTTCAGATCGCTTATTAAGGAAAGAAACAAAGGCAACATCCTTGATCTCCATCAATGGCTGGGCAGAAATTTTCAGTTGTTCAAAATTTTCAGACAGCAGCGACAGTTCTGCATTCCGTGCAGCAATCGCCGCAATGGTCTCACCTTTTTTGATGATTTCATTTTTGAGGATCTTCCTCTCCGTTGAAATCGATTCAAAGGTATAGACCATGGAAATAATGACAATCATAGGGAACAGGAACAGCATCGCACGCCCACTGAAGGTCAGGGGAACCAGCGAAGCCAGCCAGCCGGACAAACCACGACTCTGGTCAGCCGACACAGGCTGGTTGCTATTCTTATCCTCAGGCATCATAGACCGGACGATCTCATTAATAGACTCTCTTCGCCCGCTTCAGCATATCATCAGGTATCTCAACCCCCATTTTCTGCGCAGTATTGCTGTTCACGTACAGGTTATAGCGTCTGGGTGAAGAGGCTGGCAGCTCTCCTGCATCGCCTCCGTTCAGGATGGTCTGCACCTTTTCGCCAATCTGGCGGCTAACAGCTTTTGGGTCAAACACCAGGGCAAACAGCGAGCCCTGCTTCACATTGGCTTCTGAGATACCAAATATTGGGATATTATTCCTGAAAGAAAACAGGTACACGCTTGACATGACCGGGGCGGTCAGCAGATTGGAATCAGGCAGCAGGAGCAGCGACTTGGCATCAGTAAGACGATTAACCGTAGCAACAAGATCAGATGAACTGACAACAGTATGCACCGATACCTGGGCGTAGTCACCGCTCAGCAGACTCCGCAGCATGGTTTGACTCCCCACAACCGACATCCTGGTAAGCGAGGGGAGATACCGACGAACAGTCGTAACATATTCACCCACCGGGGGAGACATGTACACCCCGGTCACATTTGTTCGACCTGACTTTGGGGGAACTACGACAAGACCATAGACAACGGCAATTGAAGGAGGTAACCGCAGCGCCTCATGCACCGCATCAGCACCCAGTGCAACCACAACCTCGGCACCTTCCCGCTCCACAACGGTGCCAAGTCGTCCCCTGATCTCTGAGACGGCATATTCTTTGGTCTGCGACCTCACAGACAACTGAATATCTGCGACAACACCGGCCACGAACGGATACTTGACATCCCCAACAATCAGGACTTTTGCCGCATGAGCAGTCGTAGGAAACAGTTGCAGAATGCAAAGAAACAGCAGTGCCGCAAAATATCTGAGGCGCTGCTTCGCAGCAACGGAGAGATGTACTAACAGTATCTTCAAAGCAGTAATTCCTTTGTTAAAATTTGTATGAAGCGGTGAGAAACCAGGATATTCCTTCACGGGGGTAATCTCCTGGCACCTTCGCCGCTGCCCCTGAGGTATCCGGGTCATTGTAACCTTGATCAAAGAGGTTACGGACCGTAGCCTGTATTTCCAGTGTCTTATAGAAGTTTTTCAGCGTAGCGCTCAGATCAACCGTTGCATAGGCAGGCATCTCAGACCTGGTATCACCGGTATTCCGTGGGCGCGGTCCGGTCCAGAGCAGATCAGTATGCAGGTTCAGGTACCTGGTTAAGGCGTAGTTTACGCTAGCGTAGGCACGATGCGATGGTACATAGGGCAGCCGTTTGTTATTGCTGATGTCACGCGGGTCCTGATAGGTATAATGCAGCTTCCAATACAGGTCAGCCCCCACTGCACCATTGAACCCAAGCTCAACCCCCTGTGTCTCTGTCTTGCCAAGATTGCTGTTGACTGCAGGCTGACCTGGGATAGTTGACGGGACCCACCCGATCTGGTCGCTGATGGCACTGAAAAAATAGTTCAGGTTTGTTGCAAAATAGCGGTTCAAACGCCAGGCCACGCCAGCCTCGTAGGTCTGAATCCGTTCCGGTTTGAGATGCGGGTTACCAACTACCGTTGCGTTGTTAATGTTGTACAGTTCCTGAAAGTTTGGGGCACGGAAGGCCTGCCCATAGAGCAGCTTCAGGTCGGCATTTTCCAGAAAACTCCAGACCAATCCGACTCTTGGGTTTAACGTATCGCCAAAATCACTGTAATGGTCATACCGCAGACCAGTTGTCAGACTCACCTGCGCCGGCAGTTTCCATTCGTCCTGAAGGTAGGCAGCAAATATCTGGCGGGTCGCGTCCTTGTTCCAGTTAGCCACCTCCTGCACTGAAGCAAGCGGTGCACCGGTCAACGGATTAAAGTTGGCCAGTTGCTTGACATCAAACTGCTGCATCTCCTCAAAAGAGATCCCTGCAATCAGATGATTACCCTTAAAGAGATCCCAATCCACCTGCAGCTCGCCGCCAATGGTACGGTTCTTTAGCAGCGGCTTGCCGATCATCCCATTCGGATAGAGGCCCCCAAAACCATTCGGATAAATCTTCATGGTGGGATCCTGCTCAAACTGATCGTAATAGAACTTCAGATTGGCTGTAATATCATCTGTCAGCTCCAGGTTATAGGCCAGCTCCCCCCAGTAGTTATCAAGCTGCGACTTGCTTGAATCGTCCGTAAGGGCAGATACAATACCGATATACATCCCCTCCTGCCTGGTAAGGTACTGACCACGGAAAGACAGATCGCCATAACCAACCTTCAGGAAGGCATCTGTCTGCTTAAAATAGAGGTCAGGTGTACCAGGCGCCTTTGAAAATGCTGTAGATCTCAACGCATCAGCACCAACAGTCAGCTTTGCACCTTGCGATTGGGAATGATCCAGGCTGCCCACAACCGTGAAAGTATCACCAATAGCCTTACCTCCAAGCAAGTTGCCCTTGAAGCTGTTGAAACTGCCGCCACCTGCCTTGGCCTCCAGGCCGTCAATCTCTTCAGCATTGCGGGTAATGATATTGATGGTGGCCACAAATGCACTGGTACCGTAAAGCGCAGAGCCTGGCCCACGCACCACCTCAACCTGCTTTATGTTTTCCATCGGGAGCATACCTGCCACACGGTACAGGGCGCTTCCGGTAAAGTTTTTGTTCAGGGAATGACCATCGATCATGACCAGAATTTTTTCGCGGAGTTGTGTCCTGACCCCCCGCACCTCAACCATGCTGGCACCAAACTCGGTGATTGAAATACCAAAGCCCGGCACCATCTTCAACACATCCAACAGATTGCGGGCACCCATGTTTCTAATTTCATCGGCGGTTATGATCGTAGCTATGGCAGGGGCTTT
>JAJTBI010000124.1 GCA_021286935.1 Geobacteraceae bacterium
GGGGCAGCTGGATAAAGCTGTCCAATACCTGTACCCCGGCGGTGCGGGCCAGCTCCTGCAGCTCTGCCAGTGAATCATCTACCTCACGTCGTTCACCACCGGCCCTGACCGAGATCAGGATCGCCCGTTCCTGGCCATCTTTGGCCTGCGCCTCTACCTGAATCGCCTTGTCAAGGCTGCGTTCCAGTGAGTTGATAAAGTCGCTGCCGTAGTCAACCGCTTTTTCCAGCAGTTGCGGGGGAAGTACGCTGATGCCGCCCGGTTCGGCGGAAAGGTGGGCCAGATGTACGATGCTGCGGTGACTGTCTAGGGGGCCAAGGGCAGCGATCAGGTCAAGCCTGAGCAGCTTCAGGTCAGTCAGGTCATCTTCGGTCAGCGGTTCAGACTTCAGGTGAGTGTGGATCAGGCGTAGGCCACGTAACCGTTTGCGGCCCAGGGGGTACTCTTTCAGATCAGGGATCAGCAAGCCCTTTTCCGTGCCGATCAGGATCAGTTCAATGGCGCCGTGGCGGTTGACCAGCAGGCCGATCTGGCGGCGCAGTTCAAGGGAAAGTTCAAGCAGGCGGGAGGCCAGTTCAGCAGAGCAGAGCTCATCAGCCGGAATGCGGCGGCGGTAGAGACGTTCTACCGCCTGAATCTGGCTCTGTTTCAGACCTGCAAGGTTGCCGTGGATTTCTTTGATGGGCCGGTCTCCGTTAGATGCCGGTTATGTTGTAGCCGGCATCAACGTAATGGATCTCACCGGTAACCCCGGAGGCCAGGTCGCTGCAGAGGTAGAGGGCAGACTTGGCTACTTCTTCCTGGGTGATGTTGCGGTGCAGAGGAGCGCGTTCTTCGACGGTGTTGAGGATCTGGTTGAAGCCGTTAACACCGGCTGCGGCCAGGGTCTTGATCGGGCCGGCCGAGATGGCGTTGACCCGGATGTTGTCTTCACCCATGCCGGCAGAAAGGTAGCGTACCGATGCCTCCAGGGCGGCCTTGGCAACTCCCATCACATTGTAGTTGGGGAACACCTTTTCAGCGCCGTAGTAGCTCATGGCCAGGGCGCAGGCATCGCGTCCGGTCATTAGCGGTTGAGCTGCCTTTAACAGGCCGATAAAGGAGTAGGCGCTGATGTCTAGGGCAGTGGCAAATCCTTCGCGCGTTGTGGAAAGGATGGTGCCTTTCAGTTCTTCCTTGTCAGCAAAGGCTACAGAATGGATCAGGATGTCGATCCCGCCCCAGCGCTGTTGGGCCAGCTCCATCAGGCTGGCAATCTCTTCATCGCTGGTGACGTTACAGGGGGCAACCATGGCGCCGATTGATTCGGCCAGGGGGCGAACCCGCTTTTCAATCGCCTCACCTGCGTAGGTCAGCATCAGTTCCGCACCTTCGGCCTGGAACAGCTTGGCCATGGCCCAGGCGATACTTTTCTCATTAGCAACGCCCAGAATAAGCGCTTTTTTATCTTGTAACAGTCCCATCAACTCCTCCGGATGACGTATCAATGACCTCTGCCAATTGTCTGGTTAAGGTCTCTTGGTTTGTTATCTGTTGTTCAAGGCGGGCAATCCGGCCTTCAAGCCGCAGTATTGTTGTGTGTGATTCCATGATTTGGCGTCGCAGCCCAAGCAACAGCATGGGCAGGCTGAGCCAGATAGCCGCAAAGAACAGGCCCAGCAGGATCGACATGATCATGAATCCGCCAACAAATTCCATTGAGCCAGATGCTCCCTTTTGTACGTCTAATGATAAGCGGATAGGCTATATCATACCTGAGCTTAAATGGCAAACATGCAAAAGACGTGAAAAAACAGGGCTGCTATGCTACAAGTTGTGATTATGCACACACTTATTCCCATTACGTCCCCTCTTTTTTTGGCCGGCACAGAGCTTGGCGAACAACCGGCGTGGTCTATGATCTTTGGTAACGATAATCCACTGGTGCTGGAGATCGGCTGTGGTATTGGCGATTTTGTGGTTGCCATGGCAACCCGGCACCCGGAGCTAAATTTTATCGCCCTGGATTTCTACAACAAGGGCTGTCTGAAAAGTTGCAAGCGGGCAGAGCGGGCCGGGTTGACCAATGTCAGGATCGTGCGGGATGAGGCCCGTTCGTTTATCCGTCGTTGTCTGCCCTTGGCTTCACTGCAGGCGGTCTTTATCAACTGTCCCGATCCTTGGCCCAAACGTTACCAACGCAAGCGGCGGTTGGTGAACCAGGAGTTTGTCAGTTTTATGGAGCCGTATCTGAAGCCTGGGGCGCTTTTTCATTTTGCCACTGATTTTGATGATTACGGTGTTGATGTAGCCAACCTGTTGCGGCGTCAGGCCGGGTTTGAAAACCTGTTGGCACCGGATCACTGGCGCCATGATCTGGAAGGCTTTCCCCGTACCAAGTATATGCTGAAGTTTATGGCTGAAGGTAAAGAGATCTATTTTGTACAGTACCGTCGCCGGGCGGAGGAGTAGGTTAGAGGAGGTACAGCCATGTCGGATAACGGCGTGAAGCGGAGCATCAATATCTTTAGACCATTGCAGGGAACCATGCGGGGCGAGGTGCAGGTGATCGCCCTGTTGCTGGCAGCCTGTCTGCTGGCGGTGGTGGGGACGCAGGTCGGGATATGGGTTTTGGAGGAGTCGCTGGATGGCTTCTGGCTGACGGAGTTGATCTTCTTTAATTTGCCGATTCACTTCTGGATCTCAGGCCAGTTTCTGCCACTGCTGTTTATTGTGCTGGGACTGGTCTTTAACCTCTGGATGGATCGCCATGAACTGCGGCGGATGGAGGGGACCATTCGTTTCAGGGCGACCGGCCGCAAAAAAGGGGAGGTGCCCTGATGGTGGCAAAAGGCGTGCAGTTTATACCGCTTCTGATGGTCGCTGGCATGTTTCTGCTCTTTATTGTCAGCGGTCTGGGCAGCAAGATGCGTCAGACCAGCGACTATGGTTTTTCCGGCAGCTACAGCGGTCGGGTCGGCAGTGGCGCTGCCATTGCCAGCAACTGGATGAGCGCCGCCAGTATTCTGGGTCTTGCCGGACTTTTCTACCTGAAGGGCTATTATGCCATGGCCTTTGTGATCGGCTGGACCGGTGGTTATGTGCTGCTGCTGGTGCTGATGGCAACCCAGATTCGGCGTTTCGGTAAATTTACCGCCCCTGATTTTGTCGGGTTCCGTTATGAATCTGCCACGGCCCGTACGGTGGTGGCTCTGATCTCGATTGTCATTTCGGTTATTTACTGTGTGGCCCAATTCAGAGGGATCGCCCTGCTGATCTCCTGGCTGTTTGGTCTGGAATACAAGGAAGCGGTCCTGACCGGCGCTGCGTTGCTGGTAGCCTTTGTGGTGGTATCCGGCACCCTGGGGGTAATCAGGAACCAGCGTCTGCAGTATTTTGTGCTGATCATTGCCTTTGTGCTGCCGCTGATGTTCATTAACCGCAAGCTGGGCTATTTCTGGGTACTGCCCCAGTTTGGGTATGGTGAGGCGATCACAACCCTGCAGGAACAGTTCGGTTTTTTCTGGTCAGAACCGTTTGCCTCCATCTCGCTCTTTCAATGGCTTGCGCTCTGCTTCACCCTGATGTTCGGCACTGCCGGGCTGCCCCATGTGCTCTCCCGCTTTTATCTTGCCCCCAGTATGCGCGATGCCCGTTGGGGGGTGGTCTGGGGGCTATTTTTCATCTCCCTGATCTACTGGTCTGCCCCGGCCTACGGGGTGCTGGCCCGTCTGTTTGACGCCCGTGCCGGCAATGCCTTTAAACTGCCTGATCCAACCCAGGCTGATCTGGTGACCTTGACCGCTGCCACCCAGGCAGGCCTGCCGGTCTGGGTGGTGGGGCTGCTGGTGGCCGGTGGTATGGCTGCCGCCTTTTATGCCGCTGGCGGTCTGCTGCAGTCCGGTGCCGCTGCCTTTGCCTATGACATCTATCCCCGCCTAATTCGGCCTACTGCTACGGATAGCGATAAGGTGACCGTGGCCAAAGGGGTCTTTCTGGTTCTGGCCGGGGTTGTGATGGCGTTTTCCCTGAATCAGGTAGGCTTGATTGCCGAGATCGCCGCAGTAGCCTTTGCCCTGGCCGGTAACACGATCTTCCCCGCCTTTCTGCTGGGCATCTGGTGGAGTCGTACCAACGCCGCCGGTGTCCTGGCTGGTATGCTGGTTGGCGTCATGATTACGATTTCATCTCTGTTGCTGGGAGACCTGGTTCCGCTGGTCAAGGTTCTCTTTCCTCTGACCTCATCGGCCTTTATTGGAGCCCCGCTGGTTATCCTGGTGATGATTGTGGTCTCGCTGCTGACCCGTCCCCCCTCTGATGAGATGGTGACCTTTCTGATTCGTGATGTCCACGACACCGGAGGAAAATAATGGCGCTGCTGCTTGCAAAGGGTGAAGATTTCGCCTCCTGGCGTGGGGTGGAGGAGTTTGCGGTTGCCTATCGTGAGGCCGCAGTCAGGCTGGCAACCCGGAAGCATCCCGAGGGTATCGCACAGCTGCTGGAACTGATGGAAGATCTGATAGTCGCTGTTGATCAGGAAAACAGCGCCATGCAGCAAGAGCTTGATCGATTGGTGGATGCATTGGCCCATGCCTCTGAGCAGGGGCAGTTGCGCAGCCTGCTGACCGGTTTTTATGATCGAGCCTATGGTCATTTTGCCCGTTTTGGTTCGCCGGTCGCCCTGTTTAGTATGTCGGAGTCCTTTTTAAAGGCGTTGGCCGCTTGTTGCCTGCGTTTGGCCAGGCATCAGATTGAAGAACCGTTGCCTCCTGTCGCACTGCTGGTCATGGGGCCGGCTGGTCGCCGTGAAGCAACCCGCTTTTGCCGGGTGCAGCTGGCATTGGTCTGGGATGGCGAAGCGCCTGATCCGTTGATGTTGCAACTGGGAGAGGAACTGGTGGCCTGGTTGCGGGTCTGTGGTATTGCTCTTGAAGAGACGGTTACACCGCTGAATCCTAACTGGCGGGGAAGTCTGGAGCAGTGGCAGGCCCGTCTTGAGGTGGCCGCCGTCAAAAACGACCAACGGGTGCTGATTGAACTGTTACGTCTGTCAGACAGAACGGTACTGGTGGGGGAAGACGGTGTTGACGACAGGTTTGCTGCCCTCTGCCAGACCTACCTCCGCCGACGGAACGTTGTTGGCAATCTGGTGGAACGTTGTCTGACACTTTCAAACGGTATCGGTATGATGGGCAGCCTTAAGCTGTCAAAGAGCGGTCCTCACCGGGGGGGATTTTCGTTACTTGATCACGCCTTTATGCCGCTGGCAGCTGCGGTTGACGGATTGTGCCTGATGTACGGAGTTGATCTGGTCGGCACGCCTGAACGGCTGCGTGGTTTGGTGCGGATCGGCAAGCTTGATGTTGATCTTGCTGAACGGACCCTGCATGCCTGGTACTGTTTCAGCGAACATCGCCTCGTTCTTGAACAGTCTGCTCTTCCCGGACAGGATTGCCGGGATATTCTGCATCTGATGCCATCCGCCCTGAGCGCTGCTGACTCAGAACGCCTGCGGCTCTCGCTTGAGACAGTGGCGGATCTGCAGCGTTATCTGCAGGTTAGTTTTGGTGCCTATACATGAGTGGTGGCTTAAAGATATCGCTTTCAAGCGGGTCTTTATTTACCCTGCCAATGCGCCGGGCCTTTGAGCTGTCTGCAGAGGCCGGTTTTGACGGGGTTGAGCTAATCATCAACCAGGACTTTCAACGGGTGAATCCGGTTAAGGTGGTGCGTTCGCTGCAGGAGATTGCGCCGATTAACTCCATCCACGCACCTTTTATGCCGCTGGACGGCTGGGGGGGGCCGATTCAATCCCTCTTCCACAGTATTGAGCTTGCTGCAGATACCGGCATTCCGCTGGTTAATTTCCATCCACCGTCCTGGATGGGTATGGAGATCGGGTTCTGGCGCTGGCTGTATCGTATTCGTGATTTTCAAAAAGAGATCGGGTTGGATGGCGAGGTGCTGGTTACGATTGAAAATATGCCCTGTATCGGGCGCTTCAAACTGAATCCCAATATCCTTGCAGCTACCCGGGATATGATCAGTTTTATTCATGATCACAACCTTTTTCTTACCTTTGATACCACTCACATGGGCTCGGGGAAAGCCAATTTTATCAATGATTTTTACCTGTTTTATGAATCCGGCCGGATTCGTAATATCCATTTTTCAGATTATGGTTTTGATCGGGAGCACCTGATTCCCGGCCATGGCCGCCTGCCATTGACCCGCTTCCTGAACCACCTGAAAAATACGGACTATCAGGGCTGTGTTACCCTTGAGATTGATCCCCATGAGTTTCCCAAGAATGAAGAGGTTATTCTACAGAGCCTCAAGGAATTGCAGACCTATATGCGGGTTGAAACCGGGATGCTGCCGGTGGAAGCGATGGAAAGCTTTGAAATGGCCCCGCCTGTCGATATTGACGGGGATCTCTATGCTGAAGGAGGGATAGAATGAATACCACAACACTCTTGGTTGAGATCAAGGACACGATTGCCACTATAACGGTTAACAGACCGTCTGCCATGAATGCGATGACACTGACAACCCTGCAGGAGCTTGATGTTGTGGTACAGCAGCTGTCTGCCTCTACGGAGGTGCGGGCGGTCATTATTACAGGAGCAGGTGAAAAGGCCTTTATCGCCGGTGGTGATATCGCCATGCTGCGTGAGTTGGGGCCTGTAGAAGCCCGGGAACTGGCGCTTCTGGCACAGGGCGTCTGCACCACCATTGAGCAAAGCCCCAAACCGTTTATTGCTGCAGTAAACGGCTATGCCCTGGGTGGTGGCTGTGAACTGGCCATGAGCTGCGACATCAGAATTGCAGCGGAACATGCCCGCTTCGGCCAACCGGAGGTCAGCATCGGCACCTTGCCAGGCTTTGGCGGTTCCCAGCGCCTGCCCCGTCTGGTGGGGAAAGGCAGGGCGCTGGAGATGATTCTGACCGGTGACATGATTGATGCGCAGGAGGCCTGGCGGATTGGCCTGGTGAACAAGGTTGTGCCCTCGGCAGAACTGATGGCTGCTGCCAGGTCCCTTGCAACAAAGCTGGCAGGGAAAAGTCAGATGGCTCTTAAACTCTGCAAAGAAGTGGTGACAAACGGTCTGGAAATGGACCTGCAGCGGGCCTGCAGCTACGAAGCAGACCTGTTTGCCCTGAGCTTTGCCACCGCAGACCAGCAGGAGGGGATGACTGCCTTTCTGGAGAAACGGGCCCCGGTTTTTACTGGCCGTTAAGCGCTGACAGTTGGATCCGGCCTGGAGAGGAGGTTCGATATGCAATCTGTTTTTCGTATGCTGATACTGGTGCTGGTACTGGTATGTGGGCTGGTGACAAACTCTCCAGCAGTTGAGTGGCAGTTGAAGGAGATGGGGGTCGGCGTCTATGACGAGTCCCAAGGGTATGACACGGTGCTTACCGTACTCCAGCGGGGTGAGCGCTGGTCACAAAAACAGCTGTATGACCAAGGGTACTTTGCCAACCGGGAAAAGAAATTTGGTGCCTGGCTGGTGGGACCTCCGGTGGACAGCTATCTGAACCGTTTCGGAACGCCACAGTTTGGCTACAAATACCGTCTGACTGAGCCCTCTGGTAAAAGCAGCCTGTCTGGACCCCATGGTTTTTATAAACCTGGATTTACGACTGTTTTTATCAACGCCAGCGGCCAGACCGGCTCCTGGAAGATAGAATTTTATCTCTGGAATCGTGATGCTGACAGAGAAACTCTGGTGGACAGTAAGGTTTTTGTCATAGAACCGTAAGGCACGTTTCAGGCAGTTTGCAGGATCTTTAACCCCACCTGTCTGTATCCAACCGCGCGATTTATGCGTGGCAGGCTGATTAACGTTTAAACGGCCCATCATTTTC
>JAJTBI010000011.1 GCA_021286935.1 Geobacteraceae bacterium
GCCCTGACCGCCCATGCCTTACGGGGGGACCAGGAACGGTTGCTGGCCGCCGGGTTTGATGGCTACCTGTCTAAACCGCTGGATTTAAGAACACTGATGGCTGAACTGAAACGGGTCATCGTAACAATTTGACCGGCTTTTAAAATCAGATACTGGAGGAGACGGTCTCGGTACCGCAGGGCAGATGTATCAATAGCTGAAATTGTAACAGAATAGGTGAATCGCCCTATTGCAATTTTTATTCTGATCTTGTGTCGCTGCTAAAAAAGTAAACAAAACTGGGGTGATCACCCCATATACAAGATGTTGTTGTCGTGTTAAGAGTTGCTTGTGCTGGTTACTCCTTTTCCATGCCTTCCGGGCCTGCCTGGTGACAGGAAGTGCAACACGATGATTCAATTTTATACCGTGCATTGTTGCTGTGGGTCAGCAGACCCCGGCTGCCCGACCGGAAGGCAGGTGCTCTGATGCGTGCCGGTATCCGCTACCTCCGCTTTTTTATTGTTTTACTGCTGACATCACTGCTGTTTTCTTCTGCTGTTGGTTTTGCCGGAAACCGATCCGGCAGCAGTTCTCCCTTTACCCCTGAAGAACAAGCCTGGCTTGCCTCACATGGTCCAATAGTTTTTGTCAGCCAATCTAGCTATCCCCCCTTTGAATTTCGTCAAAAAGACGGCTCCCTGGATGGTATCAGTGTTGAACTTGCTCATTGGATGGCAACTGAAATGGGGCTGCAGACCCGTTTTGTCAGTATGAGCTTTCAGGAGGCCCAGCAGGCGGTCCTGTCCGGTTCTGCCGATGTTATCACCAGTCTTTTTTATAGTGATAAACGGGCAACAGCTTTCAGTTTCAGCGATCCGATTTTTGACGTCCCTGCGTCTATTTTTGTCAAGGCAGATCGTCCTGATATCACCCGCCTCAGCGATCTGCAGGGCAAGCGGATTGCCATTCAACGTGGCGACTATGCCAAGGAGTTCCTTGAGTCACAGGGGATCAGGTTTGAGCTGGTGTCAACGGACAATTTTGCTCAGGCCACTGATGCGGTGATTGCAGGGACTGCGGATGCACTGATCGGTGATGAACAGATTGTGTTGTACCACCTGTACAGCAATCGTTTGACCGCCAAAGCCAAGAAGGTTGGCGATCCGCTCTATGTGGGCAAGAACTGCATGGCCACCAGAAAAAATACTCCCTTGCTGGCTTCCATCATGGCAAAGAGCTTGAACCACGCCCGTGAAGAGGGGGTTATTGACGGTATCAGTCGTAAGTGGCTTGGTACCGGCATGGAACCGAAGCGTGAAGGGATACAGCGGGTGATCCCGTATATACTGCATATCTCACTTGCGGGGTTCATCGGCACGGTGCTGGTGCTGGCCTGGGGAGTTCAACTGCGCCGCAAGGTGGCGGAGAAGACTCAGGAGCTGACAGAGGGTAAACTTGAGTTGCGCATGTTGGTTGAACAATTGAGCGAGGCCAACAGCCAGCTTGAAGAAAAGGCGCGGGCAGTTGAAGAAGAGGCAGTCCGCCGCCGGCAGATCTTTGAACAGTCCCGTGATGGTATTGTGGTGCTTGATGCCACAGGCAAGGTCTTTGAGGCTAACCGGCGTTTTGCGGAGATGCTGGGCTATACCCAGGAAGAGCTGCTTGAGCTGCATGTCTGGGACTGGGATGCCTGTTTCAATCAGGACGAACTGCGGCTGATGATTGAGCAGCTTGACCATAGCGGTGACCTCTTTGAAACCCGCCATCGTCGTAAGGATGGCTCGGTCTATGACGTGGATATTTCATCCAGTGTCTGCTATTGGGCTGGTCAAAAACTGATTGACTGCTTGTGTCGTGATATTACGGATCGAAAATGCCATGAGGAAGAGCTGCAGAAGGCCCGGCAGGCTGCAGATGCAGCCAATCAGGCCAAGAGTGAGTTTCTTGCCAATATGAGCCATGAAATCCGTACCCCGATGAACGGTGTGCTGGGGATGGCTGAGCTGTTGGGCTATACCGAGCTGACCCCTCAACAGGAAGAATACCTGTCCTATATCAAAAGCTCTGGCGACAGCTTGCTGGCCCTGATCAATGACGTGCTTGATCTCTCTAAGATTGAGGCTGGCAAGGTGGAGCTGGAAAGTGTCGATTTCTCCCTGCGTCGCGCCATTAACGATATTCTGAATACCCAGATCTCGCTGATTCACAAGAAAAAGTTACAGCTGAATCTTGAGCTGCCGGATAGCCTGCCTGAAATTATTCGTGGGGATCAGTTGCGTTTCAAGCAGATTCTGTTGAACCTGCTGGGGAATGCTATCAAGTTCACTGAACAGGGCAGTATCGGGGTTGCGGTTCAGCTGCTGGATCAGCAGCAGTTGAAGCTGCTGATCAGAATCAGTGTCAGTGACACCGGCATCGGCATGACCGATGAGGAACAGCAAAAGGTTTTTGCCCCGTTTTCCCAGGCAGACTGTTCAACGACCAGAAAATTTGGCGGCACCGGTTTGGGGCTTACTATCTGTCGGCAACTGGCAGAACTGATGGGGGGCGCTATTTCGGTGGAGAGCAAGCCTGGCCAGGGCAGCAGTTTTCATCTGGATCTGCCGTTTGAAATCAGTGGCGCCGATAGAGATCAACCGGCCGACGGGGCAGGACAGCCTGAACAGCAGGTCTGGTCAGGACGGCGTTTGACGGTGCTGGTGGCTGAAGATAACAGCATGAACCAGAAGTTTATTGTTGGTCTGTTGAACAAGCTGCGTCTTGTTGTTGAGGTGGCTGATAACGGAAGAGAGGCATTGGAACGCTGGAAACAGGGGGGAATCGATCTGCTCCTGATGGATATCCAGATGCCGGAAATGGGCGGAGAAGAGGCGCTGTTTCTGATTCGACAGGAGGAGCAGCAGCGCTGTACCCATACTCCGGTAATTGCCCTGACTGCCCACGCCCTGCGGGGAGACTCGGAACGGCTGCTAGAATTTGGCTTTGATGGTTATTTGTCCAAGCCGTTGAGCCTCAGATCTTTGACCTTAGAACTGCAACGTGTGTTGGGGTAGAACAACAAAAGGTTTTTTGCTTAGTTATGTTTACCGGATTTTTAACGGTTCTCTGATAGGTCTCACTCTTGTCACCATAGCGATGTGGGTAGCTTCTGGTTGGTTGGTATTATCCATGACGGGATGTCTTGCCTATGTTAGTCTCAAAGAACAACAGGTTTCCAGTTCTTCCCAAGAACCGAAAAATATTAATTTTCCTCCTGCCGGTATTTATCGTAGCCTACCTGATTCTGGTCATCCTCTTTCACCAGAAAATTGAAGCCTATGCAATAAGCGAAGCAAAGAAAACAGCCCTTGATGTTTTGCTTAACCATAAGGCAGTACATCGTTACATTGCAGAAATTCAAAGACCTGAGATCTACCGGTTGAAGGAAGAGGGGAAGCTTTATAAAGAGTATTTTTCACCAAAGGTGATGTCGTTTACCTATATTGCCAGAAATGTGAAAGAATTGCTTGGCAAAGAACGTGAAAAAGCTGGTCTTCAACCACTGTATTTTAAGCTTGCAACTGATAATCCACGTAATCCGGTTAATCAGGCAGATCCGTTTGAAAGTGCTTTGATTGAGCGTATGAATCGATCAGAGATTAAAGAGGTAAATGAAGTTGTCAGCCAGAATGGGGTGCCAACACTTCATGTTGCCATACCGGCAGATCGTTCAAGTATTGGATGTCTCAAATGCCATGGTGACCCTAAAGATGCACCTGCCGAGTTAATTGCACAGTACGGAGACAAAAGGGGGTTTCACGAGAGCCCTAATTCAGTTCGTGCCTTGATTTCCATCCGAGTACCACTGACTAAGTCGTTACAGGTTGCTAATAATGTTGTATGGATGCTTTCTCTGATAACCTTGCTGATTCTGGTGCTGCTCTATGGTCTGATCTATTACTTTATATTGAGAGTTGATCGCGAGCAGCAGGAAGTTATTGCCGCTAGCCGAGCCAAGTCTGATTTTTTGGCAACAATGAGCCATGAAATACGCACCCCAATGAACGGCATCCTTGGTATGGCACAACTGCTATCTATGCCGGATATCAACGATGAAGAACGGCGTAGCTACGCTTATACGCTCCTCAATTCAAGCCAAACACTGTTGACAATTCTCAATGACATTCTTGATGCTTCTAAGATTGAGGCCGGTAAGATTGAATTAATACCGGTATTGTTTTCCCCCGACCAGCTATTGACTGATATTAGGTCACTCTTTTTAGAAATGGCAAACCAGCATGGGCTTCAGCTGAGTGTGACATGGCAGGGTACAAACAAACAACGCTATCAGGGAGATGAGATAAGACTTCGTCAGATGCTTTCAAATCTGGTCAGTAACGCCATAAAATTTACAGAACGTGGCTCGATTCAGATCCAAGCAGAGGAAATTGAGCGATCAGGAAAAGAAGCCATAGTACAGTTTTCAGTTGTTGATACTGGAATCGGAATTTCTGAAGAAAAACTTCCGTTGTTGTTTCAATCGTTCTCTCAATTGTGTGGAGCTGATAGAAGTAACATTGCCGGGACCGGTCTTGGATTGTCTATTGTGCGTAGTCTTGCAACAGCCATGGGGGGAGAGGCGGGAGTTGAGAGTGCAGTGGGGCAGGGATCGAGATTCTGGTTCCGTATTAAGCTTGCTGTTGAGAACGATACAGGGCTGAATACCGAAGAAAATCTGCTTGTTAATGAGCCATCTGTAACGCCGGAAGCCCAAGCATGTTCAGACAGGCATTTTCTAGTGGTTGATGACAATAATGTTAACCGGATCATGCTTGAGGCCATGCTTAAAAAATTTGGCGCTCGGATAACCTGTGTTGAGAATGGTCAGCAAGCCCTCGATGCCATTACTGGGGGTGCTGTTTTTGATCTTGTGTTTATGGACTGCCTGATGCCTGTTATGGACGGATTTGAGGCGACGAAGCAGATCCGACAGTGGGAACAGAAAACCAAAACTCGTCGTTTGCCCATTATTGCCTTGACTGCAGGGGTGTTGGAAGGAGAACAGCAACACTGTGCAGATGTAGGGATGGATGATTTTGTTGGAAAACCAGTGAGCATGAAAACTCTGGCAACAACCATCGCCTTGTGGCTGAACAATCCGCAAAAAAAAGGCTAATGCCAATACGTAGCGTTTTATTATTCAATTCTGAAGCAGTAATAATTGGTGCAGGGCTACTCTGACTTTTTGAGGTGTTTCATGAAAATTAAGTCTCTGTTTATTTCCGGATCAGTTGTCATAAGCCTTGTAATGGTTCTCATTATTGCAGTGTTCGCCTATATGACCGTTAGTGTTCGGGGAAAGTTTAACGAGATGGTGGACCGTGATGTGGTTGTCTACGGTAGTCTGCATGAAATGCTCTCCCATGGGTTACAGGGTGAACAGGCGTTACGCAATGTCATCATGAATCCTCAGGATGATAAGGCTAAAGCCAACTTTGAAAAGGCGGCCAAAGATTTTGAGAAGGCTCTGGATGTAACCAATAAGGCAACTATTGTAAAAGGTAAGCTGCCGTTAGACAGTATTGCGGAAAAATGGAAAGCTATTGTGCCGGCCCGTGACGAAGTGCGTAAACTGGGAGAGTCAGGCGATCTTAATGGTGCTATTGCCCTCTTAAAGAGTAAGGAAACACCGCTTTGGCGGGATCTGAAAGATGATCTGCAAAAGGCGGTTAAAATTAAGGATAAGGGCTTTGGTGAAAAGAATAAGCAGTTTGCTGCCTGGCTGAATATGCTGATGTATGGCCTGGGTGCCTTTTTAGTGTGTGTTGCCGCAGGGATGCTGCTGCTGTTCAAGGTGGCTAATGACCGGGTTATGAAACCGTTGCAAACCATGGTTGAGGTGGCCTCTGATCTGTCCCACGGGGAGGGCGACCTGACAGCCCGTCTGAATCTTCATCGTGCTGATGAGATTGGCGAGGCGGCTGACTTTATTGACAGCTTTATTGAAAAAGTTCAACACAGCGTGGTTACTGCAAAAGAGACGGCAACCGAGACAGCAGTTGCCAGCCAGGAGTTGTCTCATATTGCGGCTAATCTGAGTAATACGGTGCAGCAACAGGCGTTGATCGTTTCTGAAGGGGCAGCCCTGACCCAGGAAGTTGGTCAGAACCTTGATCTTACTGAGGAAATGGCGATCAACACCACAGAGACCATTGAGGCAACCCGTAATGTGATGGTGCAGTTTGTGAATAACCTGAATACTGCCGGTAATATTATCATTGATGAAGCTGACAAGCAGCGTCAACTGGCAGGTCGGATGCAGGAACTGGCTGCCAATGCAGGTAAGATACGTGAGGTGTTGGAGATTATTTCTGATATCGCTGACCAGACCAACCTGCTGGCTCTCAATGCCTCGATTGAGGCGGCCCGTGCCGGTGAGCTGGGACGGGGGTTTGCGGTGGTAGCTGATGAGGTGCGTCAGCTTGCAGCCAAGACTCAGAGTTCTCTTTCTCAGATAAACCAGAGCGTTACTACGGTGGTCAGCGGGGTGGAGAATCTGTACGGTGAAAGTGAGGAAAGTTCCCGCCGGATGGTGGGTATAGCCGAGTCTACCCGTGGCCTGATTGCTACTGCAGGAGATTCTGGAGAACGGTTGTCTGGTGCGGTTGCGATCTCATCTGATCTGGTTAAAAAGAGTACCTTTATTGCAACCCGTACCAAGCAGCTGATGGAGCAGATGGGGCAGATGAGCCAGGTTTCAGAGCAGAACAGGTCGGTGGCCCATGAAGTTGAAGAGGTTTCCAGTGCCATGGCACAAAAATCTGAGGGTTTAAGGGATAATCTGGGGCGGTTTAAGTGCTAGCTCAGATCAGGTTATATCAGGTAGTCGCCTATGATAATTGATCCGTTGCTGAAATCCTATGCCAGCGGTCTGTCGGTTCTGTATGTTGAGGATGACCCGGTTGGCGCAGCCATCATCAAAAAAATGCTTGAATCCCTGTTTGACAGGGTATACGGCGCTTCAGATGGTGCTGAGGGGCTGCGGCAGTTCCATCTGCGGCAACCTGACCTGGTGGTCAGTGATCTGATGATGCCGATTATGGACGGCATTGCCATGCTGCAGGAAATACGCAAAAGTAACCAGAAACTGCCGGTTGTGCTGATGACCGCCTCTCTGGAGCATGTCCACCTGGTTGAAGCGATTAACCTGGGGGTCTCCAAGTTCCTTGCCAAGCCCTTGCGGACTGATGCCCTGCAGCGGGCGTTGTTAGGGGTTACCAGAGAGCTGTATCTGGAAAGGGTTGCGGAACAGGCGCGCCAACAAGAGGTGGAGCTGCTCCAGTACCGCAATCGCTACCACTCAAGCCAGCAGGAACTGGCCCGGGCTAAAGAACATCATATTGCTGGCAACCTGCTGGAAAATCAGTATATGCAGGGAGATAACTCCGGTGGCTGGCTGGTAGATCTGGTGCAGCAGCCCCGTGATATCATGTCTGGTGACAGCTATTCTGTCATTTCTTCCAAAAACTCTACGTTATTGATCTTTCTGGCTGATGCCATGGGACATGGTCTGTCTGCATCGGTAACCTCTATGCTGGTTACGGCGTTTTTCAATCATGCTGCAGCTGGCTGCGCCTGCGGTCATTTGGGGTTTACCCATCTTGCAAGCAGTACGGTACAGTTTGCCATGCGCAATCTGCTTGAGGATGAGGTGTTCAGCTGCCTGGTGATGGAGCTTGATCCGGCGCGTCAGGTAATCCGTTTTGCCAGTTGCGGTATGCCTGCCCTGTTGCTGGTGCGTAATGGGCAGGTAGAACGGCTGCGTGGAGTAAATCCGCCGGTTTCAGCTTTTTCTCCTGCTCTTCAGCTACAGGAAATTTTTCTGGATGGGGTAAGTGATATCCTGCTGGCTACGGACGGGCTTGGAGATGCCCCGATGGTTAATGGCGGTAGCTACCGGGAGCGGATGGCCGATGATCTGCTCGCCAGTGCAACCACCAGAGAGCTGTTTGAACGTTATGGAATACACTGCAATGATGCGGATAACGATGATGATATTACCCTGATTCGATTGAGCTCGGTTGGTGTTACTGAAAAACATGGTACCTATACTGCACCGGGAACACTGGCCGGTATCGGCGCATTACAGACTCAGGTCTGCCAGCAGTTGAAGCAGGAGGGGGCTGCCGGAGAACGTCTGGACAGCCTGGAGCTGGCTTTGAGTGAGGCCTTGATGAACGCATTTGAGCATGGCTGCCTGAAGATAGGCAGGGACAAAGCCCGCTTGATACTTGAGGGTGAGTATGAAGACCTGGTAATGTCTTCCCAGGTTGCAGCAGATCAGGAAATACGTCTTATTCTTGGCCTGCTCAGGCGGAATGAACGCCTGCAGGTCTGGATTGAAGTGATTGATCCGGGTCCAGGATTTGATTCAGAAGAGAGATTAACGGGAGCTGCTGCTGCCACAGCGCCTTGCGGGCGTGGCTTTAACGTAATGAAACGTTCAGTTGATCTGGTGCGCCGCAATCAGGCGGGTAACCGGCTGGTACTGATGCAGATGTTTGGTTGATTCTATACTCGCAGCTACCGCGTTCAAAGGAGAAACTATGGAAATCAAAACAGTCGGGAGTCAAGAGCTGGTTGTCAGTGGTGTTATCAAGACGATTGACGATAGTATGCAACTACGGGGTGAGCTGCAGAAACTGTATGATGGGGGAGCCAAAAGCATTACCCTGCGGATTGAAGACTCATTTGCTTTACCGTCGGCAGTCATCGGCTATCTGATGAAGCTGGTGAATCGTGACAAAGTAAGCCTGACCTTACTGGCTGGCGATAACCGGCTGTATGAATTACTGGAGGAGTTGCAACTGGCCACTGTCTTTGGTGCTCGTTGCACCGCTCGCTAATCTGGTGACTGATGGTCAATAATCGCGGTATCTTTCCTATACTGTTGGTATTTATTGCTGTAGCAGCTGTCGGTACGGGGCTGTTGAGCCGTGATCGGCTTGAAAGGCAGAAGCAACAGTATAGACAGCATACCGAGATGCTTGAGGTCTCGTACCGGGCTGCAATCCATGCCTATAAAATTGCAACTGATATCTACCTGCGCGACACGATACGTCAGCCAGAGGTGCTTTCACTTTTTGCCCGGGCCTGGCGATCTGATGAGGCTGGCAAGGTTGAACTGAGGCGCCAGCTTTACAACAGGTTGCAGGGGTCCTACCAGAACCTCTGGCAGTACCGTTTGCGCCAGCTGCATTTTCACCTGCCTGATGGCGAAAGTTTCCTCCGCTTTCATCAGCCCAAACGTTTTGGTGATAAGTTGTTTGGTGTGCGGCCATCAGTACGGATCGCCAATACGGAAAAACGTACGGTGATCGGTTTTGAAGCGGGCAGAATCATCGACGGTTTCCGGTATGTCGTACCGCTTGAGTATCAAGGACAGCATATCGGTAGTGTTGAAACCAGTATTCCGTTTAAATCCATCCAGAGTGCCATGACAGAATACGCCAGTGAGCGTGAGTATCAGTTTCTGGTAAATGCTGATCTGATTCAGGAACGCCTGTTTCCTGACTTTCGTTCCGTCTATGCCCCATCCCCTTTCTCCGACGCCTGGTTGATTGAAAATCCTGTAAGAAATCATGCTGATACTGCCAAACCACTTTCATCCACAGCAAATGCCATAGCGAAAAAACTCAGTAAGGATGTTGATACCATGCAGCGCATGGTGCGGGGCGAACAGTTTTCAGTGGGGATTGTGCATCGGGGGATCGGCTATGTTGTCTCATTTGTGCCGGTACCGGAAGTTACCGGTGGCAGGGGCGGGTATCTGGTTTGCTACGCTGTAGAACCGCTGGTGGTGGCTGTCAAGCGCAGTTTTATGCTGGAATTGGCCGGTTTTGCTCTCATGCTTGTGGTTGGTCTCTGGTTATTGCTTCGATGGCGTAGCAGCATAGCTGAGCTGGCTGAGCAAGCAGCTAAAAGACAATATGAAGAAAGTCTGCTGACACAACAGGAACGGGTTGAACATGAGGAGCGGACCCGTATTTCCCGTGAGCTGCATGATGGTATCGGACAGGCGCTGCATGCGGTCCTGCTCCGGCTGAAACTGTTGCTGGGCACCATTGGATCGGATAGAAGTGGTGAACGCAGTGCTATCAGCGGGTTGATCCGGGATGTGCAGAGTGCCTCATCTGAGCTGAGGAACCTGGTTGTCTCGCTGCGCCCCCTGCCGCTATCCGGCATGAATATCGAAGAAGCGGTGCGCTGGCTCTGCCGTAATCTGGAAAAGGACGGTGGTGTATCATTACTGGTGCAGTCTGCAGGAGAGTTTGATACTGTTAGTGACCGCTGCAGTCTGGTACTGTTTCGGGTCTGCCAGGAAAGTCTGACCAATATCCTGAAACATGCTGCTGCCAGGCGTGTTCAGGTTTCTCTGCAGCGCCAGGGTGATACCATCGTCCTGACGGTGAGTGATGATGGCAAGGGTGGGGCGCAGGTGGGCATGTCAGGCGGGTCAGGGCTGATGATTATGCAGGAACGGGTTGCTCTTGTCGGTGGGCGTCTGGTGATCGATTCCCCTGAAGGCCAGGGCACAAGAATTTTTGTGGAGCTACCATGTCATTGATTCAATTGGTTATTGCAGATGACCATGCCATATTTCGCCAAGGACTGCGTTCGTTAATTGCCATGGCCGATGATTGTGAAATTGTGGGTGAGTGCAGCAGGGGTGATGAAGCGCTGGTCCTTATCCGCAATCTGCGTCCTACGCTTGCCATTCTTGATATTTCTATGCCGGGCCTTGACGGCCTTTCAACGGTTGCAGCCTTGCGGCGTGAGGGTGATATGACGCCGGTGGTTATCCTGACAACCCACGACGACCCGCTGATGCTGGAGCGAGCGAGAGTAAGCGGTGCAAATGGCTATGTGAACAAGGAGTTTGCCTTTGAACAGCTGCTGCAGACCCTTAGGAGTATCGTGGATGGTTCGGTCTTGCTGGATCCTGCAGCAAGACCTGCTGCTTCATTGCATGAGGGACCTTTTCTGACAGACAGGGAGCGGGAGGTTATCCGGCTGGTGGCCTGCGGTATGAGTAGTCGTCTGATCGGAGAGTCTTTGGGGATCAGCAACAAAACAGTGGATAATCATCGTACCAATATTATGAGCAAGCTGCGTATCCATACCACCGCAGAGCTGGTGCGCTATGCCATCAGAGTTGGACTGGGATAGTGGCTTTTGTTATGGACTTGAACTGAAGAGGAGCAAACAGTGGAGTATCAAACAGGCAGACCTGGCAGGATCATAGTGGCCCGTTTTGGTGATGGTGAGGATGTGCTGGCTGGTATTTCAGAGATCTGTCGCACTGAAAATATCAGGGCCGCCTGTTTTAATATGGTGGGTGGCATGAAGGCAGGCCGTTTTGTGGTGGGCCCTGAAACTGAGCAGATGCCGCCCATTCCGGTCTGGCGTGAACTGCAGGAAAGCCATGAAGCGGTCGGGTTCGGTACGGTTTTCTGGGATAACGACCAGCCCAAGGTGCATTTTCATGGCGCCTATGGCAAACATGACAGCGTCAAGGCTGGCTGTCTGCGGGAGGCAAGCCAGTCATTTCTGGTGCTTGAAGTGGTGATTACCGAGCTGCTGGATGTCAGTATTGTGCGGGAGCTGGACCCGGCATCAGGTATGGTACTGATGAAGATGGGCAAGCAATAACCAGTCATCGGGTCGTTATATCCGGTTGCTGTTATGCCATCTTCTCCAGGCTTCCAATAACCAGAGTCCGCTGACAGGTTGACGTACAAGGGATGGTAACAGTCCTTCCAATACCTCTTCTGTCATATTTTGCCATTCAGTCTTGTTGGTACGTCTGGCCAGTGTCACCAGGTTCATGGCCAGGGCTGCCGGTCCGGATGGCACGACCCCGTCATGGTTGTCTGACAGCGCCAGTGGAAGTTGTTCTTGATCATTGCCGGCCGTGACAAGCCGTCCATCCTCTGTTCTGAATAGCCGAAGCGCATCCTTACAGAGCTGTTCGGCTGTTGTAAGGTCTGCAGTGTCTTCCCCGGCCTTGTACAGTTCCAGATAGCCCCAGCCCAGAAATCCGTAATCCTCCAGAAATCCCGGAATGGTTGAGGGCGTGCCGCACCAGCTGCGCAGCAGGCGGCCATCAGCACGGGTCAGGGCACTGCTGATAAAGGTTGCTGCCCTGCGGGCCGCTTCCAGCCAGCGTTGGTTGTGGGTCAGTGCGGCTCCCCGTGCCAGTGCCGCGATCATCAGGCCGTTCCAGCCGGACAGGACCTTGAGATCCCGCAGCGGCTGCTGACGCATGGCCCGTACCTGCAGCAGTTTTTGTCTGGCTGCTGTCAGCTCTGTTGGTTCTTCAGCCAACGGCAGGGCCTGAAATAGCACATTCTCACCCGGTTCTTCAAAATTGCCCTGTTCCGTTACCCCGTAATACTGGCAAAAGAAGACCGCCTGATCTCCCAGAATCTGCTCAAGCTCCTGTTTCCTCCAGACATAGCAGGCCCCCTCGCGGCCTTCTGAATCAGCATCCAGTCCGCAGTAAAAGCCACCTTCCGGTGCGGCCAGTTCAGCCAGCACAAACTCCAGCAGATTGTCTGCCATCTCCAGATAGCGGTTCTCTTTGGTCAGGGCATAGGCCTCTAAGGCGGCATAGGCCACCAGGGCCTGATCATAGAGCATCTTTTCAAAGTGGGGCACAAGCCACTGCTGGTCAGTGCTGTAGCGGTGGATGCCGCCACCCAGCTGGTCCCAGATCCCGCCCTGCCGCATCGCCTGCAGCGTATTGAGCGCCAGCTCCTGTTCTGCCCGGTTGTCCCTGCCCAGCAGAAACATCAGATACGGCGGCATCGGAAACTTGGGGGCCTTGCCAAAGCCGTGGTACTGCGGGTCATGGATCTTACGCAGGGTGGCAACCGCTTTATTCTCCAGCTCCTGCAGGTTGGGCGTGGCAGTCTCTGGCGGTACTGCAGCCATCTGTCCCAGCGCCTCCATCAGTGAGGCGGCATTACGTTCAACCGCATCCTGCTTGTGCTGCCAAACCTTGGCAATATTTTCCAGCAGCTCCAGAAAACCGGGCATACCTCGCCGGGGCTCTTTGGGCAGGTAGGTCAGCGCATAAAAGGGGGTGCCATCCGGCTTCAGGAAGCAGTTCAGCGGCCAGCCGCCGCTATTGGTCAGGGTCTGGCAGGCAGCCATGCAGAATTCATCCAGATCCGGCCGTTCCTCCCGATCCACCTTGACCGGCACAAAGGCGTGGTTGAGGATATCGGCCACCTCCTCATCCTCAAAGGATTCATGGGCCATGACATGGCACCAGTGGCAGGTGGCATAGCCGATGGAGACAAACAGCGGCAGATTGCGTTGTCGCGCTTCTTCCTGTGCCGCCGGTCCCCATTCCCGCCAGTTCACCGGGTTGCGGCTGTGCTGCAGCAGGTAGGGCGAACGGGAAAAGATCAGGCGGTTGAACTCCGGTCTGCCGTCTTCAGGCAGGCTGGAACGATCAAGGCTCAGCAGGCTCTGCAGTTCCTGGTTGGTCATGGGAGATCCAATCTTATGAAAAAACTTGCTCAACACCTGTCTGGATAGTACTCTTTCCCATCCTGCAACTGCAAGGGAGTCTTCAATGTTTGATTATAGCGAACGTCCTGATCTTGCCCCTTTTGCCTGCACCAGCGCTGCCTCCAAAGGGCGTAAGTATCCTGAAGAGTCCTCTGATCCCCGCCCCATGTTTGAGCGTGACCGTGACCGGGTCATCCACTGTGCCGCTTTTCGCCGTCTGGAGTACAAGACCCAGGTCTTCCTGAACCATGAAGGGGATTACTACCGCACCCGCCTGACCCACTCACTGGAGGTAGCCCAGATCGGCAAGGCAGTTGCCCTGCGGCTGCGTCTGAATACGGATTTGACCGAGGCGCTGGCCCTGGCCCATGACCTGGGGCATACCCCTTTCGGCCACACCGGTGAAGAGGTGCTGAATCAACTGATGCAGGGCTATGGCGGTTTTGAGCATAACTATCAGTCCTTCCGTGTCGTGAATGAACTGGAGGAACGCTATGCCGAATTTGATGGTCTGAACCTTTCCTGGGAGGTGCGGGAAGGGATCCTGAAACATTCCTCGCCCCATGATGTACCCACCAGGATACTGGATGAATTTCTGCCCGGCGTGGTCCCCTCCATTGAAGGACAGTTGATCAACTATGCCGACGAGATCGCCTATAACAACCATGATATTGATGACGGCATCAAATCCGGCTACCTGACCCTGGATCAGCTGAAAGAGGTTGAACTGTGGCAGCGGATGGCCAGCAAGGTGCGGGAACGCTATCCGGCCATTGATGACAAACGGCTGGTGGCCCGTACGGTCAGCGCTTTAATCGGCATGCAGATCACTGATATCTGCGAGACCACTTGGGCCAACATCCAGCAGTACGGCATCACCAGTCTGGATGACCTGCGCCGGGTCAACCGGGTGCTGGTGCATTTCAGCCCCCAGGTGGAGCAGGAGAACATGGCGCTGAAGAAGTTCCTGAAGGAGAAGCTCTACCGCCACCACAAGGTGGACAAGATGCGGGTCAAGGCCGAACATGTCTTAAGCAAACTGTTTGAAACCTACCTGAAACGGCCCAACCTGCTGCCGCCCAAGTACCATCGCCGGATTGAGCAGAACGGGGTGGAACGGACCGTGGCGGATTACCTGGCCGGAATGACGGACAGATTTGCATTGGATGATTTCAAGACCTTGTTTGAGACCTTTGAGCGGGTGTAGGTCGCTATAGGGCGCGACGACAGCTTCGGGCTATACCGGCGTTGCCTCGTTGGTGTCTCCTCGACGTCTTGGTCTCATCCCGAATCTGTCGCCGCTCTGCTGGGTAATGGGATACATATTCCATTTGGGAGGATCACCGGTTAACTACTCGTTGTGTTTTTTATGAAACACCCAACCAGAGGTGCAGAAATGAACATTGAAAATCACATGGAACCGGAAGCGTGTTCGGGAATGGAAGATATCCGTAGAGAGATCGATCAGATTGATCGGGAAGTAATCTCAATGTTGGGAAAACGATTCAAGTATGTAATTGCTGCGTCAAAGTTTAAAACTTCAGAAACGTCGGTTCGTGCTCCTGATCGCTTCAAGGCCATGCTTGAAAAGCGCAGAGATTGGGCAGCAGCGGTAGGCCTGAACCCGGATGCAATCGAAAAAATGTACAGCGACTTAGTGAATCACTTCATTGAAGAAGAGATGAAACGCTGGAAATCCCATCAAGATCATGCATAACACAACTGGCGGATTATGATAATGAACTGGCTTTCCCACATCGGCAAACATGCCTCGCGTCTGGCGTCACTGGAGCTGTTCCGCTATATCGGTCCCGGCTTCTTTGTTACGGTCGGCTTTATTGACCCCGGCAACTGGGTCACCAATGTGGCTGCCGGTTCACAATTCGGCTACAAGCTGCTCTGGGTGGTGACCCTTTCCACGATTATCCTGATCGTTGTTCAGCACAACGCCGCCCACCTGGGGATTGTCACCGGTCTCTGTCTTTCCGAGGCAGCCTCAAAATTCTTCAAACCCTGGTTGCGGGTGCTGATGCTGGGCAGCGCCATGATCGCCTGCGTTGCTACGGCGCTGGCAGAACTGCTGGGGGCAGCCATCGGCCTGAATATGCTGACCGGCCTGCCGCTGCTGCTTGGCGCCCTCTGTTCGGCCCTGTTCTCGGCCTGGATGCTCTTCTCCAAAAACTATCAACGGCTTGAAAAATGGATCATGGGGTTTGTTTCCCTGATCGGTCTGGCCTTTGTCTTTGAAATCTGGCTGGCCGACGTATCCTGGGTCCAGACCTTTACCGGCTGGGTGACGCCGAGCTTTCCCGTCGGGGCTCTGCCGGTGATCATGGGGGTGCTGGGGGCGGTGGTCATGCCCCACAACATCTTCCTGCACTCAGAGGTGATCCAGAGCCGTCAGTGGAACGTGCGCGGCGATGATGTGATCAGAAAACAGCTGAAGTACGAGTTTCTGGACACGCTGACCGGCATGGGGGCTGGCTGGGTCATCAACAGCGCCATGATTATCATGTCCGCCGCCGTGTTCTTCAAAGGGGGCATCGTGGTCAACGAACTGCCCCAGGTCACCGTGACCCTGGCGCCGGTCTTTGGCAAGGCTTCTGCGGTGGTCTTTGCGCTGGGCCTGCTCTTTGCGGGACTTTCGTCGTCAGTCACCGCTGCCATGGCAGGCGGCAGCGTCTTTGCCGGTATCTTCAGCGAGCCGTTCGATATCAACGATCCCCATTCCCGTGTCGGTCTGAGTATCACTTTGCTGGGGGCGCTGGTGGTCATCATGCTGCTGGCAGATCCGTTCAAGGGGATCCTCTGGAGCCAGATCGCCCTTTCCCTGCAACTTCCACTTACCATCATCCCGTTGATCCTGCTGACTTCGTCAAAAACGGTCATGGGAAGCTATGCCAACAAACCTTACGGCGCTGCTGTGCTCTGGATCACCGGCCTGATTGTTATCGGGCTTAATCTGGCGCTGCTGATCGATATGGCACGTTAGCCCTAATCCGCGTCATCCGCGTTCTGTCATCACGGCTTTTTATCAAAAAAAACACCCTCCCAAATAGCAATAGATCCATTTGCTGGTATACTGTCAGATTGTGTGTTGATCACTTCATTCCCTGCTGAAGCTGAAAGGAGTCTGTATGCCGTTGCTTGATCTTGCCCTTAAAAATGGAGGCTACCTGATCCTGTTGATCCCGGTGGCTATCCTTATTTATCAATCGGTTGTGATTGTTGGCGGTAATGAGATCGCCCTGATCGAGCGCCGCTGGTTTGGCAGCAAGATGCCCCAGGGACGGGTTGTGGCCTTGGGGAATGAGGTGGGTATCCAGGCCCGTACCCTGGGCCCGGGCCTACATTTTCTGATTCCGTTTATCTATGTAGCCACCAAAAGTATGTTTACCGAGATCCTGGAAAACGAGATCGGCCTGATTGAATCGGTGGATGGCTCTTCAATCCCGGCAGGACGGATCTTTGCGGCGGTGGTGGCCGGCCACAACTCCTTTCAGGATGGCGAGGCCTTTATCAGAAACGGCGGCCAGAAGGGACCGCAGATTGAGATCCTGCCGCCGGGTAAATACCGGATCAACCCCTATCTGTTCAAGCTGACCAAGGGGCATGTCACCGAGATCAAGGATACCGAGATCGGCATTGTGGAATCGGTTGATGGCGCGCCGATTCAGGAAGGTCGTATTTTTGCCCAGGCTGTTGAAGGGCATGAATCCTTTCAGAACGGCGATGCCTTTATCAAGAACGGCGGCCAGAAAGGGCCGCAGATTGAGATCATCCCCCCCGGTAACTACCGGATCAACCCCTACCTGTTCAAGGTGACCAAAAGCATGGCCACCAAGATCAGTGAAGGTGAGATCGGTCTGGTTGAGTCTGCCGATGGTTCGGCCATCCCTGCCGGGCGGATCTTTGCCACAGTGGTGCCCGGACATAACTCCTTCCAGTCCGGCCAGGATTTTATCACCAACGGCGGCCAGAAAGGGCCTCAGACCGAGATCCTGCCGCCGGGTGTCTACCGGATTCATCCCAACCTCTTCAAGGTGACCAAGGCCGCTGCGGTGGTAATTGCCAAGGGCGAGGTGGGGATGGTGACCGCCCAGGACGGCGCCCCGATCCCGATGGGGCGGCTCTTGGCGCAGAGTGTGGCCGGACATTCCAATTATGAAAATGGCGAGGCGTTCCTGAAAAACGGTGGCCAGAAAGGGCCACAGATTGATGTGCTGCTGCCCGGTACCTACCGGATCAACCTGAACCTGTTTAATATCCAGATCGCGCCGGCTGCTGTGGTAGAGGCCAATAAAATCGGTCTGGTAACCGCTCTGGACGGTATTCCGCTGCCGGAACGGGAATACGTTGCCTGCCCTGTTGTGGGACATAACGATTATCAGGACGGCTCCGCCTTTTTGACCAAGCAGGGCCAGCGTGGTCCGCAGCTTGATGTGCTGCGCCCTGGTACCTACTACATCAACCCGTTTATGTTCAGTGTGGCGCTGGATGATGTTGCGGTGATCGAGCGCGGCCAGGTCGGGGTGATCGTCTCCAACGTGGGGGAAGACCCCACGGAAGAGATGAAGAAGCGTCTCGGTTCATCCCAGAGCGGTGCTTCTGCTGAAGAAGGCAAAGAAAAGTATGTGGTGCCCAAGGGGTTCCGCGGCATTCAGGAAGAAGTTGCCGGTCCGGGACGCTATTACCTGAACCGCCGGGCCTTTATGGTCTACATCATTGATACCACCAACATTACCATTGACTGGGATGATCAGGAGGATACCCGCTTTGACCAGTTAACGGTCATCTCCAAGGATGGCTTCCCGATTCAGGTTGCGGTCAAGGTGGTTATTCGGGTCCGTCCGGATCAGGCCCCCTACATGGTGGCCAAGGTCGGCTCTATCGACAACCTGATCCAGCATGTCATCCACCCGATGATCGATTCATCCTTCAGAAACCAGGCCTCCACCGCCTCGGCCATGAACTTCCTGCAGAGCCGTTCTGAAGAGCAGACCAAGGCTGAAACCCGCGCCCGTGTTGATCTGGAAAAATACCATGTGGAATGCGTATCAGTGCTGATCTGCCAGATCAAACTGCCGGAAGATCTGATGCAGACCCAGACCAAGCGGATCATTGCCGAGCAGCAGCAGGAAATGTACAAGATGGAGCAGAAGTCCCAGGCAGAGCGGACCGAGATGGAGAAGATGCGGGCCACTGCCGACCAACAGCCCACCCTGGTTGCTTCAGAGATCGCCGTAAAGGTGGCAACCCAGAAAAAGACCGAGATGATTACCCTGGCGGAAGGTACGGCAGAGGCCAAGGCACTGGAAGGAACCGGTGAAGGCAAGCGGTTGAAGGCGATAGGTGATGGTGAGGCCTCCAAGATTGCCGCCATCGGTGAAGCCACTGCCCAGGCCTACAGCAAACAGCAGGAGGCGATTGGCGAAGAGGCGATCAAACAGATCAAGATTGTGGAGCTGATTGCAACCGCCATTGAAAACGGCAAGATCAAGATTGTGCCGGATGTGCTGGTCTCAGGTGGCGGCACCGCAGGCGATGGCCTGATGGGGCAACTGGCCCGGCTGCTGCCGGGGGTTGATCTGAATGCCATGCTGAAGAAGCAGGGCACCGCGCCGGAGATAAAGGCGTAGGAGAACTGCCCTGTTTAGGGGGATAAACGGTTCACGTGGGCGTGCGCGTGAACCGCTCAAGAAGGAGTTGAACAAAGGAGTAACAATGAAAACTTCGATTGAAAGTCTTCAGAAGGAGTATCGTGCAATTGAAGGCTTGGCCCAAAGATATGCTTCCTCTTTATGTGAACAGATTGAACATGTTCTTAAAGAAAATCAAATCCCTCTCGGTGTTCGTATAGAGCAAAGAATAAAGGCCTGGGAATCAATAGCAGAAAAAATAGAAAGAAAAAACGTCGAACTAAGACAAGTCTCTGATATGAATGATTTTATTGGCATTCGTTTAATGCTGTTGTTCAGAAGAGATGTTGAGAAAACTTGTGACTTGATTTGTCGTACTTTCAAACTTTTAGAGCGAGAGGATACAGTTGAAAGATTGCATGAAGACCAATTTGGCTACCAATCATTTCACCTAATTGTTGCTTTGCCAGAAGACTGGCTTCAAATTCCATCTCTTAAAGAGTTTGCAACCTTAAAGGCAGAAATTCAAATTCGAACACTTGCCCAGCATATATGGGCGGCAGCTTCTCATCACCTCCAATATAAACGTGAAGCTAGTGTGCCTGCACCTGTGCGACGCTCAATACATCGGGTTTCTGCCTTGCTTGAGACAGTGGATCTTGAATTCGAAAGAGTCCTTCTTGACAGAGCGGAATACATAACTGGTAGTGATAGCATGCCACAAGACAGCCCCCTCGATGTCGATTTACTTGCGTATATTCTTGACGCAAACTTCCCAGTAGAAAATAAAGATTCGATTGAAAATTATAACGAGTTACGTGAGGATTTGGAGCATTTCGGAATCAAGACAGCAAAATCATTAACTGATCTTATTGTCGAAGTATTTGATCAAGTAATGGAGGCGGAGAAAAAACAATTAGAGGAAGCGAAAAATGATGGATATATTGGAACAAGCCGAAGACGCTCTGAGCGGGGAGTGTTTTTTACTCATGTAGGATTAGCAAGACAAGCGCTGGCTGAAAAGTTTGGACGAGACAATTGGATGGCTTATGCGTCAGAAAAACACTCTGATTCTGAAGACAATGACGACTTCGATGACGAATTTATTGCTGACTTTGAGAGTAAATAACGTTCAACCCTCGCCAAGACCGGCCCTAAACCCAGCCGGTCAGGCTTATGGACGTTAGGCCCTGACCGCCCCTATTCACCCCGAAAGGAAATTTTTACAGTGGACATCCCACGGCTCTTCATCATATTGACGTTATCCTGCCCTGCAAGGAGTAGCAGCAAGCATCGTGTGGAGCAAGGAAGCCGGTCCACTGTCCTCAATATCGCATGTAATGTACGAAAGCAGATACCATGAAGCCAACCGCACCAGCTGATCGCCACGACTTTTTCGCCTTTCTGGCCCGGATGCAGTATATCAACCGCTGGGGCCTGATGCGCAATACCCAGCCGGAGAACATTAAGGAGCATTCCCTTGATGTGGCCATGCTGGCCCATGCCCTGGTGGTGATTCGCAATACCTTTTATGGCGGCACGCTGGACCCGAACCAGGCTGCCATGTACGGCATCTTCCACGATGCCAGTGAGATCTTTACCGGCGATATGCCCACCCCGGTGAAGCATTTTAATCCTAACTTCAAAAAATCCTTCCACCAGCTTGAAGACCGCGCCCGCAGGAAACTGCTGGCCATGCTGCCGCCGGAGCTGTCTCAGGTCTACGAACCGTTGTTCTTCTTTGAGGAGCAGGATGCGCAGTACAAGCCGCTTATCAAGGCGGCCGACAAGATTGCAGCCCTGATCAAATGCCTGGAAGAGGAAAAGTCTGGTAATCTTGAATTCAAGCGGGCAGGGCAGGAACATCTGGAAAGTCTGCGCAAGAGTCCCTTGCCGGAGGTGATCTATTTTCTGGATCACTTCCTGCCGGGCTATAGTCTGTCGCTGGATGAGCTGTATCTGGGGTAGGGAGGGCTGTCGCGATGGAACAACAATTGGCTGCATCGGCTGAGAAGGAATACCAGAGGGCCCGCAGGGCTCTTGATTCCGGCAATACTATGGCAGCGCTGTTGTTGCTTGAGTCTGCCTTGCGGCATCAGGATAATCCGCAGTGGCATGCCATGCTGGGGTATTGCATTGCCAAGGAGCGGGGGCAGGTTGCCCGTGGCCTGGAGCTGTGCCGGGCAGCACTGGAACAGTTTCCTGACAACGCTGAGTATTACTACTTTTACGGTAAACTGTTGCTGATGGCCGACCAGAAGGCAGAGGCGGTGCAGGCGCTGCGGCAGGGGTTTGCCTGTGGTGAAAGTACTTCCATTTTGAAACTGCTGCAGGAGTTGGGCACCCGCAAACCATCTCCCATCCGTTGGTTGCATCGTAACAATCCATTAAATAAATATCTGGGGATTCTGCTGGCCCGGATAGGTTTGCGCTGATTTGATGGAGGCTAAAGGGGGCATGATGGAGGCGATACCAGAGCGTCAGCAACAGGCTGGCGGAGATGCTGCGGTGGATGCGGCGATCGGCAGGGAGGATGCCCAGCGGCGTACTGACCGGATAGCAATGTTCCGGCAGGAGCTTGCAGCGCTTGAGACTGCTGGTGCGCTGACGCTGTCGGATGAGCAGAAGGCGGGTGTTGCCGCCTATCATACCGAACTGTTGGCTGGCCTTCAGCTGCGGTTTGATGTGGATACCAGCGGTGCTGCCCGGCAGATGTCGCTGGGGATGCGGATTGTTTCGTTTCTTGGGGCACTGGCGCTTTCTGCGGCAGTGTTTTTCTTTTTCTACCGGTTCTGGGGTAACCTGGGTACCGGCCTGCAGGTGGGGATTCTTGCCGGTGCACCGTTACTGATCATGGCCGGGGTTGAGTTTGCGGCCCGGCGCGAACGGACTCTGTACTTTGCCTCGCTGATCAGCCTGGTGGTCTTTGCCGCCTTTGTGCTGAATCTGTCCATGTGCGGGCAGATCTTTACCATTACCCCTTCACAGAACGCCTTTCTTGTCTGGGGGGCGCTGGCCCTGATCCTGGCCTATACCTATTACCTGAAGCTGGTGCTGGTGGCCGGTCTTACCAGCCTGATGGGCTATCTGGCCGCTACGGTGGGCACCTGGAGTGGTATCTACTGGCTTTCCTTTGGTGAACGGCCTGAAAATATCATGATCGCCGGTCTGATACTCTTTGGTGCTGCCTGGCTGCCGGGCGGTCTGCATCGCTATTTTGCCGGGGTCTACCGCCTGTATGGCATGCTGGTGGTGTTGATTTCGTTACTGGTGCTTTCCCACTGGGGTGGCGGAAGCTATCTTTCGTTTGAGTCCAAACAGATTGAACATGGCTATCAGGTGGCCAGCTTTGTCGTTGCTGCAGGGGTGATCTGGTTCGGTATTCGTAACAGCTTTCCCCATCTGGTCAATCTGGGCAGCACCTTTTTTGTGCTGAACCTCTACACCAAGTTTTTTGACTGGTGGTGGCGTTGGATGCCCAAGTATCTCTTCTTTCTGGTGCTGGGCGGGATAGCCATTGGTCTGTTACTGCTGTTAAAGCGGATGCGCGGTCTGGTGCGGGAGGTGACGCCATGAGGCGCTACGGCATCTGGCTGGCAGTTAGTCTGGTGGTGGTGGTAAATCTTGTGATTCTGGGGGGCGTTGCCTGGAACCGTTCCGGTCAGCCCGAGGCCCGGATGCTGTTGTCCGAGCGGGAATTACGGTTGTCTGGCGGTGGCACAGAGAACAGTGGGTTGTCGTTGCACCTGGTCTGGCGTCATCAGGGTGATGCTGTTCAGGATTGGTTTGATCAGAAGCATCTTGAGGCAGTGGGATTTGATTGTTCACCTGTTCCAGACAGCCCGGCTGCGGAGCGGTATTATCGTAAGCAACTGCCCCACCGCGCCTACCTGGTACTTGAGCTTGAGGGGGCTGCCTGGCAGCGTTGGAAGGAAAAACAGCATGCCCGGTACCGGGAGCTTGAAACAGTAACCGGCGGCACTGAGAGTGAAAAGAAAAACCGGGGCTGGGAGCTGAAACAGATCAGTCGGCAACTTGTGGAGGAGTCGCATCTGTTTGCGGTGGATGTGGGTAGGGACCCTAAACTGCTGCGTCAGAAGTATGCTGATACCGCTCATTACCTGATCCTGCCTGCCTTGGTACGGTTACAAATGGAATATAGGGCCGCAGATCAACAGCAATCAAAGCAAAGACACAAGCTTACCGGTTATGTAGAGCGTATTCTGGTGTCTCAGATTCATCTGCCCCGTGACCTTAGCGTGGAGTTGCGGCGGCTAACCAGCGGCAGTGGAAAGATTGCACCGTATCGTGATGAGTATGGTTGGCCGTATACGCCAGCGGATTCTACAAAGAAGCAGACGCTTCGCTATCAGGTTGATCTGGCTGTGGGAAAACGGTATGAGCCGTGGATTCGATCAGTACAGGTGATGCCACCGGCGGCGTCGGTAAAAGAGTAGGGGCAGCCTTGCAGATTATTGATTTTAGGTTAGAGTAAAGCAGATGCTGGATACCAAGGCGGGGTGAAATATGTCTGACACAGCGATACAACTGCATCAGGTGGAGAGCCGGCTGTACCGGCTGGCGGTTGATCTGCTGGCAACGGTACATGATACCTCCGGTTTTGCCGCCACCATGTCAGCCTATACAGACCTGGCTGAAAATCTTGCTGGACACAGGCCGGTGGCCTGTAAGCTGGGGTGTTCCCACTGTTGTGTCCTGAATGTATCGGTGCTGTTGCCTGAAGCGGTTGCCATTGCGGTCTGGCTTTCCATGCATTGTGTCGGCGCAGCGTGTGATGCCCAGCTGAAGCGCCTGCAGAGCCATGCCCTGCGTGTACGTTGGATGGAAGACAGCGAGCGGATACACAAACAGATCCTTTGTCCCTTTATTGATGCACGGGGGGGATGCAGTATCTATCCGGTGCGCCCTTTGGTCTGCCGTTCAGTGACGTCGCTGGATAAAGAGGCTTGCCTTGCAACATTGAACCCGGATCAGACTGAAACGATCCAGGGCGTTCCAATGGATACTACCCGTAAAACGATCATGGATACGGCATTCTGTACCTTGGCCCGGGCGATGAAGCAGCAGCCGATGATGGGGCGCAGTATTGAGCTGAGTAATGGTGTGGTTGCCTTTCTTGCCGATCCGGGACTGGCAGCGGTCCTGGCTTCAGGCGCGGATTTACCTGCAAGCCTGTGGGATTAGTGTCGCAGGCTGATTTTATGAAATGTCTCTGTTTGGGGTGACTATGAAAATGCCTAAGATAAAACATGCTCATCTGCTGGTGGCCGGTATTGTCACCCTGGTGATGCTCGTGGCGACCACGGTGCAGTGGTATCCGCTGCAACTGCTGGAATACAAAACCTATGATCTGCGGGCCAGGTTACGGGCCAAGAAACCGGTTGCGCCGATTGTGGTGGTGGCCATTGATGATGCCAGTATTGAACGGTTGGGACGCTGGCCCTGGCCACGGGGCTACATGGCAGAACTGACCGCCCAGATCGCCTCCTACGAACCGGCCCTGATCGGCACTAATATCCTCTATACTGAGGCGGACAAGAACTCCGGGCTGGAAGAGATCAAGGCGTTGCGTGAGTCTGTTGTCAAACTGGGGGGCAGTCCGGCAGTGCTGGATGCCATCAGCCAGTCTGAAAAGAGACTGGATAATGATGCCCTGTTGACTGCATCGTTGGCCAGCACCAACAAGGTGCTGCTGCCGCTGTTCTTTACCCTGGGGGAACAGGCCGGCAACCCGGACCCCAACCTGCCTGAGTATCTTAAAAAGGCTTCAAAAGAGCAGGGCAGCCCGGCTGGCCTGCAACAGGCCCGTGAGGTGGCTGCGCCGATCCCGGCCTTTGCCGACAAGGCACTTTCCCTGGGGCATATTAACATCCTGCCGGACAGTGACGGTACGGTGCGGCGTGAGTCGCTGGTGGTTTACTACCGTGGTCGCCTGTTTCCCTCCTTTGCCCTCCAGTCAGCACTGACCTACCTGCGGATAGCACCAAAGGATCTGCAGATCTCCGGCGGGCGGTTGTCAGCCGGACGGCTTTCGGTTCCGGTTGATCCGCGGGGCCAGATGCTGATCAGTTACAACGGTGGTTTTGGCAGTTTCCCCACCTACTCATTCTTTGATGTGGCTTCAGGCAGTGTTAAACCGGAGGCCTTCAAGGGCAAGATCGTCCTGATCGGTCCGGTGGCCACCGGCATTGCCGGTTTTACCGTTACCCCCTTCCAATCCACCTATCCCGGTATTGAGGTGATGGCCACTGCCATTGAGAACCTGCTGAACAACAACGTGATTGCCCGCCCGGAATGGGTGCGTTGGGCCGAGTTGGGGGCCATGCTGCTGTTTGGGCTGTTCCTGGCCCTGGCGCTGCCACGTCTTAAGGCAGGCATGAGTGCCGCTATTGCAGCAGGTTTGCTGTTAGGCTGGAACGGCGCTGCGGTCTGGCTGTTTGCCGGGCAGGGGATCTGGCTGGGCATGGTGGGGCCGACCCTGCTGATGGCCATCGGCTATACAGCCCTGGTCTCCATGCGCTACCGGATGACGGAGCAGCGTAATGAGCTGGTGGAGAGTGATAGCATCGAGACCAACAAGATGCTTGGTCTTTCTTTCCAAGGGCAGGGGTTGCTGGATCTGGCCTTTGAGAAGTTCCGCAAGTGTCCGATTGAAGACGATACCATCAAGGATCTGCTCTACAACCTGGCTCTGGATTTTGAGCGCAAGCGGATGTTCAACAAATCTGCTGCCGTGTATGAGCATATCCTGACCGCCGGGGATTACAAGGATATCAAAGAGCGGATCGCCACCATGAAGGTGGCAGGCGAGACTATGATCTTTGGTGGCACCGGGCGACGTGAGGGCACCATTATTGCCGGTCCCGGCGGGGTGGTTACTGCCCCCACCATCGGCCGCTATGAGATTCAGAAGGAGCTGGGCCGGGGTGCCATGGGGGTGGTCTATCTGGGTAAAGATCCCAAGATCAACCGGCTGGTGGCGATCAAGACCGTGCGGTTTGAAGAGGTTGATCCAGATCTGCTGGATGACACCAAAAAACGTTTCTTCCGTGAGGCTGAGGCTGCCGGTACCATCAATCATCCCAATATCGTGACCATTTATGATGTCGGTGAGGAAGAGGATCTGGCCTACGTTGCCATGGAGCTGCTGGATGGCTCTGACCTGACTCCCTACATCAAAAAGGAAAAACTGCTGCCGGTTAAGGATCTGCTGAAGATCATCGGCAGCGTGGCCGAGGGTCTGGCTTTTGCCCATGAAAAAGGGATTATCCACCGTGATATCAAACCGGCCAATATCATGCTGCTCAAGGATGGTTCGGTTAAAATTGCCGACTTCGGTATTGCCCGGATTACCACCTCATCCGCCACCCAAACCGGCACCGTGCTGGGGACTCCCAGTTACATGTCGCCGGAGCAGGTGGCTGGCCAGAAGGTGGATGGACGCTCTGACCTGTTCTCGCTGGGTGCCTCCATGTACGAACTGCTCTGCGGCCAGAAACCGTTTACCGGTGAGAGTATTGCGGCCCTGATGTATGCCATAGCCAACAAACCACCGGTACTGATCACCCAGATTGATCCGAATATTCCGCAGTGCTGCGCCTATATCGCCCATCGGCTGATTACCAAAGATCTCACGAAACGGTATCAGAACGCACGGGAAGTGGTGGAGCATGTCAAGATGTGTCTGGCAAAGTTGGGGTGAGACCTATGCAACTGACTGCTTTTGGATTAACCGATGTGGGCCAGGTACGGCCCCATAATGAAGATTCGATCCTGTTAGAACCTTCCCTGCATCTGTATGCCGTGGCAGATGGTATGGGTGGCCACAAGGGAGGCGAATTTGCCAGCCGGATCTGTCTGGATACCATGCGGGATTATCTGCAGATGGCAGCCAAGGGACATGCAGCGTTAGTGGGTGAGGCGGATGCAGCTCATTCTGAGGCAGCTAATCTGCTGGGTTCTGCGGTCCGCTTTGCCAATCAGGCGGTGTTTGAGGCGGCATTCTCCAAGCCGGAGTGGCGTGGCATGGGTACGACCATTGTGGCCTTGACGGTTACGGAGAACCGCGTGGCCATTGCCCATGTAGGGGATAGCCGTGCCTACCTTCTGCATCAGGGAAGATTCAAGCAGATTACCGAGGATCACTCATGGATTGAGGAACAGGTACGGGCCGGGTTAATGAGCCGCGATGAAGCACTGTCTGCCAAGGGGCGTAACGTTCTGACCAGAGCCATCGGTCAGGAAGAAACGGTACAGGTGGATCTGAATGAGCTGGAACTGCAGCCTGGAGACAGTCTGTTGCTCTGTTCTGATGGCCTGTTCGGCATGGTGGCGGATGAAGAAATTGCGGCCTTGATCGGTGTTGCCAAAAGCCCGGAAGCTGCCTGTCGAGAGCTGGTGGCCTGCGCCAATGGACGTGGCGGTCGGGACAATATATCAGTTATTTTGCTGACTGCCGGTGTAGAGAAGGGGCTGATGGCCGGGATGAAGCGGCTGTTTACGAAGGGTTGAGGGTCGTCACCAGAAGTACGGTTTGACCGACACCGATCCGGTCACCCTGTTTCAGTTCCCGTTGGGTGATCGGTTCGTTGTTGAGGGTGGTGCCGTTGGTGCTATGCAGATCAATCAACATCAGCTTGCCGTTAATTACCTGAATGGCTGCATGACGTTTGGAGACCATCGGGTCGTTGATAATGATATCAGCTTCCTTCCTGCCAAGTACGCAGGGGAGTGAACCGCCCAGGTCAGCCCCTGCCTGAGGACCTTCCTGAACTTTCAGTCTCAGTTGATCATGGTGCTGTACTGATAATTTCCCTGGGGCAATGGTCTGCTCCGTATCCTCAACAGCAGCAAATAAGCGTACCAGGGCTTCCAGCGAGATATTGGAAGAGTCTTTTGACTTCATTGTGTTCAATGTCTGATAGATGGTGGCTGTTACCGGGATGGTCGTTTCCTGGTAGGCGTAGAGCAGCATCTGCTCATCGACAGACAGACCATCCGGTGCTTCGGTCAGTCCGTCAGACCAGTAGGCAGCAGTCTTGGTTCCATCCAGAAAAAAGAAGAAGTTACAGCAGCCGTCTTTTTCAAGGATCACCAGCGCATCCGCTTCATTTGTCTTGATCTGGTTTACCATGCCGTCAAGATTGATCAGGTTGACCGGGCCTTTTGCTGCTGGTTCATCCTGAATAAAGACCAACATACATTTAAGCAGTACCGGGTCGGTTTCATGAAGGGATATGGTGCCTGAACCGTCACAGATAGTTGCTATCTGTGCGGAAAAATTGGTGATAGTCAGAGGTGTCGGTTTTTCACCAACAGCAAGTCCGGCAGAATAAGGGGTGCCCTGGAAGATAAACAGCAGAAACAGGCGATCACCGGAGGTAATCGCAAGGTAGCCGGTGAAAGCGGTGTCAGACAGCTCTTTGAGCAGTCCAACCATGGCATCACGGCTGTAGGCTGTTGCAGCGGCTTTAACGGTTCCTATGGGCAGGGTCAGGGCTGGCATGGCAGAACTATACGGTGAGGTTGGTCTGCTGTCAAGTTACCGGGGGTTTTTCTTGCCCTTGAGACGCTTGAATGCTACTCTTCCGGCCATTATCTATCAAAGTAGGAGTTGTTTGTATGCGCTATATTACTGCTGGTGAATCCCATGGTCCCCAGTTGACGGCTATTATTGAAGGCCTTCCTGCCGGGCTGGCGATCTCTCCAGAACTGCTTGATCTGCAGCTTGCCCGTCGTCAACAGGGCTACGGCCGTGGTGACCGGATGAAGATTGAACGGGATCGGGCTGATATCCTGTCCGGTGTCCGTTGGGGTAAGACCCTGGGCTCTCCGGTGACTCTGGTGGTTAAAAATCGTGACTGGGAAAACTGGCTGGAGAAGATGTCGCCGCTGGCTGAGCATGAGGGGATGGCTGAGGCGGTGACCCGTCCTCGTCCCGGCCATGCTGACCTGTGCGGTGCCATGAAGTATGGTCACCGGGATGTACGCAATATTCTGGAACGCTCCAGTGCCCGCGAGACTGCCGTGCGGGTTGCGGTAGGGGCTGTGGCCCGTGCTTTTCTGAATGCCCTTGACATCCGGATCGGTGGCGTAGTTGCTGAAGTCGGCGGGGTGGTGGCAAAGCCTTCTGCAGAGCCGTATCCGCAACAGTGGGAGCAGGCAGCCGCATCTGAAATGTTCTGCTGCGATCCTGCTGCAGAGCTGGAGATGAAGCGACTGATTGATCATACCAAGGCGATTGGCGATACCTTGGGTGGTGTGGTGGAGGTGCAGGTACTGGGCCTGCCGCCAGGCCTGGGAAGCCATGTGCAGTGGGATCGTAAACTGGATGCCCGTCTGGCCATGGCGCTGATGAGTATTCAGGCCATCAAAGGGGTTGAGATCGGGCTCGGTTTTGAGGCTGCCCGTCGTCCCGGCTCTAAAGTACATGACGAGATTACCTGGAATCCTGCCCGGCTGCAGCAGGGGGAGTTGACTCCGTACCAGCGTCCCAGCAATCATGCCGGTGGTTTGGAGGGTGGCATGACCAATGGTGAGCCACTGGTGGTAAGGGCTGCCATGAAGCCGATCCCAACCCTGTACACACCTTTGCAGTCAGTTGATATCGCCACCCATGAACCGTATGAGGCATCAGTTGAACGTTCCGATACCTGTGCCGTACCGGCTGCCCTGGTGGTGGCCGAGGCGGTGGTGGCGATTGAGTTGGCCCAGGCATTACTTGAGAAGTTCGGTGGCGATTCGCTAGACGAGATTCGCCGCAACCGTGATAATTATCTGGCCGGTCTGCGGGATTTTTGATGCCTGATTCGATCATCCTGACCGGTCCAATGGGGAGCGGCAAGACCAGCGTGGGGAGGCTTCTGGCTAGGCGGTTGGGGTATCAGTTTCAGGATCTTGATGCCTTGATCGTTGAGCAGGCAGGGAAGAGCATCAACCAGATCTTTGCTGATGATGGAGAAGCTGCCTTCAGAGACCGTGAGACCGCACTGCTTTCAACGCTGGTTGGGCAGCAGGGGATGGTGCTGTCAACCGGTGGTGGTGTGGTAATCCGTGAGGCAAACCGCAGGCTGCTGCGTGCTAGCGGTCTGGTGGTAAACCTTGTTGCAACGGTTGATGTCCTGGTCAGGCGTTTGGCTCAGGCGAATGACCGTCCTTTGCTGAAAGGTGACGAAGCGCTCGATGTCAGAATTGAACGGATTATGGCTGAGCGTGAACAGTTTTATGCTGATGCCGACATAAGAATTGACACCACCGGGAAAACATTGGAAGATGTTGTGGCTGAAATCCTTGCATTCTATGTAGAAAAGTGCCCAGGAGCATTGTGAAAACCATCACTATCCAGCTTGATTCCCACTCGTACGACATCGGCATTGGCGAAGGCCTGTTGCCCGGTATCGGTGCTGCCTGCAAGGCAGTCGGGCTTACTGGGACTGCTGCAGTGGTTACCAATTCGACGGTTGCTCCGTTATATGCAGCTGTGGTTGCAGGCTCACTGCAAGAGGCGGGCTATTCTCCGGTGGTGATCGAGATCCCTGATGGTGAAGAGTTCAAGACCAGTGAAACTCTCAACCATGTCTATGATAGTCTACTTGGGGCAGGTCTGGATCGCCGTTCATTTATTGTTGCCCTTGGGGGCGGGGTGGTCGGTGATCTGGCCGGATTTGCAGCAGCCACCTTTCTGCGCGGTATTCCGTTTGTGCAGGTACCGACTACGTTACTGGCCCAGGTGGACAGCAGTGTTGGCGGTAAGACCGGTATTGACCATCCCTTAGGTAAAAACCTGATCGGTGCCTTTTATCAACCCCATCTGGTCCTGTCTGATGTAAGTACCTTGAAAACCTTGTCAGAACGTCACTATTGTGCCGGATTGGCCGAGGTACTCAAGTACGGAGCCGTACTGGATGCAGAGCTGTTTGCGCTACTTGAAACCAGAGTAGACGGTTTGCTGAAGCGTGATCCGCAATTGTTGGGGCGGGTCATCGCCCGTTGTTGCGAAATCAAGGCCTGGGTGGTTGAACAGGACGAGCGCGAAGGCGGTTTACGGGCAGTGCTTAACTACGGCCACACGCTGGGACATGCCTTTGAAACCCTGTCCGGCTACCGGGATCTGGTGCATGGAGAAGCGGTTGCCATCGGTATGGTCCAGGCTGCCTTGCTGTCACAGCGTGAAGGATATTGTACAGCCGGTGATGTTGATCGTATAACCATGCTGATCCAGCAGTTGGGGCTGCCAACGGATGCTCCGCTGGTCGCGATGGATCAGCTGATCAGCTCTCTTGCCAAAGATAAGAAAAATCGCTCCGGTACCCTGCAGTTCATTTGTAATCGTGGTATCGGCTCCTATGTATTTCATCACGTTACCCCGGCCCAATTGGCCGAAGCCTGTTGCTCAGGGAGGTAAAGGCGCCTATGCAGTCGTCAACGGAGTCCTTCTGGAGTGAAATCAAGATGTATGAGGAACGTCTGAAAAGTGATCCTTCCTCTTACTGTTTTGCCCCCCTTGCGGAGGTCTATCTGCGTGCTGGTTTGCTTGATGACGCCTTGTCTGTGTCGCGGACCGGGGTTAGCAAACATCCCGGCTATGCTGACGGGCAGATGGCACTGGCCAGAGTCTGTCACCAGAAAGGGCTGGTCGATGAGTGTCGACGTGCCCTTGAGGCAGTGGCAACGGCTGTTCCCGGCCATGCCGAGGCACAGCGTCTGTTGGCTCGGCTCTATAAAGAGTCCGGCAATGAACAGGCAGCACTTCAGGCGCTTCAGACCCTGCTTGATTTTCATCCGGATGATATGTCGGCCAGGATTGAGCTGGAGGCATTGCAGCAAAAAGTTGCTGCCTTTTCAGATGATGATCTTGAATTGATTGAACTGACCGAGGCCGATATTTATGAGGAGCCGGAGGATGTTGGTGAGCTGGTTGAACGGATTAAACCGGTAGCCCGTACCGTTGAAGATCCCTGGTCAGGCATCAATGCTGTTACCCCTGAGGAAGTGCCTTCTCCGACAGCGCTTGAAGCTGTCTGGTCAGTACCTGAACAGCAGCTTGCAGCAGTCGTTGAGGCAACGGATGGTCATGATCCGCTCAATACCTCAACCCTGGCAGAGTTGTACGTGTCTCAAGGATTCTCTGATAAGGCGATAGAAATTTATCGCCGGATTGTTGCTGTAGATCCGGGCAATCAGGAAGCGGCCAGCCGTCTTAAGGAGCTGGAACAGGCTGAAGTGGCTGCTGAATCAGGGCAGGCTGCTGCTGTTGCAGCGGAGTTGTCTTCTGTATCGCCGAATCTGCCGGTAGAGGGAGTTGCCGACCAGCAGGCAGCGGTGACTGTTTTGGAAGGATGGCTTGAGAACATCAGGAGGTTACGGGTATGTCGTTAAGAGATCAGTTAACCTCAATGCTGGAACAGGTTGAAGGTGCGTTTGCCGTTATGCTGATGGGGTACGATTGTATTGCCATTGATGAGGTGCAGCGGGGGGACGCCGGCTTTGATGTCCAAACCATGGCGGTTGAGTATGGGACGGTTATCAAGGAGATCAGGCGTACGATAGAGGTGGTAGGAGCTGGTGAGATGGAAGAAATTACCATCACCACCGCCAACTCACGTATGATTATCCGGGTCTTGAATGATGAGTTTTTTGCTGCCTTTGTGCTTGCCAAAGAAGGTAATCTGGGTAAGGCGCGCTATCTGTTGCGTGCCAAGGCCCTGGAACTGGTTGAGGCGGTAGGCTAGTTATGCGGATTCTGGTGCTGCATGGTCCGAACCTGAACCTGCTGGGTAAGCGGGAGCCGGAAATATATGGCACCCTCTCCCTTGATGATATCAATGGTGCTCTGGAGGCATTGGGGGCTGAATTTGAAGCCGTGCTCGGCTTTTTTCAATCAAACAGTGAAGGTGCCCTGGTGGATGCGATTCAGCAGGCACCGGAGAAGTACGACGGTATACTGATTAACCCTGCAGCCTATACCCACACCAGCGTTGCCCTACGTGATGCCCTGGCTGCTATCGGACTTCCCTTTGTGGAGGTTCACCTTTCCAATATCCATCGCAGGGAGGAATTCCGGCATCACAGTTATCTGGCCCCCCTTGCCTTGGGCCAGATCTGCGGTTTTGGTCTGGATAGTTACCTGCTCGGTCTGCGCGCACTTTTTAATCATATTAAAAATTAGTCTAGGGGCTTCTTGGAAACTTTCAGCTTTGTAAGAATTCGGTTGAGGGGCTGCTTTCAGTTATGCTAAAAAGCAGACGCCGAAGGCTGTTGCCGTTCTTTGAAGAACATGCGCTGGATTTACTGCTGATTGAACATCCGGTCAACCTGCGCTACCTGTCCGGCTTCAGTGGCTCAGAAGGGGCGCTACTGCTTTCTCCGGAAGGCGGCTGGTTTATCTGTGACTCCCGCTATACGGTGCAGGCCGGTAAAGAGGTTGCTGATCTTCTACTGGTTGAGCAGGCGCAGCGTCAGGAGGCAATTGCTGACCTAGTGCGACAGTCTGGCGGGTACAGAGTCGGTTTTGAAGCATCCCATACCACGGTAACGCAGCATCAGGGGCTGGCAGTGCGTTTGCCCGGGGTAACTCTGGTAGGCTTGGGACCAGAACTGGACACCGTACGCAACTGCAAGGATGTCAGTGAGCTTGAGCAACTGGAACAGGTTGCAGGCCTGGCTTCGGCTGCGTTTGAAGCAGTTCTGCCTCTGTTGCAGCCAGGTATCCGCGAAGATGTATTTGCCTTGCAGCTAGAGTTTGAGATGCGCCGTCGCGGTGCTGATGGCCGTGCCTTTGATTTTATTGTGGCTTCTGGTATTCGTGGAGCAATGCCCCATGGCCGGGCATCGGATAAGGCTATTCTGGCTGGAGAGCTGGTAACGATTGATTTCGGGGCTATCAAGGATGGTTATCATTCTGATGAAACGGTGACGCTGGCAGTCGGTTCAATCAATACGCGGCAACAACAGCTCTATCAGACGGTACTTGATGCCCATGACCGGGCCATTGCTGCAATAAAACCGGGAATCAGCTGCCGGGAGCTTGATGCGTTGGCCCGTGACTATATCAAGGCACAAGGTTTTGGTGAGTATTTTGGTCATGGACTTGGCCATGGGGTTGGCCTTGATATCCATGAAAAGCCGGTTATCTCGCCGCGTAGTGATGCGGTTGTGGAAGAAGGTATGGTGTTCACCATTGAACCGGGCATTTATATCCCCGGTTTTGGTGGTGTGAGAATTGAAGATACGGTGGCGGTCACCTCAGACGGCTGCCGTTTGCTGGCCAAGGTTTCAAAGCAGCTTGTCATTGTGTAGAACTAATACTGTAACTACTAAGAGAAGGAGAATAGACATGGAAGTGAAAGACCTGAAGCAGTTGATAAAGATGATCACCGAGACCGATATTACTGAATTTGAGATGGACAACGCAGAAGAAAAAATTGTGATCAAGCGTGGTCAGCGCACTGAGATCGTGCAGATGGCTGCTGCTCCTGCCTATATGCAGGCCCCTGCTGCCATGGCCGCACCAGTTGCCGCTCCTGCGGCTGCTGCAGCTGGCGTAGCAAGCGCTGCTCCTGCAGCGGAAGTGACTGGTGAGACCATCAATTCTCCGATCGTTGGTACCTTCTACCGTGCAGCCTCTCCTGAATCGGCACCGTTTGCAGAAGTAGGGCAGGTGGTTGAGAAAGGCCAGGTTATCTGCCTGGTTGAGGCGATGAAACTTTTCAATGAGATTGAGGCTGAATGTAAGTGCAAGATCGTCAAGATCTGTGTTGAAAACGCCCAGCCGGTTGAGTTTGGTCAGCCCCTCTTTGTTATTGAAAAGATCTAGGAGTAGGTAATGTTCCATAAAATCCTTATCGCCAACCGTGGTGAGATTGCTATTCGGGTTATCCGGGCCTGTAAAGAGCTGGGGATCAAGACGGTGGCGGTCTATTCCACTGCCGATGCCGATTCTTTGCATGTGAAGCTGGCCGATGAGTCGGTTTGTATCGGCCCCGCCCCCAGCAGCCAGAGTTACCTGAATATTAATGCGATCATCAGCGCAGCTGAGCTGACTGATGCCGAGGCGATTCATCCCGGCTATGGTTTTTTGTCTGAAAACGCCAAGTTTGCCGAGATCTGCGAACAGTGCGGTATCACCTTTATCGGTCCTTCTGCTGAAAGCATGCGGGTCATGGGTGATAAGATTTCTGCCCGCCAGGCCGTGATTGCGCATGGTGTGCCGATCCTGCCCGGTACCAAGGAAAACGTGAAGACCGTTGATGAAGCGGTCAAGATTGCCAAGCAGATCGGTTTTCCGGTGATTATCAAGGCCACTGCCGGTGGTGGTGGTCGGGGTATGAAGATTGTGCATTCTCAGGCTACCCTTGCCAACGCCTATGCCACTGCCAAGGCAGAGGCGCAGGCCGGTTTCGGCAACCCTGATGTCTATATTGAAAAATACTGTGTTGAACCACGGCACGTAGAGATCCAGGTGCTGGCGGATAAGCATGGTAACTGTATCCATCTGGGAGAGCGGGATTGTTCTATCCAGCGTCGTCATCAGAAAATTATTGAAGAGGCTCCCTGTCCGGTGCTGTCTCCTGAAACCCGTAAGGCGATGGGCGATGCTGCAATCAAGGCTGCCAAGGCGGTTAACTACTCCAGTGTGGGAACGGTAGAGTTCCTGCTGGACAAGAGTGGTGACTTTTACTTTATGGAGATGAACACCCGTATTCAGGTGGAGCATCCGGTAACTGAGATGATTACCGGGGTAGACCTGATTCGTGAACAGATCCGTTCTGCTGCGGGCCTGCCGTTGCGTTACACGCAGAAGGATATCAAGATTACCGGCCATGCCATTGAGTGCCGGATCAATGCGGAAGATCCGTTTAAGTTTACTCCCTGCCCCGGCAAAATTACTGCCTACCATCAACCGGGCGGCCTTGGGGTACGGGTTGATTCATTCGTCTATGACCAGTACAATGTGGTTCCCCACTACGATTCCATGATCGGCAAGCTAATTGTGCATGCCGAGACACGCGAAGATGCGATCCGCCGTATGGCCCGGGCTCTGGACGAGTATATTATTGAGGGGATCAAGACCACCATCTTCTTCCATAAGCGGATCATGACCAACAAGGATTTTATCGAAGGCAATGTTGATACGTCATTCCTTGATCGGATTGTGCTGGAGTAGGCTATGGAATTCCCGGAAGAACTCAAATATTCTAAAGAACATGTCTGGCTGAGGATTGAAGGGAACCGGGCGGTGGTGGGGATTACCGATTTTGCCCAGGAAGAGTTGGGTATCATCGCTGCAGTGGAGCTGCCGGAAGAGGGCGATCAGGTGGAGCAGGAGGACTCAATGGGTTCCATTGAGGCCCGCAAGACCGTTGCTGAACTGTATGCACCAATAACCGGCACGGTGCTGGCGGTAAATGAAGAAGTGCTGGATGCCCCTTCATTACTGAATGATGACCCCTATGATGGTGGCTGGCTGCTTGAGCTTGAGCTTGAAGATCGGGATGAATTGAAGACATTGATGTCAGCTGATGATTACGCTGATTATGTAGAAGACAAGGAAGTGTAAAACGGTTTGCAAGTGTGGTATAAGATGGGCGGGATGAAAATCCCGCCCATCTTGCATTTGACGGGAAATTCGTAGAGCGTAGCGAGGTGTCCTGTAGTGAAGGTGATTTCTGCTCTGTTTGTGGTGTTCAGTTTTGGGGCTGTTGCTTGTCTGCAGGCTGAGCCGGTGCGGTTGACCATGGCTGATGCCGTGAAAATGGCTGTGGAGAAAAATCTTGATCTGCGGGTGGAACTTTATAATCCGGCCCAGCAGGAAGCTGAATTTCAGAAGAGTCGAGGGATCTATAATCCTGTCCTGACTCTGCAGGCAAACTACAGCGACACAACTTCCTATTCCGGCAATCAGGCCACGGGGAAATACTGGAACCGGAATACGCAGTTGAATGCTGGCATTAGCCAGTTGCTGGCAAGCGGGGGTACTGCATCGCTGGGGTTTAATAATAGCTATTTGACCTCAGATATCGCTTCAACTTCAAGCGGTTTGTCCTCTTACTGGCAATCAAACCTGGGTCTGACCCTGAGCCAGCCGTTGCTCAAAAACTTTGGTCGTGAAGCGACAGAATTGACCATTGATACAGCAAGATTAACCAAAGACGCCTCCCTTGAAAAACTGAGTGCCAAACTGATTAGTGTGGTGGCGCAGGTTAGAACGGAATATTACAAGCTCTACAGCCTTCGGGAGGAACTGGGGGTTAAAAAGGTCTCACTGGATCTTGCCCGTCGGATACTGGGCGAGACCCAGGCCAGGGTCAAGGCAGGTGTGATGCCAGCCATGGAGACGCTGAATGCCGAATTCGGGGTGGCCAGCCGTGAAAAAGAGCTGATTGATGCTGAACGGGCGGTGCAGGACCAGGTTGATCTGCTGGCACAGTTGCTCCAGCTTCCCCAGGGACAGCTGATCGAAGCGGTTGAGGTGCCCTCAAAAGGTCGTTATGAGGTGTCGGAACAGAACGAAATCAAGCGTGCATTGGCCAACCGTCCTGAATTAAAGGAGTTAAAGCGAAATCTGGAACTGCTTGAGTTACAAACCAGGGTTGCCGGTAACAGAACCCGTCCTGATCTGCTGCTTACTGCTTCTGCTGCAACTGCCGGTCTTGGTGATACCTATCCCCGGGATATGGATCGTCTTTCTTCGGGCAATTATCCAGCCTGGGGAGTGGGGCTGACCTTCAGCTATCCGTTGGGAAACCGGGCGGCTGAAAATGAATATCGTAAGAATCGTTTGAAACTTGATCAGTCGATGCTGCAGATAAAAAATCAGGAAGAGTTGATTGTTAATGAGGTTCGCTCTGCAGTCCGGGCTATTGAGGCGAACTACAAACAGCTTGAAGTGGCAGACCGGGGACGGGCCTTTGCTGAAGAACGGTTACGGGCCTTTATACGTAAAGCAGAAGTGGGGCTTGCCACGACCAAAGATGTGCTGGATGTGGAAAACGACCTTGCCACTGCAAAAAACAACCAGATTAAGGCACAGGTTGCCTATGCCAACGCCACTACCCAGCTTTGGAAGGCAACGGGTGAAATCCTTTCCAAAGAACAGGTGCGGTTGGTTACCCTTGATCCTGATGCCCTTTACAAGAGTGTGAACTGATGCTGAGAATCGGGCGGATTGACTATGCCAACTGTACGCCGCTTTTTATGCAGCTTGAAGAGAAGCTGCCGGGTGAGATAACCACCATTGTACATGGTGTACCGGCAAGCCTGAATGCAAAGTTGGCTAGTGGCGACATTGATATCTGTATTTCCTCTTCAATCGAATTTTCCCGTCATGCAGACCAGTATGCCATTTTACCGGGGCATTGTATCGGTTCTGTTGGTGCGGTTAAAAGCGTGCTGCTGTTTACCACCCGCCCGGTGGAGGAGTTGGCAGGAGAACCATTGCTGGTGACCAGTGAATCGGCAACATCGGTGATTCTGCTGCAGATTCTACTGGCAAAACGCTGGGGCTTATCCGGTTGTTCGTTACAAACAACCTCCTTGCCGTGGCAGGATGCACTGCAACAGTCTCCAGGGCTACTCCTGATTGGTGATCGTGCCCTGCAGGCCGCCTCCAGTAACGCTGCTGTCCACTGTTATGACCTGGGACAGGAGTGGATGGAGCTGACGGGGCTGCCGTTTGTCTATGCACTCTGGCTGGTTAACGGGACTTCAGCTGCAGGAAAAGAAGCTGCATTAACTCAGTTCAGTAGGCTGCTGGAACAGGCCCGCGAGCGGATTATACCTGATGCCGAGCTGCTGGCTGCCCAGGCGCCGGAGGCTGCCTGGGTTGGTGTCCAGGCATTGGCTGATTACTGGCGTAATGCAATTACCTATCAACTGGATGAAGCTCACCTGGCTGGACTTGAACGTTTTTATCAACTGGCAGCTGAGCTGGGCTTGATAATCTCAAGACCACAGCTGAAGTTCTTTCCGTCATGACCCCCGAAACTTCTCAAAAAAACAGTCTGTCACCAGATGCTACCTGGTTTGATTCGCTGTCCCAATTGATTCAGCCTGATGTTCGTCACCGTTCTATCGGAGAACGGCTGGTGGAACAATGTGTCCGCGTCTCGCTGATGGTCAAACTGCGTTGGGCCATGTTGGCTGCGTTATTTTGCTATGTGCTGCTGGCCGAACTGTTCCTTGCCCCTGATATTGATCTGCCGATCTTCCATATTGAACAATGGAGCTTCTCGTTAAAGGCGGCTGCAATCTTTTTTGCAATTGCCTTTCCATTGACCTCACTCCCTTGCCGTATCTGGAAAAACTGCAGACTGGTGATCTATCTGCAGGTGCTGGTTGATCTGTTGTTTATCACCGCTGCAATTCACTGGAGTGGCGGTGTCGTCAGTTGGCTCTGGCCTGCTTATCTGCTGATCTCACTTGAGTCAGCCTTTCTGTTTGAAAAGAAACGGGAGGTCTGGGGTATCGGTATGATCGGGGCCGCCCTTTACGGGTTGCTCCTCGTGGCTGAACAGCTTGATTTTATTGCAACGGTCAGGATGCCGTTTATGGAGGAGGAGAGCCCCAACATTCTGTTTGAGCTGTTGATGTGGCTCTGGGTTGCCGGGGTTAATACGGTGGTGTCGTTTTTTTGGCGCCTTCCTGATGGAGAAGATCCGTTCCGATCATCAGAAGGTCAAGCAGAGTGAGGAGGCCCTGACCGGCTTTATTGCCACTGCACATGACCTTATTTTTTGCTGTCGCCAGGACGGTACTCTGCTGTACCTGAATCAGGTGGGGCAGGATATGATCGGTTCACTGGAAACGTTATCAGATGGAGCCAGTCTCTTCAGTCTGACTGATGAGGAGGGTAAAGGGCTGCTGGTACGTCAGTTTGAAAAAGTGACACAACGGATAGATGTCGGTCATTTTGAAATGCGTCTGGTTTCTCCAACTGTCTGCAGGACCTTGGATCTTGAGGTAAGTCTCTCGACCTGCTGTAAAGAGGTGCCGGACCAGATGATCTGGGGGGTCTGTCACGATATTACAGAACGGAACCTTGCCCAGCGAGAGCTGATCAAGCTGGCGCACCATGATGTGCTGACCGGGCTTCCTAACCGTATTCTGCTGCATGATCGCTTGCAGCAGGCCCGAGCGCTTGCTCATCGGATGCATTCCCGTTTTGCGTTGCTGTTTCTTGATATGGACCGTTTCAAGATTATCAATGACACCCTTGGTCATGCCGTGGGAGATGATCTGCTCAGGATGATTGCCCAGCGCCTGAAAGGCTGCTTCCGTGAAACCGACACGGTGGCGCGGATCGGTGGTGATGAGTTTGTTGTTCTGATGTTGAATGTTGCTGACCGGGCTGATATCAGCTCACTGTGCGACAACCTGCTGATTGAGCTTGCTCAGCCGTTTATGATTCGCAATCATGAACTGTTTGTAACTACCAGCGGCGGTATCTGTACCTATCCAGATGATGAGGATGATGTAGAGACCATGATGCAGAAGGCCGATATCGCTATGTACCATGCCAAGGCGTTAGGCCGTAACAATATTCAGTTTTATAACAACGGCATGGACCAGAATGCCTCCCGCCGTTTCACCATTGCTAACTCCATGCGGCGGGGGCTGGATCGTGGTGAGTTCCGACTGTACTATCAGCCAAAGCTGGATGTTTCAAGCGATTGTATCGTAGCAACCGAAGCGCTGGTACGTTGGCAGCATCCTGAATTAGGTCTGCTGGCACCAACCGAGTTTATTCAGTTGGCGGAAGAAAGTGGCCTGATTGTTGATCTTGGTGAGTGGGTACTGCGGGAGGCCTGCCGTCAAAATATGGCCTGGCGCCAGGATGGCATGCAGGGGCTGCGGGTGGCGGTCAACCTTTCCGGCTATCAGCTGCAACATAGTCGCTTGGTGGAAACGGTTCGTACAATTCTTGCTGAAACAGGTATGCCGGGTGAGCTGCTTGAGTTTGAGATTACTGAAAGCGTGATTATGCAGAATCCTGATTATGCGGTGGAGGTGCTTAATGAAATTTCCAGTTTGGGGATTCATATCTCGATTGATGATTTTGGTACCGGCTATTCATCGCTGTCGCACCTGAAGCGTTTCAGCGTCAATACCCTGAAGATTGATAAATCGTTTGTACGGGATGTGGAGAATAACTCCACTGACGCGGCGATCGCATCGGCAATTATTGCCATGGGCAGCAGTCTCAACCTGAAGGTGATTGCTGAAGGTGTCGAGACAGAACAACAGATGGACTTCTTACGGGATAATAACTGTGACCAGGTGCAAGGATTCCTGATCAGTCGCCCGCTTCCTGCAGAACAGGCATTAAAGGTGCTGCGTCAAAAGTGTATTGGTGAATTGGCTCAAGGACGCGAGGCCTTAAAGGATCGGTAGTCAGCCAATATCTGGGCGTGATCAAAACAGAGCGGGGAGGGAGGCTGCTCTGGAAGAAACAGAGCCAGTTCTGCAGCATCATCAGCAGCCTGGGGAGTGCCGCTTGCCTGGGCTATATAGACAGTCGTAATGGTATGCATCCGCTCGTCTCTGGCCGGATCAGAGTAGCAGCCAAGTAGTTGCAGGTTACGGATTGTCAGTCCGGTTTCTTCCAGAGCCTCCCGAATTGCAGCCGCCTCAAGAGATTCACCATAATCCACGAATCCGCCCGGCAGAGCCCAGCCATGGGGTGGATTTTTTCGTTTGATCAGGACGATTTTGTTGTCCAGTTCAATGATGATATCCACTGTGGGAAGCGGGTTACGGTACTGTTTAACCGCTGCACCGCAGGCAGGACAGGTGAGGCTGGTAAAGGACATGGTTGTCTCCTGAACAGGTACAAAAAAAGGGAAGCATAGAGCTTCCCTTTTTTTGTAGAATGTATGGATGAAGTTACTTCTTCTTGCCGCCGGACGCCTTCTTGGAAGCCTTGAGCGGGTTGACCTTGAGGTCTTCGATCTTGATCTCTACCTTGACGTGGGTAGCAAAGTTACAGATGCCGTTTGCCCACTTCTTGGCAGGTGCGGGATAGGCGCCGCAGACCTGACCGATGCTGCCTTCAACAATTCGTTCACAACCCTCGCAGTTCTCTACCACGGTCTGGCAGGAACCTTCGGGGAATACACATCCGCTCTTTGCCATGAAGGTACACTCGGTACCGGGAAGCACGGTTTGACACTGCATACTTCATCCTCCTCAAAGTGATTCAGTTCAACTGAATTTAAACTGTAGCAATTCTGAAAAGAAAAAGTCAATACCAAAAACTATTCCAACTGTCTATAAAAATGTATCAAGCGGTGATTTTTGTGTGCCGTTTGACTTGACGCTGGCTCTGCTTCTATAGTAGCGTAACAAGATAAAAGCTGTCTTATTTTCTTTTGGGGGAGGGATCATGGCTCATATCGCATTCGGCACTTCCGGGTGGCGTGGAATTCTATGTGAAGATTTCACCTTTGAGAATGTCAAGATTGTTACCCAGGCCATCGCAGACTACCTTAAATCTACCGGTGAGGCAGATAAAGGGGTGATTGTCGGCTGTGATACCCGTTTTATGGGCAAACGATTCACGGAAGAGGCTGCTTCGGTGCTGGCAGGCTCCGGGATCAAGGCGTTGCTGTGTAGCCGGGATGTCCCCACGCCGGTGATTGCATTTGAAATCCTGCGGCGTGGTGCAGCTGGTGGGATTAACTTTACGGCCAGCCATAATCCGCCTGAATATAATGGTATTAAGTTCTCTCCCTCCTGGGGGGGGCCAGCCTTGCCTGAGACCACCAAGCAGATTGAGAGGCGTGCCAATGAGATGATGGGGGATTTCTGTTACAGCGAGCTCTCTCCGTCGGAAGCAAAAAAACGTGGATTGCTGGAGATGATTGACCCCCATTCTGTTTATTTATCCGCTCTTGAGCAGAAGGTTGACTTTGATGCTCTTAAAACCATCGGCAAGCTGGGCCTGAATCCGCTGTATGGTACGGCTCGTGGCTATCTGGATGCGCCGCTCAAGAGCCTTGGCATCCCCTATACTATTATCAATGATCATCTTGATCCCTATTTTGGTGGACAACCCCCAGAACCGTCTGAGTCGCATATCCCGGATTTTATCTCGCTGGTGAAGAATGACCCGACGATCCGGCTTGGTCTGGCCACTGACGGAGATGCTGACCGTTTCGGCATCCTGGATGCTGATGGCACCTATATTGAGCCAAACTATATTATTGCCCTGCTGCTGGACTATCTGATCCGTGTTCGCAAGTTGACCGGTGGTGTGGCCCGCAGTGTCGCAACTTCCCATTTTGTTGATGCCGTAGCAAAAAAACATGGTGTGCCTATTTATGAGACACCGGTTGGCTTTAAATATATCGGAGAGCTGATTACCCAGGACAAGATTGTGATCGGCGGTGAAGAAAGTGCCGGACTCACTATCAAGGGCCATGTGCCTGAGAAGGATGGTATCCTGGCCTGCTTCCTGGTGGCTGAGATGGTGGCCCGTGAAGGTAAGACGGTACGGGAATTGCTTGAGAGGATGTATGGCGAAGTCGGGCGCTTTATTACCCGTCGTGACAACCTGAAGCTCTCACCGGAACTGGAGGCTGCCTATCCCGGCAAGGTAGCAGCGGTGCCTAAGGAAATTGCCGGCACTGCAGTAACTAATGTTATTACCGTTGACGGGGTGAAACTGATCCTGTCAGACGGTTCCTGGATGCTGTTCCGTAAATCCGGCACTGAACCGGTGGTCAGACTCTACGGCGAGGCATCTTCTGAGGCGCGTCTGACTGAAGTAATGGCAGCTGGTAGAAGTTTTATCCTTGGCTGATTTTTAACAAAATTGATGCAGGACAAATCCTGCCTCATCAAGGCCTGCTATGATCAGGTCTGGTAATTATTGTACAAACAAAATGAATATCAATTAAGCACTCTAATGGAGGATCTATGTGGGATTACACACCAATAGTTAAAGACCATTTTCTGAACCCCCGCAACGTGGGGGATATACCTGATGCCGATGCTGTCGGAGAAGTAGGTAGCCTGGCCTGCGGCGATGCCCTGAAGCTGTATCTGAAGCTGGATGACAATAAGGAAAAAATTGTTGATGCCAAGTTCCAGACCTTTGGCTGCGCCAGTGCCATTGCTTCTTCCTCTGCCCTGACTGAGATGGTTAAAGGCAAGACCCTGGATGAGGCCCTTGCGGTCAGCAATCAGGATATTGCTGAATTTCTGGGTGGTCTGCCGGAAGAGAAGATGCACTGTTCCGTGATGGGGCAGGAAGCGCTGGAAGTTGCCATCTTTAAGTACCGTGGACTTGAAGTGCCTGACCATGATGCCGAGCATGATCATGGCCATGCCTATCCTGACTACGAGGGCACCCTGGTTTGTAAATGCTTTGGTATTACCGATACCTTTCTGAAAAAAGTGATTGCTGATAATCATCTGACCACCTCAGAGCAGGTCACCAACTTTACCAAGTCCGGTGGGGCCTGCGGTAGCTGTATCCCCAAAATCAAGGAGCTGATTGCCGAGGTGTTGGGACAGGCAAAAGAGGCCGCTGCCAAGCCCAAGCTTTCAAACCTGAAGAAGATGCAACTGGTGCAGGAAGTGCTGGAGCGGGATATTCGTCCCATGCTGCGTGCCGACGGTGGCGATCTTGAGCTGATTGATATTGATGGCGACCATGTCCAGATTGCCTTCCGTAAGGCTTGTGCCGGTTGCGCCTCCTCTGGTAATACCGCGAAATTTGTGGAAATGAAATTACGTGAGCTGGTCTATGACGGCCTGCGTGTTCAGGAGGTATGATGATGAAAGAAATTTATCTGGATAATAACGCCACCACCAAGGTGGATGAAGCGGTTTTTGAGGAGATGAAGCCGTACTTCTGTGAGCTGTATGGTAACCCCAGTTCCATGCATTACTTCGGTGGCCAGGTGCAAAGTAAGACTACTGAGGCCCGCAAACGGGTGGCGGATCTGCTGGGGGCCTCACCTGATGAGATTATCTTTACTGCCTGCGGTACCGAGAGTGACAATACCGCGATACGCTCTGCCCTTGAGGTGCTGCCGGACCGTCGCCATATCATCACCAGCCGGGTCGAACATCCGGCTGTTCTGACCCAGTGCCGCAACTTGACCACCAAAGGGTATAGGGTTACCGAGATCGGTGTTGATGGTGCGGGCAGACTGGATATGGAGGAGTACAAAAAGGCGATTGATGATGATACCGCCATTGTTTCATTGATGTGGGCCAACAATGAGACCGGTGTGATCTTTCCGGTTGAAGAAGCAGCTGCCATTGCCAAGGCCAATGGCGCTCAGTTTCATACTGATGCTGTCCAGGCAGTAGGCAAGATTCCGATTAATATGGCTGCCTCAAAGATCGATATGCTTTCCCTGTCCGGTCATAAACTGCATGCCCCCAAGGGGATTGGTGCCCTGTATGTGCGTAAAGGCACTCCGTTCCGCCCACTGATGGTTGGTGGACATCAGGAAAAGAGTCGTCGTGCCGGCACTGAAAATGCTGCTGCCATCATTGCCCTGGGTAAGGCTTGCCAACTTGCTGGTGAGTTTATGGAATCAGAGAAAACCACGGTTAAGGCCAAGTGCGAGCGACTTGAAAAGGAGCTGTTGGCAGCTATCCCCCACGCTCGTATCAACGGGGGGGGCGCAGATCGCCTGCCGAATACCACTTCTATTGCCTTTGAGTTTGTTGAAGGGGAGGCAATTCTGCTGCTGCTGTCTGAACTGGGTATCTGCGCTTCTTCCGGCAGTGCCTGTACCTCCGGGTCACTGGAGCCATCCCATGTGCTGCGTGCCATGGGGGTACCGTTTACCTGTGCCCACGGTTCGATCCGTTTCTCGCTTTCCCGTTACACTACTGATGCTGAAATTGAAGCGGTGATCAAGGAACTGCCCCCAATCATTGCCCGTTTGCGGCAGATGTCTCCCTTTGGGCGGGAGTTTTTGAAGTAACATGGGCGCTAGAAAGCTATTAAGAAAAGCGGGATGCTTCGGTGTCCCGCTTTTTTATTTTTGTGGTAGACTGCTTATCATTGAGCCAGGCTGTTGGATGGAGGACAAAACCGGATGTTACGACAGACCAGTATACTCTTGATAGGGATGGTGCAACTGTGCCTGATCGTCATGAATGTCTATGCCCTAGAGCCATCAACAGATCCTGTTTTAAGGATCGAGACAGGTGGGCATGTCGGCAGAATTGATGCGGCTGCATCTGACAGACTGGGCAGGATTGTTGCCACTGTTTCGGTAGACAAAACCGTTCGGGTCTGGGAAACAGGCACTGGCCGTCTTTTGAAGACCTTGCGTGTTCCGATAGGTGATGAGCATGAAGGAATGTTGAATAGCGTCGCTCTATCACCTGATGGCAGTCTGATTGCCACTGGTGGTAATACCGGCAAAAGCTGGCAGGACTCCTATGTTGTCTATCTTTTTGAGTTGGCAACCGGTCGAATGGTAAAACGGGTAGCTGGTAGTAGCATGGTTATTCGAGATATACGTTTTTCTCGTGATGGAAAACAACTGATAGTCGCTGCAGGCGGCAAGATCGGTGAGGTTGCGGTTATCAATCTTGCAGACGCTACAGTGCTTGGACGCCATAGTTTTTCGTCGCCAGTCGAAGGCATAGACCTGTCTTCAGTAGATAAAATGGCGGTAATTACCCGTGATGGTGTTCTGCATCTGTATCAATCTTCGTTAGATCAAAATCCGCGTAAATTTGAGCTGACAGATGGTTCAGTCCCGGCATCCTGTCGTTTTAATCCTCGAGGTGACCGGATTGCCATCGGATTCTCTGCTGTGCCCCGTATTCAGTTGGTTGAGCTTGCAGACTTTTCCGGCAGGGTTCTTACACCTGCTGCCCGCATGAAGAAAGATCTTGGGCTTAGTAGCGTGGCCTGGTCAATGGATGGTACCTATCTGTATGCAGCCGGCCAGCCAGGCGCCGGTGGCGGTAAGGGTAAAAGAGTGTTTATTTGGGATGATGGGGGGGCTGGAGCTGTATCCAACTTTATCATTCCTGCCCAGAATCAGGTGATCTCCATGCTCTCCACACAGCACGGCAACCTCTTCTTTGCTCTGAATCTCTGGGGAATCCTGGAAACGGACCGTCATGGGGAACTCCGCTACCAGAAAAAAATGGAAAAGGCGGCGTATCAGTATAACCACGATCTCTTTGCCACATCAGCGGATGGCGCTGTCGTGCGTTTCAGTTACAGTCCCTATGGCCAGGATGTGGCAGCTTTTGATATCGCCTCCCGCTTTTTTGTCAAGGGTAGAAAGACCGATGTTAATGAGCTGGTCAGTCTACCCACTCGAACCACAGAGTTTATTGATCTGCAGAACTGGAACGGCTTTGGTGTAAAACATGTCATCCCTAAGCTTAATCGCAAACCTCTAAAAATATTCGAAAATATTCGGAATAATCCGTTGAGCTTCGGTATTGCACCTGATGGTGAAAGTTTTTTTATTGGTGCTTCCGGTGCCATATTAAAATTTGATAAACGTGGCAGGCTGATCTGGCGTATGCCGGTTGCTGCCGGGGCCTTGTCACTTGCCCTTTCTAAAGACGGCAGATTTCTGATTACCGGTATGACAGATGGAACCATCAGATGGTATCTGCAATCAGACGGCACAGAACAACTGGCGCTGTTTCCCCATCCAGATCAACAACGCTGGGTCGCTTGGATTCCGGAGGGGTATTTTGATGCGTCACCGGGAAGTTCAGAGCTGATCGGCTATCACATCAACCAGGGCAAGGATACGGAAGCTAAATTTGTTCCCATGTCCAATCTGTATGATGTGTTTTATCGGCCGGATATCATACAGGCCCGTTTCAAGGGAGAGGATATCAAAGAATTGGTGACGCTTACTGCAGAAGAAGCGTTAAAGTCGCCGCCACCTGAGATCCGTTTTACCACGGTTCCGTCAACAACAGCAGATGTCATGGCTAAACTCTGCTATCAGGTGAAAAGCGTGGGAGGTGGTATTGGAGAGTTACGCCTGTTTCAGAACGGCAAGTTGATCAAGTCAGACGGCTATTACCGTGAGTCTGTAAAAAAGGAAAAGGTAAATCACCTGCAGCTTGCACAGGTAAATAGCCGTTCCCTGTATACGGACCTGCGCAGTCTGGCGATAAAAGAAAAGAAGCCCAGCGGTGCCGCTGTTACCAGGGATAAAGGCGATCTGGTTGACGAATGTGTTGAGCTGGAGACTATTTCGGGGGAGAATGAGATCGGTCTTGTCGCCTTTAATGCCCGCAATACGGTACAGAGCTTTTTACAGACAACTACCTTTCTTTCCACCCGCGTAGCAGATGAACCCCATCTCTACATTCTTGCCGTTGGTATTGACCGTTATCGTGATAGCGGCATCAATCTTAAATATGCTGCCAAGGATGCCCGTGATTTCATCAACAGCCTGCCTGAGAAGGCCCGTACTCTGTACAAGCCCCAGCATATCCATCTGATAACGCTTTCCAATGGACAGGCGGGAAAACAGAATATCCTGAAAACCATTAACGAACTTGCTACCAAAGTAAAACACGGAGATGGATTTATCTTTTTTAACGCCTCCCATGGTGTATTGCTGCAAAATCAGTATTACATTGTTACGGCTGATTATAACGGTAGCTTGGACAACACTGACAGCCTGATCAGTTCAAACGAAATAGTTGAAATATCAAAAAAGATCAAGTCGTTGTCCCAGCTTTTTATCTTTGATACCTGCCATGCCGGAGGTGTGGACAACATTGTAAGTGGTCTGTACGATGCACGGATGTCGGTGTTGGCAAAAAAAATGGGGCTACACATCTACGCCTCTGCCGGGTCAGTACAGACCGCTATGGATGGCTACAAGGGGAATGGCCTGTATACCTATGCCCTCCTGCAGGGGATTGAAAATGGCGGTGAGGTTGATCGGGGGAAAGACGGTAATGTAACCGTTCAGGATCTTGGCCTGTATTCGCAGGAAAAAACATCTGAGCTTTCTGCTAAACTGGGTCATCCCCAGACACCACTTATTATTAACTTTGGACGGGACAACCCGTTGTTTGTCGTGAGGTGATATATGGTTAGATTTATACTGCTTCTGTTGCTGTTTTCTGTTGGTTTGGTTGATAACTCTTATGCCTTCTGGTCTTCTGAGCCAACTTCGTTAAAAGAGCTTGCTACCGGCGTGGCAGCGGAACTTAAAGAAAAGTCTAACGGAGCAAGGAAGCTGTATCTTGATAAAGTGAATGTCAAAGATGCGGTTTCCGGTGAAGCGTCCAATCTCTCCGCCTTTCTGGTAAATGAGCTTGAAAGCTCACTCTCTGCAGCCGGGTTCAGTTTTGCTGATTTTATGGAGCAGGCGGATCAGGTGGTGGGGGCCAGCTACCAGCGTGATGGTGAACGGTTGCGGGTATTTGTTAAATATTGTCCGGCAAAGGACAGTAGTAATTGCAAGAGCCTTTCGGCAGCCCTGTCGCTAAGCAAGCTTCCCAAAGAGAGCTTTAGCGAGTCAATGGACAGCAGACTGAAGCGGTTGGTGCAGAAGGCCGGTGGTGGCAAGAGCGGCCTGAAGGTGTTTATCAGCCCGGTGGTGGAGCGTAAGAACCGTTATTCAAGTGAGTTTTCCGAATATGTAACTGCCAAGGCCAGGAACTATCTGGTCAATAGCCAACAGTTTGAGGTACTTGAAGAACAGCCGGTGACCCGCTCGTTATCCAATACCCGCGGTCTGGCAGCCAAGGCCAAAGAGGTGAAAAACCTTGATACCAGTGCTGCACTGTTCAGCGGTGCCGATGCCGTTCTGGAGGGCTACTATCTTGAAGGGGCCGGTAGGGTAACGGTTGCCATGACCCTTAAAAATCTGAAGGGTGGGGTGCTGGGAAGTGCCGATGAGACCATTGATCGGAGCATGATCCCCTATAGTACCGTTAACCAGACAGCAGGTGCACTTGCTGCTGTGGCAGATGTGGCTGGTCAGGCAAACCAGCAGGTGGTGAAACTGAACACCACCAAGGGGGATCGCTATCAGGTCTACCGGGCCGGTGAAAAGGTCCAGTTTCTGATACAGGTTATCAAGCCTTTGTATGTCTACCTGTTTGGCATCAACGCCAAAAACGAAGTCAGTCAGCTCTATCCCGGTCCAGGCCAGCAACAGATTCCGTTACAGGCTGGTCGTCTGCATACGGTGCCTGGTGATCATGATAGTTGGGATATTGTGGTAGAACCTCCCTTTGGCACCGATGTGGTCAAACTGTTTGCAGCTGAGCGTCCCCTGCCGGTACCGGCCATTTCTGATAAAGTGTCAGCCAGGAGCTTTAGTGATGGTACCCGCTCTCTGGTACGGCGGGATCTGATTCAACAGCAACTGGCTGGGCAAAAGATCATCAACGGTTTCGATCTGGTGGATTATTTTAAGGGAGTGGCGGAGCAACAAGGGCTGACACTGTATGAAGATAGTCTGTTTGTACAGACTAGACCGAAGTAGGAGGGGGATATGTCGGAACAGTTTGATTTAATTGTAATTGGTGCTGGTCCTGGTGGGTATGTGGCAGCAATTCGCGCCAGTCAGTTGAGGATGAAGGTGGCAGTGGTCGAAAAACGGGCTACCCTGGGTGGTGTCTGTCTGAACGAGGGCTGTATTCCCAGCAAGGCATTGCTTGACTCCAGTGAACACTTTGCCCTGGCGCGGGATAAATTTGCCCTGCATGGGATTGAGATTGATCCACCACGCCTGAATCTGGCTGCCATGTTAGCTCGTAAGGATGATGTGGTGAAAAAGCTGACCGATGGTGTTGCCTATCTGTTCAAGAAAAATAAGATTACCCTGTTTAGCGGGACAGCCAGCCTGAAAGGGCCGGATGTTGACGGAATGCAACAGGTCGCTGTGGAACAGGTTTTTCATCTGAGTTTCCCCAATGGTGATCAACAGCCGGTTGAGGCGCCACAGCTGCTGCGGGCGGCCAAGGTGCTGCTGGCAACCGGTAGTGAACCGATTCCGCTGCCCACTATCTCTTTTGACGGTGAACTGGTGGTCTCGGCCCGTGAAGCGCTTGCTTTTGAGCAGGTGCCTGATCATTTGGTAGTAGCTGGTGGTGGGTATATCGGTTTGGAACTGGGATCGGTCTGGCGCAGGCTGGGGGCACGGGTAACCGTTATGGAGGCATTGCCTGGCATTGTTCCCTCCAGTGATCGTCAAGTAGCGGATTACCTGCAACGGACTTTGAAAAAACAGGGTGTTGAGTTCCGCCTGAATACCAGAGTAACCGGATTACGCCGTTTGGGGAGTAAGGCGATGATTCAGTACAGTTCTGGCGATGAAGGCAGTGAGATTGATTGTGATCGGCTGTTGGTGGCCATTGGTCGCAGGCCATTGGTTACAGGGCTGGGTGCAGAAGATGTCGGTATCTGTTTCGATCAAAATGGAAGGATGCAGGTGGACGAAAATTATCAGACCACCTGTCCGGGTATCTACGCCATCGGCGATCTGATTCCTGGACCCATGCTGGCCCATAAGGCTTCTGAGGAAGGTGTGGTCTGCGTTGAGCGGATGCATGGTAAGGCTACAGTGGTACAATACGACTACCTTCCGGGCGTGGTCTACACGTGGCCTGAAGGTGCTTCGGTTGGCAAGACAGAGGATCAGCTGAAGGAAGCAGCTGTTCCATACAAGGTCGGTAAGTTCAACTTTATGGGGAATGGTCGGGCAAGGGCCATGGATGAGACAGAAGGTTTTGTCAAGGTGCTTGCCCATGCTGAGTCGGACCGTCTGCTGGGGGTGCATATTGTTGGCCCCCGTGCCTCGGATATGATTGCCGAGGCAGTGACTGCCATGGGTTTTAAGGGGACGGCCCGTGAGCTGGGTATGCAGTTCCATGCCCATCCAACCTTAAGCGAAGCCTTGAAGGAAGCTGCCCTGGATCTCCATAAAGAGGCTGTCCACAGTTAGATTAGGAGCCGTATATGCACAAAAACAAGCGCCGGACAAAGATAGTGGCAACCCTGGGGCCAGCCAGTAATTCCCCGGAAATGATTGAGGATCTGCTTGCTGCAGGGGTTGATCTGTTCCGTCTTAATTTTTCCCACGGATCTCTGGAAGATAAGGCCAGTCTGATTAATGCCATTCGAGCGGTTTCGGTCAGGCTGGGTAAAGAGGTTGGGATACTGGCTGACCTGCAGGGCCCAAAGATCCGCACCGGCAAGATGGCTGGTGACGGAATGCTGTTGCAAAAGGGGCAGGAGGTGGTCATTACCACTGCCGATGTCTTGGGGGCTGATGGCCGGATTCCAACAATCTATACAGAATTGCCACGTGATGTCACACGAGGCGCCCGTATATTGCTGGATGACGGTCTGCTTGAACTAAAGGTGCTGGCGATTGAAGGTGAAGAAGCCCGCTGTCTGGTGGTAAATGGCGGCCTGCTTAAGAATAACAAGGGAATCAATCTGCCTGGAGTTAAGGTGTCGGCACCATCACTGACTGAAAAGGATCTGGCTGACCTGGATTTCTGTCTTTGGGTGGATGTTGACTATATCGCCCTCTCGTTTGTGCGTACCCATGAAGATGTGGAGCAGATCAAGCGGATAATCTATAGCGCAGGCAAGGATATCCCGGTGGTTGCCAAGATTGAAAAGCCGGAAGCCTTGCGTAACTTCAACAAGATATTGAAAGTTACTGATGCCGTTATGGTAGCCAGAGGCGACCTAGGGGTTGAGATAGAGGCAGAAAAGGTTCCCCTGATTCAAAAGAAGATCATCCAGGCCTGTAATCGAGCAGGCAAGCCGGTCATAACCGCTACCCAGATGCTTGAATCAATGATAACCAATCCGCGTCCCACCAGAGCAGAGACCTCAGATGTTGCCAATGCCATTATTGATGGGACAGACGCTGTTATGCTTTCAGGAGAAACTGCATCAGGAGCCCATCCGATTGCCGCAGTGGAGACCATGGCACGCATTGCCCTGGATGTCGAAACAGCCGGGTATGGCAGCAGGCTGAATGCACCTGTGCTTCTGACGCCAAGTATTGCCCAGGCGGTTGGAGAGGCAGCATGCAGGGCAGCGACCAGCCTCAAAGCGAAGGCAATAGCCGTATTTACCCAGTCAGGCAGCACTGCTGCGTTGATATCGCGCTTTCGTCCTGCGATTCCGATTGTTGCTTTTACTAATGCGGTTGAAATTCAGCGCAAACTTTCAATCTATTGGGGGGTGCGTACGCGGCCAATTACAATGCTCGAAAGCATGGAGCAACAGATTGCGCTGGCTGAACAGTCATTACTGACAGCAGGCCTGCGCAAGGGGGATATTGTTGTTATTATTATGGGAACACCTATTGAAGCCCGTGGTTCAACAAATCTGATGAAGATCCATAAGCTGGGAGCAGGAAGATTTTTTGAAATTTTTTAAAAATAGCGTTGACAATAACAACAGGTCTCAGGTATACATCCTTTCTCTTTTGCGCCGAAAACATTTGCCCAGCAGCAACGAGCAAAGAAAAAAGTAAAAAAAGAGATTGACAAGCGAAGAAAGATTTAGTAACTTGCCAATTCCGCTGCGACGGAACGAAACGAAAGCCGCGGAGACAGATTTGGTCTTTGAAAACCGAATAGCAAGTGTTGTGAATTGCGGGCCAAGCAAT
>JAJTBI010000125.1 GCA_021286935.1 Geobacteraceae bacterium
ACCGGTGGGGCCGGTTTTATCGGTTCAAATTTTATCAATCGCTTCATGCCGTTAAACCCCGCTTGCCGGGTCATCAATCTTGATGCCCTGACCTATGCCGGTAACCTGAAAAACCTGGCAGGGGTTGAACAGAACCCCAACTATCGTTTTGTAAAAGGTGATATCGGGGATGCTGCACTGGTGGCGTCGCTGCTGGCTGAAGAAAAGGTTGATGCAGTGGTGCATTTTGCGGCTGAGTCCCATGTGGACCGCTCCATTACCGGTCCTGAGATCTTTGTCCGTACCAACGTATTGGGCACTCAGGTGCTGCTGGAGGAAAGCCGCAAACACTGGCAGTCGGGGGTGGTGCCGGAGTTCCGCTACTATCAGATCTCAACTGATGAGGTCTACGGCTCACTTGGTGAGACCGGCTATTTTACGGAGGATACGCCGCTGGCTGCCAACTCTCCCTATTCTGCCTCCAAGGCCAGCGCAGACCTGCTGGTGCGGGCCTACCATGAAACCTTTGGCATGCCGACGCTTGTTTCACGCTGTTCCAACAACTATGGTCCCTACCACTTTCCTGAAAAGCTGATTCCGCTTTTGATCGCCAACATTATTGCCAAAAAACCGTTACCGGTCTATGGCGATGGCAGTAACGTGCGGGACTGGCTGCATGTGAAGGACCATGGCGCTGCCATTGAGTGCATTCTGAAAGGGGCCAAGCCAGGTTCGGTCTACAATATCGGTGGAAACAACGAATGGCAGAATATCGCTATCGTCAATCTGGTCTGTGACCTGCTGGATAGCAGGCTGGGGAGACAACCGGGAGAAAACCGCGGCCTGATTACGTTTGTTAAGGACCGTCCCGGCCATGACCGGCGCTATGCCATTGATGCCTCCAAACTTAAACATGATCTGGGCTGGTCTCCCTCCTATACTTTTGAAACCGGTATTGCCGAGACCATTGACTGGTATCTGGACAATCAGCACTGGGTTGCAGAAGTCACCAGTGGCAGCTACCGTGACTACTACCAATCGCAGTACGGAGGTGCAGCATGATTCTGGTGGTGGGGGCAAACGGGATGCTGGGGCAGGATCTGATGAGCCTGCTGGGTGAGCGGGGTAGGGGAGTGGATCTGCCGGACATTGATATTACCGATATGGTGTCAGTGCAGCAGGTCTTGACCGCCCTGAAGCCAAAGGTGGTGATCAACTGTGCTGCCTACACGGATGTGGATGGTTGTGAAACCAACCCGGAGACGGCCATGCAGGTCAATGGTGAAGGGGTGGCCTTTCTGGGGCTGGTAACCCGTGCAATTGGCGCCAAGCTGGTGCAGGTTAGCACCGATTATGTCTTTGACGGCAGCAAGGGCAGTCCGTACAAGGAAGATGATCTGCAACAGCCGCTGAACATCTATGGTGAGTCCAAGCTTGCCGGTGAGCTAAATGTTGATATCAACCCTGATAATCTGCTGGTGCGGACCCAGTGGCTCTATGGTCTGCATGGCAAGAATTTTGTGGAAACCATGCTGAAACTGGGACAGGAAAAGAGCGAACTGACTGTGGTGGATGACCAGATCGGTTCTCCCACCTGGACCATGGATCTGGCCAGGGGGGTCATTGCCCTGATTGATAAGGACTGCCGTGGCACCTACCACTGCGCCAACAGCGGTCATACTTCCTGGAACGGTTTTGCCAAGGCTATTTTTGAAGAGGCTGGTCTTGCTGTACAGGTGTTGCCCATGACCACTGAACAGCTGAACCGTCCTGCCCGGCGTCCTCTGTACTCAACCCTTGATTGCAGCAAGCTGGTTGCTGATACCGGCTTTGCACCGCAAGCATGGCGTGAGGCACTTACACAATATCTAAAACTCCGGAAGGAATCCTGATATATGACACTGGAGCGTGGAGAACGGCCCTGGGGCACCTACACCGTGCTTGAGGAGAACAGTCATTACAAGATCAAACGGATCGAGGTGTTGCCTGGGCAACGGCTATCGTTGCAGAAACACCACCATCGCAGTGAACACTGGATTGTGGTTTCCGGAACCGCTCTGGTGACCTGTGGTGAACGTGAATTCATGGTGAATGTCAATGAATCCACCTTTATCCCGATCGGTGAACAGCACCGTCTGCAGAATCCCGGCAAGATCCCGCTGGTGATTATTGAGGTGCAGAGTGGTGAATACCTGGGTGAGGACGATATTGTCCGTTTTCAGGATGACTACCAGCGGGCTGAGGAGTAGGGAGGCGCTATGTACATTGTTATCCTGGCAGGAGGCTCCGGTACCCGTTTCTGGCCTGTTTCCCGCATAGCCCGACCCAAGCAGCTTATCAGCGTGACTGATGGTCCCACCATGCTGCAACGGACCGTTGAACGTATCCTGCCACTAAAGCCCAAGCGGGTTCTGGTCATAACCAACAAATTGCAGGCCGCAGAAACAGAACGTCAACTGGCAGGGTATCGTGCATCGGTGCCGGTTGATCTGATTGCCGAGCCGGTGGGGCGCAATACTGCCCCGGCAGTGGGGCTGGCTGCCACCATTATTGCTGCCCATGACCCGGAAGGGGTAATGGCGGTGCTGCCTGCTGACCACTATATCAGAGACGACGAAGGGTTGCGGCAGAGTCTGCAACTGGCGGCCAACTCTGCCCGCAATGGCTGGCTGATGACCTTGGGGATAGTACCCACCAGTCCCGAGACCGGCTATGGCTATCTTGAGGCAGATATGGGACTGCGGGGCCATGGCCCTTTCCCGGTGACCCGTTTTGTGGAAAAACCGGACCGTGACACAGCCCTTGCCTATCTGGAGGCTGGCACCTATTTCTGGAACAGCGGCATGTTTGTCTGGCGCGCTGATACAATACTGGCAGAGATCGAGCGCTACATGCCGGAACTTGCGGCACAGCTGGAACGGATGACCTTTGGTGATGTCTGGGAACTGGCTGATTTGTCGGGTCAGATAGCAGAGATCTACGCTGCCATTGCTGGCCAGTCCATTGACTACGGCGTGATGGAACAGTCGGAACGGGTTCAGATGGTTCCTGCTGATATTGGCTGGAGCGACGTGGGCAGCTGGTCAGCCTTGCCGGAGGTTACGGAGCTTGACGCAGAGGGGACGGTGGTTGCCAACTGCAGCACGTACGTGAATATTGACAGTAGTGGCTGTATTGTCTCCGGTAATGGTAACGTTGTCGCTACGGTGGGGGTGCATGACCTGATTGTGGTCGCAACTGGCGATGCCGTGCTGGTCTGCCCCAAGGATCGGGCTCAGGATGTCAAAAAAGTGGTGGAGCATCTGACAGCTCAAGGGCTGGAGAAGTATCTATAATATCTTAAAAGGGAAGGGGGGCTCCCCCCCTTTTTTTTTGATCTGCTTGTCAACTTTGATTTGTTTTGAAAGGTTAACGATGTCGTTGCAGCTTCTATCCCAAAGGCTTGAAAAGATCCGGCATGACGGTCTGTACCGCAGCCTGCGGTCGGTTGACCGAACAACGCCGCAGGTCTTGGTTGAAGACCGACAGGCGCTTTTGTTCTGTTCCAATAACTATCTGGGGCTGGCAGAACACCCGGCCCTGGCACAGGCTGCGGCTGATGCTGCCTTGCAGTATGGCACCTCCAGCGCTGCTTCTCGGCTGGTCTCTGGCAACCAGCCGTTGCATGAACTGCTGGAAACAAAACTGGCGGCCTGGAAGGGAACGGAAACAGCCCTACTGTTTAACAGTGGCTATGCAGCCAACACCGGTATCATTGCGGCCCTGGCAGGGCGGGGGGATATCATTTTCTCTGACCGGCTCAATCATGCCAGCATTATTGATGGGGCTCTGCTCTCAGGCTCCAGATTGATCCGCTATCCCCATAATGACACCCTCGCACTGGCACGTCTGCTAGAGCAGCACCAGGGAGACGGTCTCAGGCTGATTGTGACTGACGGAGTCTTCAGTATGGATGGCGATATCGCCCCGTTACAAGAGATTGCTGATCTGGCAGAGCAGCATACAGCCCTGCTGATGGTGGATGATGCCCACGCCGGTGGTGTACTGGGGCAACAGGGCAGGGGCAGTGTTGATTTCTGCGGTGTTGCTGGGCGAGTGGCGATTCAGATGGGAACCTTTGGCAAGGCCCTGGGCAGCTTTGGCGCCTATGCAGCCTGTTCCAGGCTGGTGCGGGACTATCTGATCAACCGGTCCCGTTCATTGATCTTTTCCACTTCCTTGCCCCCGACTGTGCTGGCTGCCTCAGCAGCAGCAGTTGATCTGGTACAGACAGAAGAAGGGCAGCAATTACGGCAGCGGCTTGCTGATAACAGTAACCTGCTGCGTTCTCTCCTGCAGCAGGCAGGCTACAAAGTGCCTGATGGGTCTACCCCGATTGTACCGATCCTGATTGGTGACGCGGCAACCACCACACGCTTTTCAACCAGATTGTTGGAGGAGGGGATCTTTGTGCAGGGAATTCGGCCTCCAACGGTGCCCAAAGGGACCAGTCGCTTGCGGTGTACGGTCATGGCCAGCCATAGCCCGGATCAGATTCAACAGGCTGCTGCCGCTATTATCCGGATTGGCCGGGAATTGGGGGTGCTCTGATGCCTTTTGCAGGGTCGATCTGGTATGACGAGTGCGGTGCAGGGCAACCGATCCTGTTTGTGCATGGTTGGTGCATGTCATCTGCGATCTGGGGATTACAACAGGCTGCCCTCTCTGCGCAGTACCGCGTTATTACGCTGGATCTGCGGGGGCATGGGCAATCAGGGCTACCGGAAGATGGTGTGACCGGATTTAGCGGCTATGCTGCTGATGTTATCAATGTTATTGAGCAGCTTGACCTGCGGGATTTGGTTGCGGTTGGCTGGTCCCTGGGGGCACAGGCCCTGCTCAAGGCCTGGCCATGCCTGCAAGACCGGCTGGACGGACTGGTACTGGTGGGGGCAACCCCGCGCTTTTCAGCAGCTCCACATTTCCCCTACGGACTGCCTCCAAAAGAGGCCGAAGGGATGCGCCTGAAAGTGCGTCGCAGTCTTGAGCGTGCCCTGGAAGGGTTTCACCGCAATCTGTTTGTTGAACATGAACTTGCTGACCCGATTGTTGCGCAACAGGTTGCGGAGCAGTTGAGGCAGGTTGTTGCGCCACAGTCCGCCGCTGCCCTTGCAGGGCTTGAGGCATTGATGGAAGAAGAGCTGATGGAAGAGGCGGCTCAGGTTACCTGCCCAACCCTGTTGCTGCATGGTGAACAGGACCGGGTCTGCCTGCCTGAGGCATCTGCCTGGTTAGCGCAGGCAATCCGGAACAGCCAGCGTAAACTGTATGCGGGTTGTGGACACGCGCTCTTTCTGAGCCGCGCACAACAGTTCAATTATGATCTGGCGGCGTTTGTGGGTGATCTGCATGGCTGATATTGATCGGAAGCGGGTGCAGAGTTCTTTTCATCGAGGAGCCGGGGCGTATGATCAACATACCCCGGTTCAACAGCGGGTGCTGCAGCAGCTGATGCAGCAGATACGTCAGTATCCGCTTGAAGCCGATGCAACGATCCTGGATGTCGGTTGCGGCACTGGACGTCTGCTGGAACTGTTGGGACAACGTGTACCAAATGCGGCTCTGACCGGTCTGGATCTGGCCCCTAATATGTTGCAGCAGGCTGCTGAACGGCTGCCCTCAACCGTCAGGCTGGTGCAGGGCGATGCGGAACAGCTCCCCTTTGAGGACAGCTGCTTTCAGATGGTGCTTTCCAGTTCCACCTTGCAGTGGCTTGACGGCTTGTTGTGCTGTTTTGGAGAGGTCAGGCGAGTACTTGAGCCAGAAGGGCGATTTGTGTTCAGCCTGTTTGGTGAAGGAACGCTTTGTGAGTTACGGGAGTCGTGGCACCAGGCCCTGCTGAATGCCGGAAGGGAAACCGCTGAACAATATACCGGTGTCCATCGCTTTCATAACAGCGAACAGGTCAGGCAGGCACTTGAGTTGGCAGGATTCAGAGATGTTTCGGTCTGGTCTGGTCTGGAACAGGTTTGGTATCCTGATGTGCCGCATCTGCTGCAGGCAATCAAGCGGGTCGGAGCAGGCACATCCCGCCCACCATCAGGCGGCGGGCTGGGGTGGCGTCGGGTGCTGCATGAAATGGCAGCGATCTATAGGGAACGTTTTGGAACCGAGTGGGGTGTTCCGGCCAGCTATAGCGTAATTTATGGGGTTGGCAGGCGTTGATCGGTGCTCAGCAGGGCTGCAATCAGTTTTTTTGCCAGGGGATGAATAACGCTGTAATGGACCTCAACGCCATCACGTTTACCTTCGATGATCCCCTTGTTCTTCAGCAGGGCCAGATGTTGTGAAACCGTGGCCTGGGGCAGGCTGAGGCATTCCCAGATATGCTTGACATTGCATTGCTGTGAGCAGAGTCCGGCTACGATCTTCAGGCGGATCGGATGACCTAGTACCTTCAAAATCTCAGCCTCATTGCTAAACATCATGTTTTTGTCAAAATCCATGAAATATATCCTGTCTGTAGGCAATTTTTGAAAACTATATATATAAATATTCTTCCTGTCAATTCGCTCAGAACAATTATTTCAAGGCAATAAAAGGCTTGCAACCATTGGGGAGCTATGGTATTGCCTAGCCTACATTTTGTTCTGTCTGACAAAGTGGGCTCGCAAGGCCCACTTTTTTATTGTCTGGAGTTTATGCATGGCCGGTGGTGATCCCGTTCAATTGGTTGAAAAGCTGCTTCACCCTATCCTGGATTCGATGGGGCTGGAATTGGTGGAGCTTGAGTTTAAAAAGGTTGGCCGGAACTTTCTGCTGCAGGTATTTATTGACAAACCTGAAGGTGTGAACCTGGATGACTGCGCTGAAGTAAGCCGTGAACTGTCTGTTCAGCTTGATGTTGAGGACTGTATTGCCAGCCGTTATACGCTGGAAGTCTCGTCACCAGGTCTTAATCGGCCCTTGAAAAAGGAGCAGGATTTTGTCCGTTATACAGGGCGGCTTGCTGTGGTCAAGACGTCAGAACTAGTGAAGGATGAAAAAGGGAGTCCGCGCAAGACGTTTCTGGGTACCATCGAAGGGGTTGAAGAAGGTGAGGTGGTCATCCGTCTGAAGGAAGGGCCGCAGGCCCGTATCCCTTGGGACAAGATTGCCAAGGCGCATCTTGAATTTGAATTTTAAACCGTTACGTTTAACTTTTTTGTACGTACGTAATTTATTAATCCGTGATCGCATAAGGAGATTCGTGCCGTGGATACAATCGTCAGTCTCAAGCAGGCCATCGAGCAGATCGTGAAAGAGAAGGGGATCGACCGTCAGGTGGTGATCGAGGCGATGGAACAGGCCGTGCTGTCTGCTGCCAATAAAAAGTATCGCAATACCCGTAACCTTGAGGCCCACTACAACAATGATACCGGTGAGGTTGAGCTGTTTGAGTATGTAGTGGTTGTGGAAGAGGTCGTGGATTCCTATACCGAGATTTCCCTGGATGAAGCTCGTGAGATGGACCCGGAGTGCGAGATTGGTGACGAACTGGGTGAGAAGATCGACTCTGGCGATTTTGGCCGGATCGCTGCCCAGACTGCCAAACAGGTCATTATACAGAAGGTACGTGAAGCTGAACGTGAGACCGTTTTTAACGAGTATAAGGATCGTCAGTGGGAGATTGTGACCGGTCAGGTCCGCCGCTTTGAGCGTGGTGACCTGCTGATTGATCTTGGCCGTGCTGAAGCGATTTTGTCAGGCAAAGAGCAGATGCCCCGTGAGGTGTACCGTC
>JAJTBI010000012.1 GCA_021286935.1 Geobacteraceae bacterium
AGTATGAATAGATAGTTAAGAATAATCAATAAGTCAACGTTGGGACGCTACTGAGAGTTCATGTTTTTTTACACAACAATAAAGAAGTATGGATGAACTCATTAAATACTGTTGTTATATTAGGTTGTTGTGGTTTTGGCATGTTGTGTGCAATGTCAAAATAAGCACGGTTGGATTTAGTCTGATTATCTCTTTATTTAATAGATAAAATTATTTGATGAAACTTAAACTGAAAGGAGAACAAAATGAAAAAAGTACTGGCTTTAATATGTTTTTTTCTGTTGTCCGTTGTCCAGGCAAGTGCAACAGAAGTGAATGTGTGGGGTGAACGATATGATTTGGGGGTCATCAATACTTTTTACAACAGTCTGATTGGTCATGATTCTTCAATAATTTCAGGTCAGCTTGATACAAATAATTTGTCGGGTGTAAAGTTGCTGTGGGCTGTTCAGCCTGCCAATGCTTATACGTCTGCTGAAATTGCCTCTATGACTACATTCCTAGGTAATGGCGGCAGGATCGCTTTTATGGGTGAACACGGGGGATATGCTCCAAATGAGGATTCTTATATTTCTGCGGCTATTGCGGCACTTGGTGGGCATATTTCTATTAATCTTGACTACCCTGATGGAGGTTATCATGATGCAACAGTTGGTAATGGACAAATTTTATCTCATGAATTGACCACTGGTGTTAATACTTACAACTATGCTTGTTTTGCCTCCTTGAATATCAGTGGCCCTGCTCAGGCACTGATGGTAGGTACAAATCATAATCAAATAATGATGGCCTATGAAAATATTGGCCCTGGCAGTATCTTTTTGATTACAGATCAGAATGTGTGGGATAATATTTCATCCGTTAGCTTTGATAACAACAGGATGTTTGAAAATCTTCTATTGGGTAACACCGGAGCTCCTCCAGTTAACAATCCCGTTCCGGAACCTTCCACCTTGCTGCTCCTTGGTGGTGGTCTGCTTGGTCTTGGTTTCACCCGTAAGCGGTTCGCTAAAAAGTAAGTGTCTGTTTTTTGTTTCTGGCATGGAAAGGGGAGGTCATATGACCTCCCCTTTTTGTCAGATAAATTTACGCCAGTCAGGATTGTTTACAATGAAGTGGAGATGCCAGCTGTTTATTCTGTCTTCTTCCCCATCTTGTCCATCCATTCCATCCGCTCCAGAATATTCTTCTCGTAGCCATGGCCTTTGGGGTCGTAAAACTTCCGGCCCTGCAGCTTCTCCGGCAAATACTCCTGCTGGATATACCCTTTCTCAAAATCATGGGCATACTGATAACCCTGATGGTAGCCCATCTCCTTCATCAGCTTGGTGGGGGCATTGCGGATATGCAGCGGCACCTCCAGTGCGCCGGATTTTCTTACTTCAGACAGGGCTTCATTAATCCCCATGTATGAGGCGTTGGATTTGGGGGCGGTGGCCAGGTAGGTGACCGCCTGGCCCAGGATGATACGGCCCTCCGGCATTCCGACCATCTGGAAGGCCTGTAGAGCAGAAACCGCCACCTGCAGGGCACGGGGGTCGGCGTTGCCAATATCTTCCGAGGCCAGGATGATCATACGGCGCAGGATGAAAAGTGGATCTTCCCCAGCCTCCAGCATCCGGGCCAGCCAGTAGAGGGCGGCATCGGGATCGCTGCCCCGCATGGATTTGATAAAGGCGGAGATAACGTTGTAATGTTCTTCGCCCCCCTTGTCGTACAGCAATGCCTTCTGCTGCATCGCCTCCTGAGCGATCTCAAGGGTGATTACGCTATCCAGGGCCAACCCTGCTGCCACCTCCAGGGTGTTCAAGGCCTTGCGGCCATCCCCCTGGGCTGCTTCAGCCAGAAAGGCAAGGGCTTCATCCGCAATGGCAAGCTGCAGGCTTCCCAATCCCTTGTCAGAATCAAGCAGAGTTTTTTGAAGCAGGGCGGCAAGTTCGTCTGCCTCAAGCTGCTTCAGGCGTAGGACCCGGCAGCGGGAGAGCAGGGGGGCGATCACTTCAAAGGAGGGGTTTTCCGTAGTGGCACCGATGATAGTGACCAGCCCCTTTTCCACCGCAGGTAGAAAGGCATCCTGTTGGGCCTTGTTGAAACGGTGGATCTCGTCCACAAACAGGATGGTACGGGTGCCGCTGGCGGCATGGGTCTCGGCATCCTTGAAGATCTCGCGGATCTCCTTGACCCCGGCCATGATGGCGGAGAAGAAGACAAAGCGTGAGCTGGTTTCATGGGCAATGATATGGGCCAGGGTGGTCTTGCCGCAGCCCGGCGGCCCCCAGAAGATCATGGAGGGCAGCCGGTCTGCCTCAATCATGGTCCGCAGGGATTTGCCAGGACCAAGCAGGTGAGCCTGACCGCAAAACTCTGTCAGGCTGCTGGGACGCATCCGTTCTGCCAGCGGTGGCGTCAGTGACTGATCAAAAAGAGCGGATTGCGTGTTCATTACCAGTGGCGGATCCCTTTTAGTTCTACCGGCTGTGGCTTGATTCCCCAGATATCTTGGGCATACTCACCAATGGTACGGTCACTGGAGAATTTACCCATACCCGCGGTATTCAGGATCGATTTCCTGGCCCATTCATCCGGTATCATGTAGAGCCGATCCACATCAGCCTGGGCATCCATGTAGCTGTCAAAGTCAGCCAGCAGCAGGTAGTAGTCGCTGTTGAGCAGGTTGTCTACCAGCGGGCGGAACAGACCGGTGTTACCGGGGGAGAACATGCCGGATGAAATCTGATCCAGCACGGTCTTCAGTTCCGGCAGTTGGTAGTAGTAATCCTGGGGACGATAGCCGGATGAACGCAATCCTACTGCCTGCGGAGTGGTCAGGCCAAAGATAAAGATGTTGTCGTTGCCCACCTCTTCCATTATCTCGATGTTGGCGCCATCCAGGGTGCCGATGGTCAGGGCTCCGTTTAAGGCGTATTTCATGTTGCCGGTTCCGGAGGCTTCGGTGCCGGCAGTGGAGATCTGCTCGGAAAGATCAGCTGCCGGGAAGATCTTTTCTGCCAGTGAAACACTGTAGTTGGCCAGAAAGACCACCTTCAGCTGCTGATTGACCGCCGGATCATTGTTGACCACATTACCAACTGCGTTGATCAACTTGATGATCAGCTTGGCCGTGGTGTAGGAGGGGGCAGCCTTGCCGCCAAAGATCACGGTGCGAGGTGGTAGTTCCAGGCCGGGGTATTCCTTGAGCCGGTTGTAACGGGCAACTACCTGCAGGATGTTGAGCAGTTGACGCTTGTATTCGTGGATCCGCTTGGTCTGGCAGTCAAACAACGAATCGGGTGAGACCTGCACACAGTTGCGTTGGTAGATATGCTCTGCCAGTTTCTGCTTGTTCATCCGCTTGATATCCATCCAGCGTTTGCGGAATTCACTGTCTTCTGCCAGCGGCTTCAGGTTCTGCAGTTGATCCAGATCAGTGGTCCATTTGTCGCCGATCGCCTCGCTGATCAGATCAGACAGGTGGGGATTGCAGTGGCGTAACCAGCGACGCTGGGTGATGCCGTTGGTCTTGTTGTTGAAACGTTCCGGCCAGACCTCATAAAAGTCGTGAAACAGGTCATCCTTAAGGATTTCGCTGTGCAGCGCTGAAACACCGTTGATGGAGTGGCTGGCAACAATGGCTAGATGGGCCATCCGCACCTGCTTTTCTCCACTGTCGTCAATGATCGACATCCGCTGCAGACGTGCGGTGTCGCCGGGGAAGCGGCTTTCCACCTCTTCCAGGAAGCGACGGTTTATCTCAAAGATGATCAGCAGGTGACGGGGCAACAGGCGGCCAATCATCGGCACCGGCCATTTTTCCAGCGCCTCCTGCAGGATGGTGTGGTTGGTGTAGGCAAAGGTCTTGGTGGTGATATCCCAGGCTGCGTCCCAGGTCAGTTTGCGTTCGTCAATCAGGATCCGCATCAGCTCCGGGATGGCCAGTACCGGGTGGGTGTCATTCAGCTGGATCGCCACCTGGTCCGGCAGTTCTGCCAGGTTGTCATGCTTTTTGGCAAAACGGTAGAGGATATCCTGTACTGTGGCGGAGGCCAGGAAATACTCCTGACGCAGACGCAGTTCCTTTCCCTCCAGCATATGGTCAGCCGGATAAAGTACCTTGGAGATGTTCTCGGTCTTCATCTTGGACTCAACTGAGCCGATGTAGTTGCCCTGGTTGAAGAAGTTCAGGTCAAAATCCCGGCTGGCCTTGGCACTCCAGAGCCGCATGGTGTTGACGGTGTTGTTCTTGTAACCCGGTATCGGGAAATCATAGGCCAGTGCCATGACCTCGTAGTAATCCACCCAGGAGCAACGTTTTGAACCGTCTTTGTCGGTAAACTCCACCACCCGCCCTTCAAAGCGGATCGGGTGCAGGTGCTCCTGGCGATCAAATTCCCAGGGGTTCTGATAGCGCAGCCAGTTGTCCGGTACCTCATGCTGACCGCCATCCACGATCTTCTGATAGAACATACCATATTCGTAGCGGATGCCGTAGCCATAGGCCGGTAGTTGCATGGTGGCCATGGAGTCAAGGAAACAGGCCGCCAGGCGTCCCAGGCCGCCATTGCCCAGACCGGCATCCCATTCCACCTCCTGCAGGTCTTCAATGCTCAGCCCCAACTCCTTCAGGGCAGTATCCCATTCCTCCCTCACCCCCAGGTTGATCAGGGCATTACCCAGGGTGCGCCCCATCAGGAACTCCATTGAAATGTAGTAGACCCGCTTAGAATCCTTAATGTAGTAGGACTGCTGGGTGTCTATCCAGCGGGTTGCCAGCAGGTCACGCACGGCATAGGCCAGGGCCAGGTACATATCAGCCTTGGTGGCTGAGTACTTGTCTTTAACCAGGGTATGCTGCAGATGGTAGATGAATGACTTTTGCAGATCCTTGACGGTTGGTTGTGCTACCTGGTCCATGGTGCCCTCGTTGTCTTGGAATATGAATGCAGAAGTATACCGCCCAACCATTGATTGTTCAAGGCGGGCAGTGAAAAAAGAAGGGGGACCTGACTGGTCCCCCTCTGGTTTGTGCAGGATGATGGATGACGGGCCGGTTACAGCTTGAACCAGCCCACCATCTGCTGCAGTTCATGGGCCAGCTGATCAAAGGCCTCAGAGGTCTGCTTGATCTGCTCAATCGAGCTTGAGAGCTTGCCGGTGATCTGGTGAATGGCAAGCATGGAACGGTTGACATCCTCTGCCGTGGCTGACTGCTGTTCGGTGGCGGTGGCAATGGTTTGTACCATCTCAAAGACCTGCTCCACGTTGCCTACAATCTGATCCATGGCGATCTGGGTGCTGTCAACGGCAGCCACGATCTTGTCAATCGCCTCCCGCTCAAGCTGCATGCTGGTTATGGATGAGGCTACTTCAACCTGCATCCCCTTGACTGTGGCAGCGATTTCATCGGCAGATTCAGTGGTGCGCTGGGATAACTGGCGGACACTGTCGGCAACCACGGCAAAACCGCGCCCGCTGTCGCCTGCCCTGGCTGCCTCAATGGCGGCATTCAGAGCCAGTAGGTTGGTTTGATCAGCAATATCCTTGATCATGTTCACGATCTCATTGATGGCGGAAGACCGTTCTCCCAACGCTTCGACCCGGGCAACCGACTGCTTGACAATTTCAGCAAAGGCACACAGCTCATGGGAGGTGAGGTCAAGGGACTGCTTGCCTTCTGTAGCCAGGTTTTTCATTCTGCCGGCGGCATCAGAGGTGGCCAGGGCGTTCTGGGAAACATCCTGGATGGTCTGTACCATTTCGGTCATGGCGGTGACCGACTGTTCAATCTGCGTGGTCTGGCTGGTGGAGTCGTTTTCAAGCTCTCCGGCGGTGTTGGCCAGCTCATCAGCGCTGTTGGCAACCGTTGCGGTTGAACGGGAGATCTTGCCGGCCATCTCCCGCAGGTTAGTAACCATGGTGCCCATGGATGACAGCACCTTGCCGAATTCATCCTTGGTTGAGCGCAGTTGCACCTCTTTCAGGTCGCCTCCGGCAACATGGTCGGAAACCGTAATCAGCTGGGCCAGGGGAGACGATACAGACTTAAAGACCCAGGCGCCAATCACGATACCGGCAACCGCAGCTGCAATACTGATGATCACCAGCAGGGTGATGCTGGTCTTGACGATCTTGTTGACCGAGGCGATCGCCTTTTCCTGCTCGCCACGGGCTGTTGAAACCGATTCCTTGCCTTTTTCCGCCTGTTTGATGACGATCTCACGCAGTTTCAGTGCTGACTGAACCGCCTTCTGCTCCATCTCAAACCGTTTTTTCAGGGTGGCCACAATGCCGCTTTCACTCAGCAGCATCCCCTGGATGCCGTTCAATGCGCCTGCTGCACTACGCAGCATCTGCAGCTCTCCCTTAACCCCCAGTTTGACCAGGTCTTTCTCCAGCAGCGCAACTGATTTGCTTGACTTGGCAAACTCTGCCCGGATGGCCGGTGTTGCTGCATCAATTTCCTGAATGGATTTCAGGGTAAACAATCTGGCTGAGCCGGCCTCAATGGCCAAACCCTGACTCATCAGTTCCGAGTTGGCGATCAGGATGCTGTTGGCCTGATTGGATTGGCCGAACATGGTGCCCTGACGGGTTGTCTCTGCAGCATATTTCTCCCCGGCCAGAATGGCATCCTGCTCAATGGCCAGGGAAAGTGAACTCAGCTTTTCACTGATCTCACGGCCGGTCGAGTCAACCTTGCTTTTGGTGCTGTCATCTTTCTGGGTCAGCCAGGTACCTTGCAGCTTCTGCAGTTCGTCAAGGCGCTCAGCCAGTAGTTTGATCTCAGCAACAGTACCTTTACTGCTTTTCAGGTGCTCATTTTGGCTCAGCTTGTTTATCGCCGCATTGACCTTGCCCCGGGCAATTAACAGGGTAGGTCGTTTTTGGGCATGTTGAACTTCGTTGAATGCCAGTTGCAGGTCTTTCAGTTGCAGGCGCGCCGCTTCTACACCCCGCAGGCGGCTGGAGATCTTGCCTGATTCATCCAGGGCGTTGCTGAATGCGCCGGTGCGATTGCCCTGCAGTGCCCGGATCTTGCTGTCCAACTGGCGCAGTTTTGCCGTTGCCTCGGCCATCCGTTTGTTCAGATCAATAGATGCCTTGGCAGCATCATCCTGTGCCTTCAGTTTACCGTCTGATATTTCAAACAGTTCAGACGCAACAGTGCGTAATGATTCGTGGGTATCCAGCTTGGCGCCGCTTGCTGTCAGGCTTTCCAGTTGTTCCTGGGCTGCCTTGACATCAGCCAATGCCTTTTCTGCCTCTGCCTTGAAGCTCTGCAGCTCCTGGGCGGTTTCAGCGGTGTTGATCTTGAACAGGGTGGCGGTGGCACCCTGAATCTCCCGTTGGAACTCCAGGGTCCGCATCTGGTACGGCGTGCTTTTCTGGGTCAGGTAGGAGAGTTTGCCGCTGATAAAGCGCATCCCGAAAATACTGGTCACCACCACGGTCGCCACGATGCCCAGCACAATGACAATATTAAGGGTAAGTTTGGTTTTTATGGTCATAACGTGAGATACCCTTTTAGCCTGAAAGCTATAGAATACAGTTACTTGATCAGTTTAGCGCCGTCACCCTTGATGAAGCCGATCAGCTTCTGAATCTTGGCTGAGGGAGCCCCTTTGGTCAGCAGGGTGATGTCACGGGCAACTTCCGGTGATTTAGGCGACCAGATGCTGTCATCAACAATGGCTGCCGGGCCGATGCCGATCGCTTCTGGGTTACTCTTGACCTTGTCCTTCACATCTTCAGCTGTGGTTGCATCAAGCACTTCTTTGGTGACCACAGTGCCACCCAGGGCAACCTTGCTGAACATGCTGTTGGTGCCGGGAATCAGGCTACCCCAGACCAGCAGAATCGGCATGTCCTTGCCGCCCACATCCTTCCAGTTCTGGGTCTTGCCGCTAAAGATTCCCTGTAACTGCTCTTTGGAAAGGGCAGGGATCTTATTGTCTTTGTGGGTAATGACGACTACGCGGTCCTTGCCGATTACCAGTCCCTGATAGGCGCCGGGGTTTGCCACTGCTACCCCTTCCTTCTTGAGCAGTGCCCACCAGTCATCCAGGGCCAGTCCTGCAGCTGCTGCATCAACGGTTCCTTTTTCAAGCTCGATAAAGGCCTGTTTGGGGCCGTTGGAGATGGTGTTGAGGGTAATACCGCTGGTCTTTTCAAAGGCGGCCCGGACCGGCTTCAGGATGTTCTCGGTCGGGGCTGCCCCGGCTCCGATGCGGATATCTTCGGCAAAGGCGGTAACGGCAACAAGGGTGAGCGCCACGGCGGTAACAATTCGTTTCATAAGAGAAAAATGCATGGTGTACGACTCCTTTCTTGGGGGATGTGAAATTGCTGATTATTTGAATTGCTTAATAAAACTCAAGTATAACAGTATGTTGGGTTTAAGAGTAACATATGTGCGCCGAGTTTGAATAGCAAATTGCTGATGAACATGGTTGTGAATCATCGGTTGACACCGCAAGCATGAATATATTAGTGTTCATGCTTCTTCCAACCGCTTGATTTGACGATAACAAACAAAGTTTTTGCAGGAGGCTGTGCATGCGTAGTGATATGATCAAGAAGGGCCTGGAGCGTACACCGCACCGGGCATTGTTGAAGGCAACAGGAATTCCCCAGAGCCAGATGGACCGCCCCTTTATCGGGGTTGCCACCAGCTTTACTGACCTGATTCCCGGCCATGTGGGGATGCGGGATCTGGAGCGATTTATTGAAAAAGGTATCCACAGTGGCGGTGGTTATGCCCAGTTTTTTGGCATTCCCGGTGTCTGTGACGGTATAGCCATGGGGCACAAGGGGATGCACTACTCCCTGCCTACCCGTGAGCTGATTGCTGATATGGTTGAGTCGGTGGCAGAGGCCCATCGTCTGGATGGTCTGGTGCTGCTGACCAACTGCGACAAGATCACCCCCGGCATGCTGATGGCTGCTGCCCGTCTTAACATCCCCTGTATCATCGTGACTGCCGGTCCGATGATGAGCGGCAGGGGTGTTGAGGGACGCGCCTATTCCTTTGTGACCGATACCTTTGAGGCCATGGCCCGTTACAAGGCCGGCGTGATCGATGCCAAGGAACTGCAGGTCTGTGAGGATAATGCCTGTCCCGGCATGGGTTCCTGTCAGGGGCTGTTTACTGCCAACACCATGGCGATCCTGACCGAGACCCTGGGGATGTCGCTGCCCCGTTGCGGTACGGCCCTGGCGGTTTCTGCCATGAAGCGGAGGATCGCCTTTGCTTCAGGTGAGAAGATTGTTGAGCTGGTCCACAATGATGTCAAGCCACGGGACATCATGACTCGGGCAGCCTTTGAAAACGCCATTCGGGTTGATCTGGCCCTGGGTGGTTCTTCCAACACCGTGCTGCACCTGCTGGCCATTGCCCGCGAAGCAGGAGTGGACCTGCCGCTGGAGACCTTTGATATCCTGGCTAAAGAGACCCCGCAGCTGGCCTCCATGAACCCGGCAGGTAAGCACTTTATGGAAGATCTGGATATTGCCGGTGGTGTCTGTGGCGTGCTGAAGCAGCTGGGTGACAAGATCATTGATACCCAGACCCTGTTTGGTCTGACCACCCGCCAGCTGGCGGCAAGTATTGAAAATGTTGATCAAGAGGTGATTCGTCCCCTATCGGCGCCGGTTAAGAAAGAGGGCGGCATTGCGGTGCTGTTCGGTTCCATCGCGCCGAAGGGGGCGGTAGTCAAGCAGTCTGGTGTGTCGGACAAGATGATGTTGTTTGAAGGCACGGCCCGCTGCTTTGATTCGGAAGAACTGGCCATGGCAGCCCTGATGGAAGGAACTGTCAAGGCAGGTGATGTGGTGGTGATCCGTTACGAAGGACCGAAAGGCGGACCAGGTATGCGGGAGATGCTGGCTCCTACCGCTGCCCTGATGGGACTTGGTCTGGGTGATTCGGTGGCCCTGATTACCGATGGCCGTTTCTCCGGCGGTACCCGCGGCCCCTGTATCGGCCATGTATCGCCTGAAGCTGCTGAAGGCGGCCCGATCGCCCTGATTCAGGATGGTGACCGGATACTGCTGGATATCCCTAACCGTAAGCTTGATCTGCTGGTTGATCAGGCAACCATTGAGGCCCGTCGTGCCCAGTGGGTAGCGCCGGAGCCCAAGATCAAGACCGGCTGGCTGGCCCGCTACGCCAAAGTGGTTACCTCTGCCTATACCGGCGCAGTGACCACTGCTGACTAGGAAACGTCATCCGTTTCCCTACTAACCATTGATTGAAGGAGGAACCTGCCATGAAACGTCTGCTCTCTCTCGCTGCTGCCGCTGTTCTGGCTCTAACTGTCACCGCTTGCAAGACCGATGAATCGGCCCTGCGTGATTCCAGCTCAACCCTGCTGGGTGCCAGAGAGGTCAAAGAGCTTCTGGTCGGCAACACGGTTACTGCAGCAAACGGTGATACCTATTATTTTGACCGTGGCGGCGTGGTGATCGGCAAAGGTTCCTATGGTGAGAAAAATAAAGGCAACTGGAACATCACCCAGGAAGGGCAGCTTTGCTTTAGTAACTGGAATGCAAATTTTGCCCCCAGTGCCTGCTACAAGGTGTTTTTTGATAATGTCAGCCAACAACGCAAGCTGGTTGATGGTAACGGTGATGTGAAATATACGGTTATTAATATTATAACTGGAAATCCCAATAATTTTTAGACTTTACGAGGTTTTGCATGAAAATGAATGGAGCACGTATCCTGCTTGAAAGCCTGAAACGTGAAGGGGTGGATCTGGTATTCGGCTACCCCGGCGGAACGGTGATCAATCTGTATGATGAACTGATGAATGTGCGGGAGATCCGCCATATCCTGCCCCGCCATGAGCAGGGCGGTACCCACGCGGCTGACGGCTATGCCCGTGCCACCGGCAAGGTCGGTGTGGCGATTGCCACCTCCGGTCCTGGTGCCACTAATACCATTACCGGTATTGCCACCGCCTACATGGATTCAATCCCGATGGTGATTATCACCGGCCAGGTCCCTACTCCGCTGATTGGCAATGATGCCTTTCAGGAGGTGGATATCATCGGTATTACACGGCCGATCACCAAGCATAGCTTTCTGATCCGTCATGCCAAGGATATCCCGACCATTGTGCGCAAGGCGTTTTATATTGCCCGTTCCGGCCGTCCCGGTCCGGTGTTGATCGACTTCCCCAAGGATGTCCAGATCAGTCAGGCTGAGTTTAAATGGCCCGAGACGATTGAGATCCGCGGCTACAAGCCGAATCTGGAAGGTCACCAGAAGCAGGTGGAAAAAGCGGTTGAAATGCTGCTGGCTGCCCGGCGTCCGGTTATGTATGTCGGCGGTGGGGTGATTCTTGCCAATGCAGCAACGGAATTGACTGAGCTGGCCCGTACCCTGCAGTTTCCGGTTACCACCACCCTGATGGGGTTGGGAGCCTTCCCGGAGAGCGATCCGCTGGCATTGAAAATGCTGGGAATGCATGGCGCCTATGCCGCCAACATGGCCATGACCCATTCGGACTTGATCCTGGCGGTCGGTGCCCGTTTTGATGACCGGGTAACCGGCAAGATTGCCACCTTTGCGCCCCATGCCAAGATCATCCATATTGATGTGGATCCTACCTCGATCCGCAAGAACGTACGGGTGGATCTGCCGATTGTCGGTGATACCAGGGACGTTCTGGTCAAGATGATTGACTGCCTGAAGGGGCTGACCGAGAAGGTTGCGGCGCAGCACAGCGCCATGGAAGCCTGGCATGAGGATATCAGCGGCTGGAAGGCAAAGCATCCAATCTCCTACAAGCAGAGCAGCAGTATCATCAAGCCGCAGTATGTCATTCAGAAACTGCGTGAGCTGTCAGAAGAAGATGCCATCATGGCTACCGACGTGGGACAGCATCAGATGTGGGTCGCTCAGTTTTTTGAATTTAATCAGCCCCGTACCCTGTTGACATCCGGTGGTCTGGGTACCATGGGTTTTGGTATCCCGTCCGCCATGGGGGCTCAGGCAGCGTACCCCAAGCGCCAGGTGATCTGCGTCTGTGGTGACGGCGGCGTGCAGATGAACATGCAGGAGCTGGCCACCATGGTGCAGCATCGTCTGCCGGTCAAGATTGTGGTGTTGAACAACAACTTTCTGGGGATGGTACGTCAATGGCAGGAACTGTTCTTTGACAAGCGCTACTCCCAGACCTGCCTTGAGCTGCCGATGGACTTTGCCAAAATTGCCGAGGCCTACGGTGCCAAGGGACTGAAGGCTGATAAACCGTCCGAGGTTGAACAGGTCATCAAGGAAGGTTTTGCCCATGACGGCCCGGTAATCATGGAGTTCAAGATTGCCCGTGAAGAAAAGGTGCTGCCGATGGTCCCTGCAGGGGCGTCGTTGAATGAAATGGTGTTAAACGCCTAGGGACTTGGAGGAAACAAGCTAATGCAACATACCATATCGGTTGTGGTTGAAAATGAATTCGGCGTTCTGGCCCGGGTTGCGGGCCTGTTTTCCGGCAGGGGATTTAATATTGATTCGCTTTCGGTTGCACCAACCAGCGATGAATCCCTTTCCCGTATAACGATTGTCACCAGGGGTGATGATGCGGTCCTTGAACAGATTACCAAACAGTTGAATAAACTGGTTGATGTAATCAAAGTGCTTGATTTTAGTGAAGACAACGCCATTGAACGTGAGCTGGCACTGATCAAGGTGTCTGCAGAGGATGAGAGCCGGGCTGAAGTCTTGAGGATCGTTGATATCTTCAGGGCCAAGATCATTGACGTGACCCCTAAATCCTATACCATTGAGGCAACCGGCGCCCCGGCCAAGATCAATGCCATTCTTGACCTGCTGCGTCCTTTGGGATTGAAGGAGCTGGTCAGAACCGGTGCGGTTGCCATCGGTCGTGGTGCCAAGGGTTGGAAAGGGTAGCAGCGGGCAGGCGCTGATTGACAGCGGCAGGCTCCTGTAGTATCGTGCGCTGCGTTTTTTTAACAGGAATACGCTATTTCGATAGATTCAAAACATACGAGGAGAATATCAATGAATGTGTATTATGATCGGGATTGTGATCTTGCATTAATCCAATCCAAGAAGGTGACTATCGTCGGTTACGGTTCCCAGGGCCATGCCCATGCCTGCAATCTCAAGGATTCCGGTGTGGATGTGACAGTGGCGCTGCGTGAAGGTTCTGCATCTGCCATCAAGGCGCAGAACGCAGGCCTCAAGGTGGCAACTGTTGCCGAAGCGGTAGCATCTGCAGACGTGATCATGATCCTGACTCCGGATGAGTTCCAGTCAGTGCTGTACCGCGATGAAATTGAGCCCAAGCTGAAAAAGGGAGCCACTCTGGCCTTTGCTCACGGTTTTGCTATCCACTACAACCAGATCGTACCCCGTGCTGATCTGGATGTGATCATGATCGCCCCCAAGGCACCAGGCCACACCGTTCGCTCAGAATATGTCAGAGGCGGCGGCATTCCTGACCTGATCGCCGTATTCCAGGACGCCTCGGGCAAGGCCCGTGAAGTGGCCCTTTCCTATGCCAGCGCCATCGGTGGTGGCCGCACCGGTATCATTGAGACCACCTTCAAGGATGAAACCGAGACTGATCTGTTTGGTGAGCAGGCAGTTCTTTGTGGTGGTGCTGTAGAGCTGGTCAAGGCCGGTTTTGAGACCCTGGTTGAGGCCGGTTATGCACCTGAGATGGCCTACTTTGAGTGTCTGCATGAACTGAAGCTGATCGTTGACCTGATGTTTGAGGGTGGTATTGCCAACATGAACTATTCCATCTCCAACAACGCCGAGTACGGTGAGTATGTTACCGGCCCCAAAGTGATCAACGAGCAGAGCCGCGCTGCCATGAAGGAGTGCCTGAACAACATCCAGAACGGCGAGTATGCCAAGCGTTTCATTCTGGAAGGGATGTCCAACTATCCTGAGATGACGGCACGTCGTCGTCTGAATGCCGCTCACCCGATTGAGGTGGTTGGTGGCAACCTGCGTGCCATGATGCCCTGGATCGGCAAGAACAAGATTGTTGACAAGGCCAAGAACTAACCTGCTGTTGTGATTGTATTTCAGACCCCGCTCTTACTGGGAGCGGGGTTTTCTACGTTATGTATAATGGACTATTCATGCGCCCATCCAATGCCCTGATAACCCCCGAAGGATACCCGTTTATCGCCTACAGCGTCGGCCTGTTTCTGCTTCTTGGAGCCGGTACTTTGCTGCTGAACTCTGTTGTTCTGGCGTTTCCTGCCGGAATAGCGTTCCTGCTGGTCCTGTTTGTTATTTCATTTTTTCGTAATCCCGAACGGACACCGCCAGCTGATACCTCCCTGTTGGTGGCGCCTGCTGACGGCACAATTGTCTACGTTGGACCGGCAACCCAGGAACACCTGGGGGCCTGCCAGAAGATCAGTATCTTCATGTCGGTCTTTAACGTCCATGTGAACCGTGCGCCTGTTACCGGCAGGGTTGTGGAACGTTTTTATAAACAGGGCAAGTTCTATGATGCCCGCCATCCCCATGCCTCCTGTGAAAATGAACAGTGCGGTCTGGTGATGGAGCATGATGACGGCGTACGGGTGGCCTTCGTACAGATTGCCGGGTTGATCGCCCGCCGGATCCTCTGCTATGTTGAGGTGGGTGATCAGCTTGAGCGGGGACAACGCTACGGTATGATCCGTTTTGGTTCGCGGGTTGATGTCTATCTGCCTGAAGGGCTGGAGCCGCTGGTTGCCGCGGGACAGACGACGGTTGCGGGAGAAACAGCCCTGGTCAGGTTGGGGTAGCACCAATAAGGAGCTGACAGCTATGGAAACACCTGAACAGATAGAGGCGCAGCCTGCGGTAAAACCTGAAAATATCAGGCGGGGTATCTATATCCTGCCCAACCTGATTACTGCCGGTAGTCTGTTTGCCGGGTTCTACAGCATGGTAGCCACGCTTAATGGCAACTACAGTTCTGCAGCGATCTGGATCTTTATCTCGGCTATCTGTGATGGCCTGGATGGTAAGGTCGCCCGGATGACCAACAGTACCAGCCAGTTTGGAGTTGAGTTTGATTCGCTGGCCGATCTGGTGGCTTTTGGTGTTACACCGGGTCTGATGATGTATGCCTGGGCCCTGAAGCCGTTTGGCCGTCTGGGCTGGTTGGCTGCTTTTCTGTTTGTGGTCTGTGGCGCCTTGCGGCTGGCCCGCTTCAACGTGCAGGTTAACACCGTTGAGAGCAAGCGTTTTGTTGGTCTGCCGATCCCGGCAGCAGCCAGTATGGTGGCCTCCACCGTGCTGCTGTTTAACCATTTCGGCTGGCCCAGCTCCTATAAGAAACTGGCTATTCTGGCCTTGATCTATCTGCTGGCCTTCCTGATGGTCTCCAGTGTGAAGTATTATTCTTTTAAAGATCCTGAGCTGATTAAAAGGCAGCCGTTTGGCTTTCTGGTGCTGGCTGTGGTGTTGCTGATCATCATTGTTGCTGAACCAGCGGTAATGATGTTCGTAATCATGCTCAGCTATGTACTTTCCGGGCCAATAGGACTGCTGCTTTCCCTGCCACGACGCAGAAGGCTTGAAAAAGCTATTCACAGGGGACATGAAGAGTTGTTACATGAAACGGCGGCTACAGAAGGGGATGAATCGTCGCGGTAATGCCTGATTCGGTTATTTCCAGAATGGCATAAGAGTGGTAGGAGGCAGGAGCAGCCAGGGTGCCGGGATTAACCAGTAACAATCCTTCCTGTTCCACTGATTGAGCAAGATGGGTGTGACCGTACAGGACAGCATCAACTTCTGCACTCTGTCCCCGTTCAATCAGTCGTGATAGCCCTGTTTTAACACCGTATCGGTCTCCGTGGCACAGCAGCAGACGTACCTTGCCAAAGGTGCAGATCAGTTCTCGTGGTGCGGTTGAACCAAGGTCACAATTACCGGCAACCTGAAACAGCTGGATCTGGTCGTCAACTGCCTCCAGTAATGAGGCATCCTGTTCTCCATCACCTAGATGTATGACTGCGTCGCAGCTGCCGGCTGCTTCGTGGGCCTTGAGCAGGGCAGTCTGATTGCCGTGGGTGTCTGAAACAAGTAAAATCCGCACTGTACTGATCTACCTCGGAAGGCGGCTACTGCCGCAGGAGTCTGTATGTCTACGAAAAAAGTTCTGTTGATTGTAGGCGGTTGTTTCCTCGGCTTGGTACTGCTCTTTGCCGGTAGTATGCTTTTTGCCAAGTTGCTTTTCAGTGACAAGGACAAGGGCTTTGTCACCGGCCCCGGGATCGGACTGGTTGAGGTCAAAGGGATGATCGTTGACTCAACTGAACCGATCAGACAATTACGCCATTTTGCTAAAAAAGATTCAGTCAAGGCGGTAGTGCTGCGGATCGACTCCCCTGGTGGGGTGGTTGGGCCTTCCCAGGAGATTTATGAAGAGGTCCGCAAACTGGCTGCCAAGAAGAAGGTTGTCGTTTCCATGGGCAGCCTGGCTGCCTCAGGCGGTTATTACATTGCAGCGCCTGCTTCGGTTATTTACGCCAATCCCGGTACCATTACCGCAAGTATCGGGGTGTTGATCAAGTTTTCCAATCTTGAAGGGCTGTTTGGAAAATTGGGGGTTGGCTCCACCACCATCAAGACCGGTGCCTTTAAGGATGCCGGCGCACCTGATCGCCCGCTTTCGCCTGAAGACCGGGCCATGTTCCAGTCGTTGATCGACAGTACCCATGAACAGTTTGTCAAGGCAGTGGCTGAAGGCCGTAAACTGCCGGTTGATGAGGTGCGCAGGATTGCCGATGGCCGTGTCCTGTCAGGAGAACAGGCCAAGGCGCTTAAGCTGGTGGATAAGCTGGGCAACCTGCCTGACGCCGTTGAAGAGGCTGGTCGACTGGCTGGTATCTCCGGCGAACCATCAATCATCCTGCCGCCAAAGAAAAAAACTAACTTCCTTGAAATGCTGGCAGAAGGGGCAGAAGAAAAATTCAACGGTGTGCTGAATAAGGCGGCAGTCGGGCGAGGACTCCAGGTTACCTACGAATAGGAGCGGTCTTTTTCCTTCCCAGGCTTGCTGTTATCGTCATGGGCTTGTGCGGCGTGCTGGTGGTACGCCTCCGCAGTATCCCTTGTTTGCCGCACCCAGAACGAAAAATTCCTCGCTCCTTTGGATATGACTATGCTTTGCTTACTTCCGTTTCTGCAGCCGTTTGTGGGCTTCCAGCAGGATCTTTTCCGTGGTCTCCCAGTTGATGCAGGCATCGGTGATGGATACGCCGTACTTCAATTGTGAATGGTCTGCCGGTACCTTCTGGTTGCCCTCTTCAAGGTTGCTTTCGATCATCAGGCCGGAGATTGACTGGTTGCCGGCCACCACCTGATCGATGATTTGCTCCAGCACCTCTGGCTGTTTACGGAAGTCTTTGTTTGAATTGCCGTGACTGCAGTCAACCATGATGGTTGGATGAAGACCGCTCTTTTTCAGGCTCTCTTCGGTGTGGCTGATATCTTCCGGCATGTAGTTGGGCTTGCGTGAACCGCCACGTAGGACAATATGTACATCCGGGTTACCGGTGGTCTGAACAATGGAAGCGCGCCCTTCACGGTTGATGCCCAGGAAGCTGTGGGGGGCACGGGATGAAATCATGGCATCAATGGCGATCTGGAGATTGCCGTCGGTGCCGTTTTTGAAGCCGATCGGGAAGGAGAGGCCGCTGGCCAGCTCGCGGTGGGTCTGCGATTCGGTGGTACGGGCACCGATGGCACCCCAGGAGATCAAGTCTGCCACGTACTCCGGGGTAATCGGGTCAAGCATCTCGTTGGCAACTGGCACTTCCAGGTCGGTCAGACGGCAGAGCAGACCACGGGCAATTCCCAAGCCTTTTGAAATGTTATGCGTTCCGTCCATGCCCGGGTCATTGATCAGCCCTTTCCAGCCAACCGTGGTACGGGGTTTTTCAAAATAGACCCGCATCACCAGCAGAAGCTGGTCATCAACCTTGCGGGAGAGGGCGGAAAGCCGCTTGGCATACTCAACTGCGGCTTCAGTGTCATGGATGGAGCAGGGGCCAACCACCACCATCAGGCGGCGATCCCGACGTTGCAGGATCTCTTTGATCTTTTCGCGACTGCGGGAGACAAACTCCCGGCCGGTGTCTGACATGGGGAACACCTGGCGCAGGTCAGCCGGGGCTATAATAGGGGTAATGCCTGAAACCTTCAGGTTGTTGGTCTTGATCATAACAACGCCTCGCAGCAGGGGAAATGATAAACAAGATCTCTTTCTACTGGATTGGAGTAAAGCTTGTCAAATTCAAACAGGTTTCATGACACTAAACCTGCCGTATTTCTTGACCGGGACGGCACCATAAATGTTGAAAAGGAGTACCTCTACCGGGTGGAGGAGTTTGAATTTACTCCCGGTGCGGTGGAAGCGATCAGGCTGTTAAATAAGGCCGGTTATCTGGTGGTGGTGGTCACCAATCAGTCCGGGGTGGCGCGGGGCTACTATACCGAAGCAGATGTGAAAAAGCTGCACGCCCATATTAATCAGGTGTTAGACTCCCAAGGAGCTCGGGTTGATGCCTGGTATTATTGTCCTCACCATGAGCAGGGCAAGCCGCCTTATAATCTGGCCTGTGACTGTCGCAAGCCGATGCCGGGCATGCTGCGGCAGGCTGCGGTTGATCATGCAATTGACCTCACCCGTTCCTGGATGGTGGGTGACAAACCAGCCGACATTGAAGCCGGGCAAGCTGCGGGATGCAGGCCCGTTCTGGTAATGACCGGCTATGGCGCTGAAACGGCTGACAGGTTGCCGTCTGAGGTACCCTGCTGTCCAGATCTGCTGACTGCTGCTCAATTTATTGTGGCAGTTTGACAGGGGGTTCGACCCTGTGTTAATGCTACCAAGTTACTGAACTTGAACTAAAACCTGCATGCTCCTGATCTGCCTGGCAGAGGAAATGGGCAGAAGGGTACTCCTACATTTATGCTTGATTTTTTTCGTAAATATTCATTGCCCATTCTGGTTGTTGCGGGGCTGCTGGTCGCACTGATCACTTATTCGCTGAACCTTTCCCGGACACGCCAGGCTAATCTGCTTGAACGGAGTGTGAATGGTTCGCTTGCCCCGATTCAAAAACAGGCGACCCACAGCGGTGGTTTGTTGGGCCGAATCTGGCATGATTATATTGACCTGGTGGACGTAAAACAGGAAAACAACCGGCTAAAGGGTGAGATAAAGCAGCTGAACAGTGCTTTGACTGCAGCCGGTGAAGCGCTGCGTGAAAATGAACGCCTTACGCATTTGCTTGATCTGCGGAAGACGGTTAAGGAACCGACCGTTGCTGCCATGGTAATTGGTGAGGATATCACCCCCTGGTTCCGTTCACTGACCATAGATCGTGGTTCTGAGAACGGTATTCGAGAAGGAATGCCGGTCCTGGCTGCTAACGGGGTGGTGGGGCAGACCGCCAAGGTAACGGCTAACTCCAGCCGGGTACTGTTGTTAACTGATCACGCCAGCGGCATTGCTGCCATGATACAGCGCTCACGTGCCCGCGGGGTGGTCAAGGGACGTGGTGATAATCTCTGCTCGCTGGAATTTACCATGCGTGGCGAAGATGTGCAGGTGGGGGATCAGGTGGTCAGCTCTGGTATCGGCGGGATCTTTGCCAAGGGGTTGCCGATTGGCGAGGTGGCCATGGTCAAGAAGGGTGAGTATGGCATTTTCCAAACAGTAACCATCCGTCCAGCGGTCAGTACTGCCCATCTGGAAGAGGTGCTGGTGGTTCTGCGAGTGCCACGTGATTAAGGGCGTGCAGGTATGACCGGTTTTTTGAAGGGAACGGTGTTGGTACTGGTGTTGGTGCTGCTGCAGACATCGGTACTTCCTCTGTATCTCTCGACACTCTATAAACCTGATCTGCTACTGATTCTGATGGTCTTCCTTGCCTTGCGGACACCTGTCAGCACAAGCCTCCCGGCAGCGTACGGTCTTGGTCTCTTGAAAGATTGTTTAAGCGGGCTGTACCTTGGCTTAAATGCCTTTTCTTTCTTGATAGTCTATCTGGTGTTAAAAGCCCTTTCTGACCGCCTTTATGTCCAGAATGCATTGCTGCTGGTCTTGACCGTTTCTCTCTCCACCCTTGCCACTATACTGATTAATACTGTGCTGCTGACGATTTTTTCAGAGGCCAACGGCATATTTTCATCAATGCTGACCGCGATGCTGCCGCATCTGTTGATGAATGCCTTTGTGGCATCTCTGGTGGCGTTATTTCCTGAACTTGGCAGAGCCAGGGCTGTCAAATGATCAAAGGGCAACGCTACGTCAGAGAGCTCGCTCAGCCACGGCAGCGCACCATACCACTGGCTATTGTGGTGACGGTGCTCTTTTTTCTGCTTTTGCTGCGCCTCTGGTATCTGCAGATCATCAAGGTTGATGACTACCGGGCAATGTCGGAGAACAACCGTCTGCGTTTTCTGCCGGTGGCTGCCTCCCGTGGTGCCTTGATGGATCGTAACGGGACGGTGATGGTCAACAACAGGCCTTCCTTCAGTCTGTCGATCATTCCCCAGGAAGTTAAGGATGTAGAGGGAATGTTGGACCGGTTGGCTGCGCTTCTGAAGCTGGACCGGGCTGAGCTGCAGGAACGCTGGGAGAAAACCAAGGGGCGCGCCCGTTACTATCCGGTGGTGATTGCGGTGAATATTACCCAGGATCAGGTTGAGATAGTGGAAGAAAACCGGTTGCGCTTGCCTGGGGTAGAGGTCAGTGTCAAGCCGATCCGGGAATATGCCTTTCAGAATTCAGCTGCTCATCTGCTGGGGTATATTGGTGAGGTCTCTGATAAAGAGTTGGATGCTCCTGCCTACAGTGACTATAACCCGGGTGACTATGTTGGTAAAAACGGCATTGAAAAAGCCTGGGAAAAAGAGCTGCACGGCAGCGATGGCGGCCGTCAGCTTGAGGTTGATTCCAGAGGCCGCGTACTGCGGGTGCTGAGCGAGAGCAGTCCGACCGTTGGCAACAGTCTGGTCCTGACAGTTGACAGCCGGTTACAGCGAGCAGCAGAGCAGGCGTTCGGGGGGCAGGCCGGTGCTGCAGTGGTGATGAATGTGAACAATGGAGAAGTGCTGGCCTTTGTCAGCAGCCCTACCTTTGACCCCTCGCTCTTTGCCGGGCGTATTCCGACAGATATCTGGAAGAAATATCTTGAAGATAAACGTCATCCACTTGAGAACAAGGCCTTAGCCGGCCAGTATCCACCCGGCTCAACCTTCAAGATGCTGACAGCCCTGGCAGGTCTTGAGGCAGGGGTCATCAATGAAAATACCACAATTTCTGATCCTGGTTATTATGAGATGGGAGGTCACAAGTTCCGCGACTGGAAGGCGAGTGGCCATGGAGTAGTTAATCTTCGGAAATCATTGAAAGAATCTTGTGATACCTATTATTACATGCTGGGTGAAAAGCTGGGGGTTGACCGTATTGCGGCGATGGCCGAGCGATTTATGCTGGGAAAAGAGCTGGGGATAGGGCTGCAAAATGAAAAGAAAGGATTGATTCCCAGTACTGCCTGGAAGTTGAAGCGCTTTGGTAAAAAATGGTTTCCCGGTGAGACCCTGCCGGTTGCTATTGGCCAGGGCTATGTCCTGATGACACCGATTCAGCTGGCCTCCATGGTGGCGACGGTTGCCAATGAAGGGACTATTTACCGGCCACATCTGGTCAAGAAGGTGGTTGACCCTGATGGCAAAACTATAAAGGAGTTTATGCCTGAAACCCTTGGTACCACCGGTATTTCATCAGCCTCGTTCAAAAAAGTGAAGCAGGGCCTCTACGCTGTTGTCAATGATCCTGGTGGGACCGGTGCCAATGCCCGTTTGTGGGATGTCAAGGTAGCTGGTAAGACCGGTACATCCCAGGTCGTAAAACTGGGGGAAGACCGTAAAAAAGCCCGCAAGTATGAACATATGGATCATGGCCTGTTTGTGGCCTTTGCCCCCTATGATAAGCCGGAGGTTGCCGTGGCGGTGGTGGTGGAGCATGGCGGTGGTGGCGGTGCGGTAGCAGCTCCGATTGCCGGCAAGATCCTGCGTAGCTATTTTGATCTGCAGAAACCGCCTACAAAACAGAAATATGCTGAGAAGGAAGAGCAAGAACCGGCAGAAGCGCCTGTCAAACGGCAGGAAATGCCGGCTGAGAGAGAGACTGAAGAGTGATTGACCGCCGCCTTGTAACCAACTTTGACTGGACCCTGATCGGTCTGGTCAGCGCCATCTGTCTGATGGGGGTGCTAAATATCTACAGCGCTTCGGCTGCCTATAAACTTGGTGGGGCGCCGTACTACATCAAGCAGCTGAACTGGATGGCCTTTGGGCTGTTGCTGTCGCTGGTGGTGGCAAGCCTTGACTACCACATTCTTGAAGACTTCTCCTACTGGTTCTACGGTTTTCTGGTGCTGCTCCTGATTGCGGTGCTTTTGGTGGGTAAACGCTCATTAGGGGCAACCCGTTGGCTTAACCTCGGTTTTTTTACCATTCAGCCCTCAGAGTTGATGAAGATTGTCATTGTGATCACCTTTGCACGTTTCTTTAACAATTTCCACTCGGTAGGGGGGCTGACGGTCAAGGAAATGCTGATCCCGCTGGGGTTGCTGGCTCTGCCTGCCCTGTTGATCATGAAACAGCCTGATCTTGGTACTGCCACTCTGGTGGTGATGATTGCTGTTTCCATGGCCTTCTACATTGGCTTCCGCTGGGCCACCATCGTAACCTTTGCCTTGGTCACAGTACCGCTTTTCTGGTTCGGCTGGGCGGTCTACATGAAGCCGTATCAGAAAAACCGGGTGCTTGATTTTATCAACCCGGAACGTTCCCGGCTGGGGAGCGGTTATCACATCATTCAAAGCAAAATTGCTGTTGGTTCAGGAGGATTCTGGGGCAAAGGGTATGTCAAGGGGACCCAGGCTCAGCTCCGTTTTCTGCCGGAACAGCATACCGACTTTGCCTTTTCAGTCTTTGCAGAGGAATGGGGGTTTTTCGGCACCTTGATCCTGATTGTACTGTACCTCTGTCTGATTCTCTGGGGCCTGAATATCGCCCGTCGCTGCAATGACCGGCTTGGTGGCCTGTTGGCGGTCGGTGTGACGGCTATGCTGTTCTGGCACTCGGTGATCAACATCGGTATGGTCATCGGCCTCTTTCCGGTGGTTGGTGTGCCGCTGCCGTTCTTCTCCTATGGCGGCACTTCAATGATTACTTCCATGGTTGGTATCGGGATTTTGCAAAGTATCAGCATGCGACGGTTTATGTTTTAATATTTTTGTGCTAAAGTCTGTCGGTTTCACCATTCATACGTCATAAAAACCTGGAGATACACAATGATCAGCAGTCTGATTCGCAAGGTTATCGGCAGCAAGAACGAACGTGAACTGAAGCGGCTTTGGCCGATTGTAGCCAAGATAAACAGTCTTGAACCACAGATGCAGGCTCTGTCCGATGAGGCCCTGCGGGGTAAGACCGCAGAGTTTAAAGAGCGCTACAGCAAGGGTGAGTCTCTGGACTCCATGCTGCCTGAGGCCTTTGCGGTCTGCCGTGAAGGTGGTCGTCGTGAACTGGGGATGCGCCATTTTGATGTGCAGTTGATCGGTGGTATGACCCTGCATGCCGGCAAGATCGCAGAGATGAAAACCGGTGAAGGTAAGACCCTGGTGGCAACCTTGGCAGCCTACTTGAACGCCATTTCCGGCAAGGGCGTACATGTCGTGACGGTTAACGACTATCTGGCACGGCGGGACTCGGAATGGATGGGGCGGCTTTACGGATTTCTGGGGCTGACCACCGGTGTGATCCTGCATGGTCTGACCGATGAGGAACGACGTGAAAACTACGCAGCTGATATCACCTACGGCACCAACAACGAATTCGGTTTTGACTATCTGCGCGACAACATGAAGTTCTCACTGGATGACTATGTGCAGCGTGGCTTTAACTTTGCCGTTGTTGACGAGGTTGACTCGATTCTGATCGACGAAGCCCGTACTCCGCTGATCATCTCCGGCCCAACGGAAGAATCCACCGACAAATACTACATCATCAACCAGATTATTCCCCGCCTGGTACAGGGGGAGGTCAAAGAGGTTGAGGCCAATACCATCTCTGGCAAGAAAAAGATCTATACCGGTGACTTTACCATCGATGAAAAGGCCAAGAGTGCCACGCTGACTGAGCAGGGTGTTTCCAATGTTGAAAAACTGCTCAAGATCGAGAACCTGTATGATCCCCGCAATATCGAGACCCTGCACCATGTTAATCAGGCGTTGCGTGCCCATGCCATGTATAAGCGGGATGTGGACTATGTGGTTAAAGATGGCGAAGTTCTGATCGTAGACGAATTTACCGGTCGCCTGATGCCGGGTCGGCGTTGGTCAGATGGTCTGCATCAAGCGGTGGAGGCCAAAGAAGGGGTGCGGATCGAGAGTGAAAACCAGACCCTGGCCACCATTACCTTCCAGAATTACTTCCGGATGTACAGCAAACTGTCCGGTATGACCGGTACAGCTGATACTGAAGCAGAGGAATTCCACAAGATCTACAAGCTGGATGTGACGGTGATCCCCACCAACCGTCCGCTGCTGCGCCCTGACTATCCTGATGTGATTTACAAGACCGAGAAGGAGAAGTTTGACGCGGTCATTAAGGATATCAAGGAACATTACGAAAAAGGCCAGCCCTGTCTGGTGGGTACCATTTCGATTGAAAAATCAGAGGTGCTGTCCGAACTGCTGCGCAAACAGGGGGTGCCGCACTTTGTGCTGAACGCCAAACAGCATGAGAAAGAGGCAGAGATTGTCTCCCAGGCCGGTCGTAAACAGGCGATCACCATCGCCACCAACATGGCGGGTCGTGGTACTGATATCGTACTGGGTGGTAACCCGGATAGTCTGTTGAAACAGTGGAAATTGGCCAATCCCGATGCCACTGAAGAACAGGCAGCGGCTATGCTGGCACAGTTCAAACAACAGTGCGCCACTGAGCATGATGAGGTAGTGGCCCTGGGCGGTCTGCATATTATCGGTACCGAGCGCCACGAATCACGCCGGATTGACAACCAGCTGCGGGGCCGTTCCGGTCGTCAGGGTGACCCCGGTTCATCACGCTTTTACCTCTCACTGCAGGATGACCTGTTGCGGATCTTTGGTTCCGAGCGGGTGGCCAAGATCATGGACTTCCTAAAGATTGAAGAGGGAGAGGCGATCACCCACAGCATGATCAACAAGTCGATCGAAAATGCCCAGAAAAAGGTGGAAGCCCACAACTTTGAGATCCGTAAGCACCTGATCGATTACGATGACGTCATGAACAAGCAGCGTGAGGTGATCTACACCCAGCGCCGCGAGATCCTGGCTGGTGAGGATATCCGCGAGAGCTTCCTTGAGATGCTGGATGACACCATCGGTGATATTGTCAAGGCCTATGCCTTTGAAAAGGATGCACCGCTTGAGTGGGATTGGGAGTCGCTGTCCGAGACCGTCTTCCGATGCTTCTCGCTGCAACTGGAGCTGACCCGTGAGATGATCGCCCGCCTGAATGCCGATGGCCTGCAGGCCATGCTGAAGGAGCAGGTCCACGCCATTGTCAACCGCAAGGCTGAAGACCTTGGCGATGAGCTGATGGATCATCTGATCCGGGTGGTGATGCTGCAGGCGATTGACGTACACTGGAAAGACCACCTGCTGAATATTGACCATCTTAAAGAAGGGATCGGCCTGCGCAGCTATGGCCAGAAGGATCCCAAGCAGGAGTATAAGAAAGAGGCCTTCCACCTCTTTATGGAGATGATCATCCGTATCCGCGAGGAAACGGTTGAGAAGGTGTTCTGGGTTCAGATTGAGAAAGAAGAAGACATTGATGAGCTGGAAGAAGAACAAGTAGAGCGTAGCCGCAAGATGTTCCAGGCTATTACGGTTAATGATGATGAACATCCTGCCGAGCCGGCCAAGAGCCAGAAAAATGCCGGGCGGAATGAACCTTGTCCGTGTGGTAGCGGGAAAAAATACAAAAAATGCTGCGGTAAGTGATGGAGCGGTCTTTTTCCGCAATATCTGCGTAAGTCTTCGACCGTGCTTGTGCGGCGTACTGACCGTGTACGCCTCCGCGCACGTTCTCGACAGCCTTGATCTTGCGAAAAAATTCTCACTCCTGACGGTTTGAGAGAGGTTTTGCCATGACCTTAAAAGGTTTTCAATTTTCAGTTGTAGAAGCAGCCATCAAGAAACCGGGTCGTAAGGATCTGGCTCTGATCTTTTCCGAAACACCGGCAACGGCTGCAGCGGTTTTTACCACCAACGCGGTCAAGGCGGCTCCGGTGCTGCTCTCTGCTGAACGGATTGCTGGTGGTAAGGCCCAGGCCCTGGTGGTCAACAGCGGTAATGCCAATGCCTGTACCGGCGCTCAAGGGATGCTGGATGCCCAAAAGACCAGTCAGTTGCTGGCAGCAGGGTTGGGTATTACAGAAGAACTGGTGCAGGTCTCTTCCACCGGCGTGATCGGGGTGCCGTTGCCCATGGATCGCCTGACCGCTGCCATTCCCGCTCTGGTGGCTGGTTGCGGCAGTGCCACAATTGATGACCTGGCCGCGGCCATCATGACCACCGACACCTTTCCCAAGGTTGCCCAGCGTACTGGCAGTGTCAACGGTGTCAGCTATACCGTGGCCGGTGTTGCCAAAGGTGCTGGCATGATCATGCCCAATATGGCTACCATGCTTTCCTTTGTGATGACTGATGCAACGATTGATCCTGCCTTGATCGACAGTATCTTCCGTCGTGGTGTTGATCGCTCCTTTAACGCCATTACCATTGATGGTGATACCTCCACCAACGACACCTGTCTGTTGTTGGCCAACGGTGCTGCTGGAACGCCGGTAATTGCTGCCGGGACGCCTGAGGCTGATCAGTTTGCTCGTCTGCTTGATGAGGTTCTGCTGGATCTGGCCAGACTGATTGTTAAAGATGGTGAAGGCGCCACCAAGTTTGTGGAGATCCGTATCAGCGGTGCTGATTCTGATGCCGATGCCAAGCGGGCTGCCATGGCGGTTGCTAATTCTTCGTTGGTCAAGACCGCCTTTTTTGGGCAGGATGCCAACTGGGGCCGAATTTTTGCGGCAGTCGGCTATTCAGGTGCCAAGGTCAACTCTGATCTGCTGGCACTCTGGTTTGATGATGTCTGTATGGCTAAGGCCGGTATCTTCAACGGTGGTGATGCCGAGGCCAGGGGTACTGAGGTGTTGCGTAAAAAGGAATTTAATGTCCGGGTCGATCTTGGCTTGGGGCAAGGAAGCGCAACGGTGTACACCTCTGACCTCTCCCATGAGTACGTCAGCATCAACGCCGATTATCGTACCTGATTCTCCGACGGGAGGTAGTATGATGAAAAAGCTGCTATCGGTTCTGTGTGCACTGCTTGTGGTTGGTCTGACAGTCCCGTTGTGGGCTGGTTCACTTAGTATTACTGAACTGGCAGTCACCACCAAGGTGTCAAAGGGTAAACCGATTGATGCAGTTCATCGTATTTCCCATCGCACGGTCAAGGCGCTGTATTGCTTCACCCGTACCGTATCAGATGACGCTGGCGAAGCAACAATCAAGCATGTCTGGACACGGAACGGTCAGGTGGTTAAGGAAGCCGATCTACCGGTCAAAGGAAAACGCTGGCGGGCTTACAGCACCCTGCCGGTAGATGTCTCAAGTGTCGGCAACTGGCGTGTTGATGTCAAAGACGGAGCAGGAGCGGTTATTAAATCAGTGGAGTTCAGGGTACAGTAAATGATGATCAATACCGTAACCTCAAGCCGCCTTTTGGGCGGCTTTTTTCTGCACCTGATCAGGAGTGCGTTGATACTTGTCTTTTGCAGCCTGCTGTTGGCGGGTGCTGGAACCGCCTGGGCAGAGCAGGACCTGCTGCAGGAATTAGGGCGTACTGCGGTGCTTGATACCATGCTGCAAAATGCGGTCAGGCAGGGTCTGATCAGCGGTGGTGTGGTACTGATAGGCAACCGGAATGGCACCCTCTATACCCATGCCGCAGGACGTGCCGGTTTTGAAGCTGCCTCCCGCCCGCTTACGGTAGGGACCGTGTTTGATATCGCCTCACTAACCAAGGTGTTTGCCACAACACCAGCCGTTATCAGGCTGATGGATCAAGGTTCGCTTTCACTACTTGATCCGCTTTCACGTTGGTTTCCAGAGTTTAAGGGCAAGGAAATAACCGTATTACACCTGCTGACCCATACGTCAGGGTTGCATGACGGCATGCTTGACCCCTCTGCACCATTGGAAAGTGCCATCAGTCGTGCTGCCAGCCAGTCATCTGACAAGCCGGGTACCCGCTTCCAGTATGCTGATATCAATTTTATCCTGCTGGGGAACCTGGTGCGCAGGATCAGTGCCTTCGGGCTTGACGGCTATTGTCAGGAAGCTTTTTATCAGCCCTTGGGCATGGAGCATACCAGTTTTAATCCGCCAGCAAACGGCAATACTGCAGCAACATTGGGAGGTCGGAACGGGGTTCTGAAAGGGGTTGTACAGGACCCAAATGCTCGTCTGCTGGGGGGGGTGGCTGGCCATGCCGGCCTGTTCAGCACCGCCGAAGATCTGGGACGGTTTTCCAGGATGTTGTTGAATGGCGGTGTGCTGGATGGTCACCGGGTGCTTTCAGCGCGAGCAGTCGCCCAGATGACGGCGCCATATTTTTTCAAAAATGGCAAGATTGTACGTGGACTTGGGTGGGATAGAGAATCGCCCTTTTCTGCACCCAAAGGTGCACTTTTTTCTGAAGTTTCCTATGGACATACTGGCTACAGTGGCTCATCGGTCTGGATTGATCCTGAAGCCAATCTGTATGTTATTTTGCTGACAACGCGGCTCGATTACCGCAACCGGCGTGGTTTTAACCGGTTACGCAGTGATATCTCAACCCTTGCTGCAGCCCTGTTTGCAGGACATGAAAAGACAGCTGGCGCACAAATGCCCCAAAATACTGGGCCTTGACACTCGTTAGACCGTATGTTAGTGTCTTCCACGTTTTGTGCCAATTCTTCTGTAGCGCATCATCAGCAATCCTTGCGGGGAGGGACCGATGGGCAGCATCTCAATACTTCTGGCCGATGACAGTATTACTATCCAGAAAGTCGTCGGAATCATTTTTGGGTCTGACGACTATACCCTTACCGTCGTTGATAACGGCAAGGCAGCCGTGCAGAAAGCACAGGAGCTTCAGCCTGATGTCCTGCTGATAGATGCCCTGATGCCGGGCATGAACGGCTATGAAGTCTGCGAGGCTATCCGCAAGGATGCCGCCCTCGCAGCCAAGCCGGTTCTTTTGTTAACCGGCTCGTTTGAACCGTTTGATGAGGATAAGGCCCGTCAGTGTGGTGCAGATGACCATATCGTGAAGCCGTTTGAATCACAGCAGATTGTAGCCAAAGTACAGGAGCTGTACCAGCTTGGCCGTAATCGTGCCGGTAGCGTTACTGCTCCTGCCCCAGAGGTAGTGCCGGCTGTAACCGTTCCGGAACTTGAGCCTGCCTCTGAATCAACAATTTCCTTTGAACCAATTCCTGAGCCGATGGTTGCATTTGAGGCACCTCTGGCCGAGCCAGCACCTGTTCGTTCCGCTGATGACCCCTGGGGCGCTTTTACCCAGCCGCCTGCTACAGTAGCTGCAGTTGAAGAGACGTTTATTTCACCCCCTGAGCCAAGTCAACCTCTGGCAGCTGAAGTCACTTCTACAGCACCTGCAGTGCAGCCTCAAGATGACAATATTGGTTCTTCATGGATTCCTGATGGGGAGCAGACCTTTGAATTCCGTGAAGAAGAGACTGCCCCGGCACCGTTCACTGTTACTGAAGAAGCAGCTGCACCTGAAGCTGCGCCGGCCCTCAGCCCTGCTGCCTTTGAGCCGCTGTCAGTCCCTGAGCCGGTTGCCGAACAGGTCGCCGAGCCGCCAGTCCTTGCTGCTGTTCCAGAGATTGCTCCAGAACTTCCGGCTACTGTTCCTGCTGCCGGTGCGATTGCCCTGACCGATGAGCAGTTGAAGGCAGCCCTGATGGCAGCATCAAAAGAAACCATTGAACGGATCGTCTGGGAAGTGGTGCCTGATCTGGCCGAAGCCATGATCAAGGAAGCCATCAAGCGGATCACTGAGGCCAAGTAGAGTTCACTACATACTGATTACGATGGGGATGGCAACATCCCCATTTCTGTTTTGCGCGGAGGAAACTGATGATCAGACAGGCGATTGCTAAAGTAGTTGAGCTGCATGACCTGAGCGAAGGAGAGATGATCGAGGTGATGAACCAGATCATGTCCGGTGAATGTACTCCGGCCCAGATTGGTTCATTTATCACTGCGCTGCGGATGAAAGGTGAAACCATAGAAGAGATCAGCGGCGCAGCACGGGTCATGCGTGAGCGGGCTACCCCGATCCGCGTTGGCCGCAACGTGCTGGATATTGACCGTGATGATATCAACTTGGATCAGGAGACTATTCTTGACGTAGTTGGTACCGGCGGCGACGGCACCAACACTTTCAATATCTCCACCACCGTCTCCTTTATTGTCTCGGCCTGCGGCGTCAAGGTGGCCAAGCATGGCAATCGTTCCGTCTCCTCTGCCTGTGGCAGTGCCGATGTCCTGGAAAAGCTGGGGGTTAATCTTGATGTCACTCCGGAGCAGGTTGAACGCTGCATCAATGAGATCGGGATCGGTTTCCTGTTTGCCCCGGCTCTGCACGGTGCCATGAAACATGCCATCGGTCCCCGCCGTGAAATCGGCATCCGCACCATCTTTAACATCCTTGGGCCGCTAACCAATCCGGCCAATGCCGATTGTCAGGTGATGGGGGTCTACCGCGAAGAACTGGTTGCAAAAATGGCTGGTGTGCTCCACCGTCTAGGCTGTAAGCGCGGCTTTGTCGTACATGGCAGAGATGGTATGGATGAGATCACCCTGACCGGTGAAACCGCCGCCGCAGAAGTAACCCCTGATGGTGTCAGGCTGTTTACCATCACCCCTGAAGAGTTCGGTTTTACCCGCTGCAACATGCAGGCCCTGAAAGGGGGCGATGCCGCTGCCAATGCAGCAATCGTTCGTGCTCTGCTTGCCGGAGAGCAGGGGCCGAGGCGTGAGATCATCCTGTTGAATGCAGGCTTTGCTCTGCTGGCTGCCGGACGTTGCGCCACAGTAGCTGAAGGTATCACCCTAGCTGCTCATGCCATTGATTCCGGCGCTGCCAGCATACAGCTGGAGAAGCTGGCCACACTCACCAATTAAGAGGGACAAGATGAGCTCTACCCCTGATATCCTGAAAACCATTGTAGCCCACAAACAAGAAGAGGTCGCTGCGGCACGTCTGGCAGCCTCAATTGATGAGCTTAAAGTTCGGATCTCTGACCTTGAAGACACTCCCCGTGGTTTTGAACGCCACCTGCGGGAGGCGGTTGCTTCTGACTGGACCGCCATCATTGCCGAGGTCAAGAAAGGCTCCCCCAGCAAAGGGGTGATCCGCGAAGATTTTGATCCCCTTGAGATTGCCGAGATCTATCAGGACAACGGTGCCACCTGTCTTTCCGTGCTGACCGATGAGGAATTTTTTCTGGGACATCTGCGCTTCCTGGCCCTGATCCGTGAACAGGTCGGCCTGCCGATGCTGCGTAAAGACTTTATCATTGACCCGTTTCAGGTCTATGAAGCCCGTGCCGCCGGTGCCGATGCCATCCTCTTGATCGCCTCAATCCTGGAACCGCAGCAGATCGTTGATCTGGCCGGTATCGCCCGCTCAGTGCATCTTGACGTACTGCTGGAAGTACATGATGAGGCGGAGATGGAGATTGCCTGTAAAACCGACATCGGCCTGATCGGTGTCAACAACCGCAACCTGCGCACCTTTGTCACTGATCTGGGCACCACGGAGCGGCTGGCAAAGATGCTGCCTGCCGGACGTCTGCTGGTGGCTGAAAGCGGCATCAACAGCCGGGCTGATATTGAGCGGCTGCAGGCAGGCGGTGCCGGTGCCTTCTTGGTTGGTGAATCCCTGATGCGGGAAGAGGATATCGGGGCCAAACTGCAAGCACTGCTTTCCTAGTAACTGCACCATGTCGATTGTTCACGTTGTCTTTAATCCAACCTCAGGCAGCTACTCCTCCCGTAAAGCAGAACAGATCCTCACCCAACTCAGGGCTGCCGGGCTTGATCCGCAGCCCCTGCTTCCCCGCAGCTTTGCCGAATCCATGCAGGCAGTCGCAGATCTCTGCACACAGGCTACCCCGCCCACCATCATCGCTGTCGGCGGTGACGGCACCGTTAACACCGTTATCAACAGCATGCCCCAAGGTAGCGCCACCCTCGGCATCATCCCGCTTGGTACCGCCAATGTCATGGCTCGGGAATTGGGTATCCGTTCTCAGCAGGATGCCATTGCACGGATTGCCCGTGGCACGCTGCGGCCTTTCACGGTCGGTGAAGCCAGCTCTACTGCGGGTGTCAGACGTTTTGTGCTCATGGCCGGGATCGGTGCTGATGCCGAGGCTGTGGCAGATGTACGCCCATCAGAAAAACGTCTGCTGGGTAAAGGGGCCTATGTCCTGGCAGGTCTGCGTCGTTGCCTTGATTGGGATAACCGCCAGATAACCGCCACCTGTGGCGGACAAACACGCTGCTGCAACAGCCTGATTATCGCCAATGCTGCCCACTATGCCGGTCCCTATCGTCTGGTTCCCCAGGCCAGTCTCTTCACCCCGTACCTTGTGGTTGCCCCCCTGCCTTTCAACAGCCCGCTGGGCCTGCTTGGCTTCACCGCCTCCGTCTTTCTGCGGGGCAGGTACGCCGCGCCTGATGCCCTTTCTGTTGAAAAAGAATCAATCCTGGTTGAAACCGACAAGCCGGTACAGCTTGATGGAGACTCCTTTGGAACAGGACCGGTTACCATCAGGCCGATACCTAGTTATAATAGCTTAATCATCTAAAAACTTTTGTCAGCCTTGAGGTCTTCCCATGTTCAATAAACAACTTCTTATCAACCGTCCCCGTTTGATGCTGATCATTCTGGTCAGTATCTCCAGTCTAATCTATCTGGTTGATTATATGGTGGATGGCAGCCTGAAAGAGGTTACTACCAGTTTTCTGGGCAATCTGGCCTTTCTGCCGATCTACATTATTGTGGTGACGTTGACCATGGAACAGTTGTTAAAGGAGCGTGAACGCCAGACCCTGCGCCGCAAGCTGAATATGGTGATTGGTGTCTTTTTTAGTGAGGTGGGGACACGGCTGTTTCGCGAGTTGGCAACGGCAGTGGTGCATCATGAGCAGTTGCGGGCTTCTTTGCTGGTCACGCCGCAGTGGAAGGAAGCTGATTTTGATGCTGCTCTTGCATTTCTTGGTTCACACGATATCAGGATTGATGCTGCTGACTCAGGGCTTAATATTGAACAGCTGAAACAGTTTCTGGTGGGGAAGCGCAGCTTTCTGGTGGGGCTTTTGGAGAATCAGAACTTGTTGGAACATGAGGCGTTTACTGATCTGCTCTGGGCGGTATTCCACCTGGTTGAGGAATTGGATGCCCGCGAATCTCTGGTGGAAATTCCACAAGCAGATGTTGAGCATCTGAATGGTGATATAAAACGGGTCTTTGGCTATCTTTCCCGTGAATGGGTGTTGTATATGCAGCATCTGAAGCTGGATTACCCCTACCTTTTTTCACTGGCCGTGCGAATGAATCCGATGGCTGAGCAGGTTTCGCCCCACCTTTATTGACCTGTATCAAGTTATTGAAAGTCGTTTTCAAAAGACCTTGACCACGTATGCCGCATCTGCTATTGATAACAAAAGTCAGATGGGGGGTGTGCCATGATCCTGGAAAAGAAAAAAACGTTTAATGCCTTTGCCGCTCGGCAAGGGCTGCGTTCAACCCGGCAACGAGACATTATTCTGGATGTTTTTCTTGCTACCCACGAGCATTTGAGTGTTGAAGAGCTGTATCTGAAGGTGAAGGCCTCCCAGCCCGGCATCGGTCAGGCCACGGTTTATCGTACCCTGAAGCTGTTTGTGGAGGCCGGGCTGGCCCGTGAAATGATGCTGCCGGACGGGCAGACCCGCTATGAACATCAGTTGGTGGGGGAGCATCATGATCACCTGATCTGTACCGGCTGTAACGCCATTATTGAGTTTGAGGATGAGCAGATTGAGCAGTTGCAGCGGGATATTGCCAAGCGCCACGGGTTTAGCCTGACGGCCCATAAGATGCAGTTGTTCGGGCTCTGCCCAGCCTGTTCCAGCAAAGCTTAGGAGCCAGTCGCTATTTTTTGAAAATGGTTTTCACTACAAGGAATACATGATGTCAGCTTCTGCGGTAACCCCAGATATTCCCCAGCCCCTTCGACGGGTTGCCCTGGTGGGCAATCCCAACGTGGGTAAAAGTGTTTTGTTTAATGCCCTGACCGGCAGTTATGTCACAGTTTCAAACTATCCCGGCACCTCGGTTGAGGTGTCGCGGGGAACTGCCACCATAGCGGACGAAAGCTGGCAGGTGATTGATACCCCCGGCATGTATGCCGTGCATACCATTACCGAAGAGGAGCGGGTGGCCCGCGAGATTCTGTTGAATGAAAAACCGGATGTGGTGCTGCACGTGCTGGATGCCCGCAACCTGGAGCGGATGCTGGCCATGACGATCCAGTTGATCGAGGCCGGTCTGCCGGTAGTACTGGTGGTCAATATCATGGATGAGGCTGAGCGGATGGGGCTCTCCTTTGATCTGCCCTTGTTGCAGCAGCGGCTGGGGATACCGGTGATTGCTGCGGCAACGGCCCGCAAGCGGGGTATTGAAGAGATTAAGACAGCGGTTGCCGGATTTGGTACCAGCTGTGGGCTGCCGATCAGCTACAGTCGTCTGTTGGAGCATGATATTGCCGAGGTGTCCCGCCTGCTGCAGGGACAGTATGTGCTGTCACGCCGGGCTCTGGCGTTGTTGCTGTTGCAGGGGGATGAAGAGGTTACCGGTCTGGCAGAGCAGGGTGAAGGGGCAGCAGGGTATCCGGCCCTGGCGGAAAAGGTGCGGGAGATCGCCTTTGAACGGCGGGAATCGTTTCATCTGGATCTCTCCATGGAGCGCAAGGAGATCGTCAACCGTCTTGTGCGTGGGGTGATCACCCTGCCTGACAAGCGGCGTGAAACCTGGGGTAGTCGGCTTTCTACGCTGGCTGTGCGACCGCTGACCGGTATCCCGCTGTTGCTGATAACACTCTATTTTGGTCTGTACAAGTTTGTGGGGGATTTTGGCGCCGGAACACTGGTGGATTTCCTTGAAGGGGAGCTGTTTGAAAAACTGTTTAATCCCTGGATCACGAGTCTCCTGACTAACTGGATTCCCTGGTGGTGGCTGCAGGAACTGCTGGTGGGGGAATATGGCATCATTACCCTGGGGTTGCGCTATGCGGTGGGGATCATCCTGCCGATTGTGACCACTTTCTTTATCTTCTTTTCCATTCTGGAGGATGCCGGCTACCTGCCTCGTCTGGCCCTGCTGGTGGATCGCGGCTTCAAGTGGTTCGGGCTGTCAGGTCGTTCCGTGATCCCGATGGTGCTGGGTTTTGGCTGCAGCACCATGGCCACTATGGTGACCCGTACCCTGGAGACAGTGCGGGAGCGGGTGATTGCCACGCTGCTGCTGGCTCTGGCGATTCCCTGTTCTGCCCAGTTGGGGGTGATTCTGGCGCTGCTGGCACGTACACCGGGCGGCCTGCTGGTCTGGATTGTCTGTATGACCCTGCTGTTTGTGCTGGTAGGGGTGCTTGCCGGGAAGCTGTTGCCCGGTGAGGCGCCGATGTTCTATATGGAGCTTCCACCGATGCGCCTGCCCCAACTCTCTAACGTGCTGACCAAGACCTATACCCGGATGCAATGGTATTTTCTGGAGATCCTGCCGCTGTTTGTGCTGGCCTCGGTGCTGATGTGGCTGGGCAAGATTACCCATGGTATGGAGAGGCTGGTCAATGCCATGACCCCGCTGATGCAGGGAATCGGCCTGCCCAAGGAGGCGGCAATCGCCTTCATCTTTGGTTTTTTCCGGCGGGATTACGGTGCAGCCGGTCTGTACGATCTGCAGAGCAAGGGGCTGTTGGATGGCCGTCAGCTGACCGTAGCTGCGGTGACGCTGACCCTGTTTATCCCCTGTGTGGCGCAGTTTCTGATGATGTTGAAGGAGCGGGGCTGGAAGGTTTCGCTGGCAATTTTTGTCTTTGTCAGCCTGCTGGCCTTTGGCAGCGGGTATCTGTTGAATCAGGTGTTGGTGACGACCCGGTTGCTGGGGTAGTTCCAATGCCATCTCAAGGCGCTGGCTGCGTTGGCTTGCCTTTGGCTCCTCAACGTACTGACTGTGTACGCCTGCGTCGCCAAAGTCATCGCCGCCTGGCCATCATCCTTGAACTGGCATCGGAATAGCTCCCTGCGTTTTATTTGCCGGGCAACGTGAAACCGATTTCGGCAAAGCGGTGATAAAAGGAGGGGGAACGTGTATGCGGTGCGGATTTTGCGGACATGAGTTTGATGAGTCTGAAGGCACCCAGCCCGGTTGCGGCGCCTGCGCCGGAGGGTGCCACGGCATTCACTGCCCCCGTTGCGGGTATAAAAATATTCCGGAACCGGACACACTGAAACGTCTTAAGTCGTTTTTTACCAGAACTACAAAGGAGTAGGGCATGAAGCTCTCTGAACATGCGGAAGAGATTCTTGAGGCGATGTGGATAGCAATCGAAGAAGAGGGTGCTGCCTTCTTCGACCCTGCCAGAATGCAGCTTCCTGAAGATGATGCTGCCTGCCGGGAGTTGACGGCAAAGTCACTGGTGGAGCTGCGGCACGGTATGCTCTACTTCCGTCAGGAAGGGCGGGAAGAGGGGAGAAAAACCATTCGCCGCCATCGTCTGGCAGAACGGTTGATGATGGATGTCTTCAACATTAAGGGTGAAGAAGGTGATGACAAGGCCTGCCAGTTTGAGCACCTGCTGAATGAAGGGGTGGATACCAAGCTTTGCACCATGCTGAATCATCCGGCCACCTGCCCCCATGGTAAGCCGATTCCACCCGGTGACTGCTGCATTGAGGCCCGCAAGCAGGGAGACCTTGGGGTGGTGCCGCTGACTGAATTCAGGTCAGGACAGGAAGGGGAGATCGCCTACATCCAGACCGAAGACAGCAAGAAGATGCAGAAGCTGATGGCCATGGGAGTGCTGCCGGGCAACCGGATCATGCTGGTACAGTCATTCCCATCCTATATCTTCAGGGTTGGCTTTTCAGAATTTGCCATTGATACAGCTCTGGCGAGGGAAATCTTTGTCAGAAGGATAGAGCGGTAATTGACAAAAAGACTGCAGAACAGCTAGTATCAAAGCTTATTTCACCCGTATGGAAAGGTTCGTATGAAGATCATTGTCCTTCTGGGCGACGGCATGTCCGATGAGCCCTGTGCAGAATTAGATGGTAAGACCCCGCTGCAGGCAGCACAAACCCCTAATATGGATGCCATGGCCCGGGCCGGGCAAGTGGGCTTGGCCCATACGGTGCCGGATGGGCTGCCTCCTGGTAGCGATGTGGCCAACCTGTCGGTCTTTGGCTATGATCCCCGCAGCTGCTACACCGGTCGTTCTCCCCTGGAGGCGATCAGTATGGGGGTGCAGCTTGGTCCTGATGATGTGGCTTTCAGGATGAATCTGGTCACCCTGACCCCCCACAACGGCAAGATCTACATGGAAGATTTTTCTGCCGGTCATATTGGCAGTGAAGAGTCCCATCAGTTGATCGCCACCCTGCAGGCTGAGCTGGGTGATGAACGTTTTGAGTTCCACCCCGGTGTAGGCTACCGTCACCTGCTGGTCTGGCGCAATGGCAAGGATACCATGACCGCCACGCCGCCCCATGATATCAGCGGTAAAAAGGTGCTGGAATATCTGCCCCAGGGAGATGGTGCCGATGAGCTGATCAACCTGATGAACTCGTCCCAGATGGTACTGCATAATCACCCGGTCAATAAACAGCGTCAGGAACGGGATGAACTGCCAGCCACTTCCATCTGGCTCTGGGGGCATGGCAAATCACCGGTGCTGCAACCGTATCAGGAAAAGTTTGGTCTGTCCGGCGCGGTTATCTCGGCAGTGGATCTGATGAAGGGGATCGGGCTCTGTGCCGGCCTGGAGGTGATCAATGTCCCTGGAGCCACCGGCTACATTGATACCAACTATAAAGGCAAGGCCGAGGCATCCCTGGCAGCCCTGGAACGGCTTGATTTTGTCTATGTGCATGTAGAGGCTCCGGATGAGGCCTCCCACAGTGGTAATCTGCAACACAAGATCAAGGCGATTGAGGATTTTGACAACCTGGTGGTGGGGACGGTGCTGGCCGGTGCGGACCGCTTTAATGATCTGCGCATCCTTTGCTGTCCTGATCATCCCACGCCGGTACAGAAGATGACCCATACCAGCGATCCGGTGCCGTTTATTGTCTTTCGTCCGGGACAGGACAACGGTAACGGAGCTGCTTCCTACGATGAAGTGCAGGCCAAGGCAACCGGGCTGGTTCTGACAGAGGGGCACGGCTTGATGAAATTGCTTGTTTCGTAGTTTGGGGCAACAAGCGTAACGCTACACGGCACGGTGTCAGTTGATGACCCCGTGCCTTTTTGTTTACCGGGTAGCGTAGCTGTCGATCAGAAACCGGGCAATTCTCCGGCTGGCTGGCAGTGAGGGCAGCGAACCGGCTGTGAACCAACGGGCATCATCAATCTCTTTTCCATCCACTCTGATATCACCGTAGGCATAGTCAGCCACAAAACCCACCATCTGCTGGGACGGGAACGGCCAAGACTGGCTGGCAACATACCGCACGTTTTTTATGGCAACGCCGGTTTCCTCCATCGCCTCCCGAATGGCGCATTCCTCCAGTGACTCCCCGACATCCAGAAAACCGGCCACCAGGCTGTAGCGGCTAGTCGGCCATTCAGGCTTATGGATCAGGAGAACCTGATCATCACGGCGGATCAACACGATTGCGCAGGGGTGAATATGGGGGAAATGTTCATTGTTGCAGCCCACGCATTTTTTGCCCCAGGTTTCCGGCAGTTGTTCCAAAGGCTGACCACAGTACGAGCAGAAACGGCTCATCCGTTGCCAGTGCAGCAATTGCTTGCCGATTCCGGCAATCGTCATCAGTTCCGGTGTAATCCGCTCACGAAAGGCATTAAACGGTTCTGCAATCAGCTCTGCCGGGATCTGCAGGTCAGAAGGGACAGAGGCCACCCGCACCGGTTTCCCCTGCAACGAGGCAAAGGAAAGGGGAGGGTGCTTGAGTGTCAGCCAATCCGGGCAGGCCCCTTCTGGCAACAGCAGTTCGCCAGCAACTTCCTGCATCACAACGGTACCACCTTGCAGCAGTACCCAGATACCATCGGCATCACTTGCAGGCTGAGGAGTTGGATGCAGAATAAAACCATCCGGTAGGGCCTGGCGGTTAAAGGGAAGGTTGACGGTTTCAGGGTAGGGGAGCTGCTGTTTTACCCCGGTTGGCAGGAGCTGACGCTTCAATGCAGCAACACTGGCAGGAGTTTTACAGGAGGCGCTGAACAGGGAATCAGACATGGTGATATCCTTACAAACAGAGGGGTAAGAGCAGGCTACTGGGGGGATCTATAGCTGAAATCCGCATAGGCTGCAAAGGCGTCAATGTCAAGTGGTCTGCTGAAAAGATAGCCCTGCAGTTGATGACACTGCCGTTTGGTCAGGAAGGTGGCCTGTTCGTGGGTTTCCACTCCTTCTGCAACGACGGTCAGATGCAGGCTGTTGGCAAGACTAAGTACTGAATCAACAATGGCAATGGCACTTTCGTCCTGTGGAAGGTTCATGACAAAAGAACGGTCAATTTTAAGCTCGTCCAGCGGTAGCCGTTGCAGATAGTTCAGTGAGGAGTAACCGGTGCCGAAGTCATCAATCGAAAGTTTGACCCCCAGCTCCCGTAGTTGATACAGCGTGGCGATGGTCTGCTCAATATCCTGCATGACAACACTTTCAGTCAGCTCTAGACAGAGGAGTGCCGGGTTTATACCGGTCTGGTGAATGATTTTGGTGACCGTTTCAGGCAGATTGCCGGCATGGAACTGTACTGCCGAGATATTTACTGATACTACAAGATCAGCCATACCAGCCTGTTGCCAGATCAGGTGCTGCCGACAGGCGGTTTCCAGCACCCAGCTGCCAACCTCAACAATCATGCCGGTTTCTTCCAGAATCGGTATGAACTCGTTTGGTGAAACCAGGTTGCCATGGGCTGTGGGCCGCCAGCGCAGGAGCGCCTCCATGCCGCAGGTTATGCCGCTTTGCGTGTCAATCTTTGGTTGATACTCCAGAAAAAACTCATTGCGTTCCAAAGCACGATGCAAGCCGGATTCCCGTGTCATCCGCTCACGCAGTTGAGCGCCCAACTCTTTTGAGTAAAACGAATATCTGTTGGTGCCCATCAGCTTGGCCTGGGAAAGGGCGGCATTGGCATTCTGGAGCAGGCTGTCCATTGATTCGCCATCATGGGGAAACACGGAAATTCCGATACAGCCGGTCATAAACAGCTCACCGGAGCTGACAATATAAGGGCTGCTGAGTAGTTGGCGGAGTGCTGCTATGCAGATATGTACCTCATGGCAGTCAATCACCATGATCACAAACTGATCTGCCCCCAGTCTGCCGATAATCCGTTTTTCTGTCTGAAGTTGCTGCAGCCGGTTGGCGGTTTCAACCAGTACGAGGTCTCCGGTTTCATGGCCCAAGGTCTTGTTGACCGATTTCAGGTTGTCAAGATCCAGCAGCATCACAAACAGATTGCCGGGGAAATCAGGTTTAAGAAGGACGGTTGAAAAAATTTCATGCAGATATTTTCTGGTGGGGAGGCCGGTCAGTGAATCCCGTAAGCCAACACCCTGGAGTTGCGCTGCATGTTCATCCGCAGTCCGTTCGAGTTCCTGCATACGTTTACGGGCGGCCTGAACTTCATCTGCGCGGGTCGTTACCGTGTTGATTGTCCGCTCAAGTACGGAAAAATCATGAATCGGTTTGGTGATATAATCCCAGGCCCCCTGGCGCATGGTTTCAATGGCGTAGCCTACCGATCCGTTGCCTGAGATAACCACTACCGGTGTGTCTGGCGAATGCTGCTTGATGGCGTTAACCACCCCCAGGCCATCCAGTTCTGGCATCATCAGGTCGGTCAACACAAGATCCGGGTTCAGTTCAGTAAAAATTTTGATCCCTTCCTGACCGCTACAGGCCTGGTGTACTTCAAAGCCGGTATCTTCAAGAAAACCGACAATGCTGCGACGCAGGGCGTCATCATCATCAATGATCAGAATTGAACGGGAACAGGGCATGTCGTACATGGCTGGCTAGTCCTTGGGGCTATGAAATCGGGATTGAGATGGTGAAGCAACTACCCTTGCCTGGAGATGCCGAGACTGTCAAGAGGCCATTATGATTCTTGGTAATGATGGCATGAGAAACCGCCAGGCCAAGTCCGGTTCCCCGTCCGATCTCCTTGGTGGTGAAGAACGGCTCAAAGACGCGCCGTCGAACCTCTTCAGTCATACCGGGACCGTTGTCTTCAACAGTAATGACCATGTTGGTGTCTTTGGGGCAGGCACTGATCCTGATCTCCTTTGGGGCCTCCCCGTTCCAGGTATGCAGTGCCTGAGCAGCATTTTTCAGCAGGTTGATCAGGACCTGTTCAATCTCCGTTACGTTCATGGCCACCAGAGGAAGCTCTCTGGTGTAGTTACGGATCAGGTGAATGGAACTGAAATGATAGGTTCTGCGCAGATCATAGTCGGTTGCAGCCAGTTCAATGGCATGTTCAAGCACATCAAAAAGCGGTGCCGGATGGCGGTCAGTTCCGCTGCTTCTACTGAACTGCAACATGTTGTCCATAATCCGTGAGGCTCGTCGTGCGGCATCCTGCATGCTGTAAAGATAGCCGGGAATTTCCCGTTGTTCAAGATACTGCTGCAGTGCTGTGAGATCCAGCCCTAACGCTTCAGCTACCTGCCGGTTTTTGGGCAATTCAGAGGAAAGCCGACGCTGGAGGTTCTGCAGGTCCTGGGCAATTATTCCCAGCGGGTTGTTAATTTCATGGGCCATACCGGCAGCAAGACCGCTAATCATCAACATTTTTTCATGCTGCAGCATGATTTCAAGGGTTTTTCGGCGTTCGGTCGTATCGACCACAAAACCGTCAAGTTGTGTTATTTCGCCGCTACTACTGTCATAAATTCCCTTTATATACATGGTTGCATAAAAGCGAGTGCCATCTTTCCGAAGAAACTGGACGTCATCAACAACCAGGGTCTCTTTTTCGTGAAGCCTGGAAATAACTTCTTTTCGTTGTTCTGCACTGGCATAGATCTGGTTGGGGATATCCTGCACCAGTTCCATCATCTCTTCAGGGCTGCTGTAGCCGAAGATTCTGGCAAAAACCGTATTGACGCTGATAAATTGTCCGGCTGTGACTGATTGAAAAATACCGATCGGGGCATTGTTGAAAATTGCCTTATAGGTCGCCTCTGAACTTTCCAGCTGTTCTTCAATCCGCTTTTGTTCGGTCGTATCCTGATAGAGTGAGATGGAGTGAGCACGTTTATCAATCATGATGATTCTGACATACAGGATACCGGTGCGCTGTTCTCCTGTAGCGGTACGGGTTTGTATCTCTTCACCGTTAATAACGCCGTTGTCAGTCAGCTTCTTGAACAGGCGTGCATCATCATCAGGGTTCCAGAGTAGCCCCAGCTCTTTGACTGTCTTGCCAACAATCGCTTCTTTTCTGTGACCACTGAGTATACAGAAACTGTGGTTAACATCAACACAACGTCGGCTCGTTAACTCGGTAATGGAAATAGCAATCGGGCTTTCATCAAAAATCGCCTTGAACCGTTTCTCGCTGCTGCGCAAGTCCTCCATTGCCGTAAAGCGGTCAGTAACGTCAATATGCAATCCAAAAATGGCGTTTATCTGATTGTCGTGCCTGATCGGGGCAACGATAGTACGGTAGATTTTGTCATTTTCGCGGAGTTCAAGATCCAGCGTATACCCTTCTAAAGCCTGTTCTTGTGCGATTTTCCAGAGCCGACAAAGCTCTGGTGATACCCGGTCTTCCTCAGCTGTGTTGCCAATACAGACGTTATAGTGACGTGCATGGAGATCGTTGTGCAGCAGCAACCGTCCCTTGGTATCGCGGATCCAGATATCAAACGGGATGCTTTCAAAAAGGGTTTCCAGCAGGATGTTTTTTTCCTGAAGCGATGATTCTGCTGTTTTCAGGTCTGTGATGTCACGGCCTTCGGGTATGAGGTAGATAACGGTTCCGCTCTCATCTTTGAGCGGCTTCAGTGTGGCATCAATAGTGCGCAGTCTGCCGGCAGCGTCCCGGTGGGTGGCCTCAAAACGGATGAACTCTCCTGCTGCACAGCGGGTAATGTAGGTTTGCAGTTGTCTCTGGAGTGCCTGGTCATGACACCACCAAGGCGTGGTCCAGAATTTTTTGCCAACTACGGCTGCTTTGTCAATGCCGGCAAATTCCAGAGCGGTCTGGTTTGCATCAAGCAGGGTGCCGTCTGGTGCAAGTAGCCCCTGTAGTTGAAAGGTGTTGTTAAAGATGGCAGATTGAAGCAGGAGGCGTGTCGTGTTACCACGTTTGGCTTTGTGTCGATAGATCACCAACAGCATGGTGATACTACATAGCAGCAGTATCACCATGCCAGAAATCAATACAGAGGGAAGGTGCATTAAGCTTGGTCCGTTCTTATAGCTTGAACTGTCCTACTAGGCGTTGCAGCTCTTCAGCCTGTCGGGATACGTTGTCTGCAGCCCGGCCGGTTTCACCAATGCCGGTGTTGTTCTGATGTGCCAGTTCGTTCAGGCTCATGACGTTGTTGCTGATCTCACGGGTGGTGCAGGTTTGCTCTTCAGCCGCAGTGGCAATCTGGCTGATCTGGTCAGTCACTGCATTGACCTGGGCCAGGATTGTCTGCAGTGAACTTTCAAGTTGTGCCGCTTGGGAAACTCCTTCCTCCGTTCCCCGTACCCCTTCTTCCATAGAGCTGATGGCAACTCTGGTTTCCTGTTGAATGCCTCGGATCATGTCGCTGATCTCTTTGGTGGCGCGGGTGGTGCGTTCTGCCAAGGCGCGTACTTCATCGGCCACCACGGCAAAGCCGCGGCCCTGTTCGCCGGCTCTGGCTGCTTCAATGGCAGCATTCAAGGCCAGCAGGTTGGTTTGGTCGGCAATATCTTCAATGGTGGCCACAATGGCGCCAATCTGATCGGAACGTTGTCCAAGTGATTCAACCAGCAAGGCATTTCTCTTGGTAGCCTCACCTCTGTTGCGAATGCCGTCAACAGTTCGTGTGACAACATCAAAACCTTGCTGGGTGGTGTTGGCAGCCTGTTGAGCGCCATCTGCCGCCATGTGACAGTTATTGGCGATATCTCCTGCAGTGGCGGACATCTCTTCACCGGCTGTGGCCAGATTGGTGGATTGCGATGAAAGCTGGTTGACACTTTCCCGCATCCCGCTTGAGGTTGATTGCAGTTGCGTTGCGGCAGATGCCAACTGGAGGGCGGTACCGGAGAGTTGGGAGATAATGCCGTGCAGCTTGCCAATAAAGGTATTGAACCATTCACTGAGTTCGCCCACCTCATTGTTGCCGTGGATCGGCAGACGTTTGGTAAGGTCGCCTTCGCCCTGGGCAATATCCTTGATGGTTTCAACCACCTCTTTAATCGGCCTGGTTACGGTACGGGCAACCAGCCAGCTCAACAAAAATGTGATGCCAAGAATTGCCAGTAGGCCGCTGCCGATGCTGATTTGGATTTTACGCATGGCAGTGTCCACGTCATCAATATAGATGCCGGTGCCGATGATCCAGCCCCAAGGCTGAAAAAGCTCGACATACGAAAGTTTGGGCACCGGTTTGGTGCTGTCTGTCCCCTTGGGCCAGGCGTAGTTGACAAATCCTTTCCCCTTCTCTTTACAGACAGCTACCATCTCAACGAACAGTGCCTTGCCATTGGGGTCTTTATTTTCTGTCAGATCTTTACCGTTTAATTCCGGCTTTAGAGGGTGCATGACCATTTTAGGGCCAAGATCGTTGATCCAGAGATAGTTGGTGCCGTTATCATAACGAATGCTCGCAATCCGTTCAGCGGCGTGCTTCATGGCCTCTTCCCTGGTAAGTGCACCGGATTCAACCTGTTTCTGGTAGGAGGTAAGCATGCTGGTCGCCTGCTGCACCAGAGCACTGACACCAGCCTGCTTTTCCTGCATGGTCAGATTTCGAATATAGGGGGTCAGCAAGGTGAAAGATGCCAGCACCAGTACCAACCAGGTTGCTAATGAAAGACTGATGATTTTGCCAAAGATTCCCCAATCACGATAACTTTTCATGACAGACCTCCTCTTCAACGTGCGTAAGACCTCCCTGTATCAGGGCTTTGAAAAACTATTGCGGAGGCTGTCTACGGCGTTGCGCGGTGCTCGCTCCCTCGCCTAACTTGTCGTTATGTCTCGGTCGCTGCGCTCCGTGCGCCTTGTATCCAGCCTTCCTCATGACGTTTTTCAAAACCCTGTATAGGGTGTCCGTAGATCTGATGTACAGTTTTTAAAGTATAATACAGTTTTATTCAAATAGTAGTGTTGATACAAATTATATTTGTCTCAAACTGTTTTTCTGTCAGTTTTTCTTGACCTTGGAGTTAAAGCCCGTACAATTACCCCATGTCTCTTCGCCTACCACGTATTACGACTATTTCAGTACATCGTAGTGTTCCCTGGCTGTTTCGTGGCTGTTCTCTGCTTTTTTTAGGGTGGTACCTGTTGCTCCTCTACCTGCCCGCCGGTGAGGCTACGCAGGTCTATGGCCTTACGGTGCCTAAAGGTGTTGGTTTTGCAAGTGTAGCTCATGAGTTAAAGCAGGCAGGAGTGATCCGCAGCAGCCTGCATCTGCGTTTGGTTGCCCGGTTACGCGGACTGGATCGCAGGATGCAGACGGGTGATTATCGAATCTCCAGCGCTATGTTGCCTGCTCAGATTCTTGAGAAACTTGCCAGTGGTCAAACCGATGCCTGCAAATTTACCCTCCCGGAAGGGTATTCCATATATCAGGCTGCTGAATTGTTACAGAAACAAGGGGTTTTTGACCGGGCCGCATTTCTTGATGCCTGTTCCGACCGCGCGCTACTTGATGAACTGGGTATCAGTGCAAAGAGTGTTGAGGGGTATCTGTTTCCCGGTACCTATCAAATTGGTTTTCAGATGGATGAGGCTGGTCTGGTGACGGAGATGGTACGTGCATTCCGGCATAAGACCGAAGGGCTTAAGCCGTTACTTGAGGCACGTCATATAACGATTGAGCAGGTAGTGATTCTTGCTTCCATTATTGAGCGAGAGGCGGTTTCGACGGAAGAAAAACCGTTGATTGCATCTGTTTTTCTGAATCGTCTTCGGATTGGCATGCCGCTTCAGAGTGACCCGACTGCCATTTATGGTGTTAAGGTTTTTGGCGGTACGGTAACTAAGCAGGATCTGCAACGAAACAGTCTCTACAATACCTATAAAGTGAAAGGTCTGCCTGTTGGACCGATTGGTAACCCTGGCCTTGAAGCAATGCAGGCAGTACTGCAACCTGCCAACACAGATTACCTCTATTTTGTTGCCCGCAAGAATGGAACACACCAGTTTTCCAGGACATTAAGCGAACATAACCAAGGAGTTGAGCGTTTTTTGAAGAAGGGGCGCAAAAGGTAGAGGATCAAGTCATACTGATGCCATCTGCATCTTCGATAATAATTTCCAGTTCCGCCAGTGCAATTTCCTTTAACCCCAAAAAATGGGCTTCAGGGGCCGAGAAGATTGAAATGGTTGAATCTGCGGGATACAGGGAGCGCCCTAGCTTTTTGCAGGCCAGGTTTGCCAGTCGCACAGAGACCAGTAGAATATTGGATTGATCAAATTCAGCTGCATGGTGATTTTTAGCGATATCACAATAAAAATCAGGGAAGTTCCAGGCCTTCATCAGGTTGTATCCCACCTCTTCGTGCATCGCTTCCATGATTTCGCTGATCAACTGGTCAGAAAAAAGAACAGAGCTTTCTTTGCTTTTTTGAATGTCATCAAGGACTTTTAAAAGGGCAAGGCTGCCAATATCATGCATCAGCCCCCCCATAAAGGCCTCAGAGGCCATACCGGGGTAGCCGGCCTTGCGTGTTAGCCATTTTGCACCAACTGCACAGGCAAGCGCGTGCCCCCAAAGATTTTGCATCAAACGATTTAAGGTCTCATTTGGCGAGTTGTAAAATTCAAACTGAGATGCCAGCATGGCCATATTGGCAATCTCCTGGGCACCCAGACGGATGATGGCGTCTTTGATGGTGGCAATCTTGTTCAAGCCAGCATAGTACGAAGAGTTTGCAACTTTGAGTACGCGGCCTGAGAGGGACTGATCCTCACTGATCAACTCAATAACATCATCAATTTCAAAGCTACGGGATGAGAGCAGTTGTTGCAGTTTCACAGCAACGGTATGAAAGACCGGCAGTTCCTGCAGGTTGCCTTCCAGGCGCTCCTGGATCAGCCGGACTAATGGTTTTTCTGTTGTCATCGCTGTACCCCCAGAATTCTGCGTAATTCATGTAGTGGCCGTGGCTTGCCCAGGCGTGGTAAGTCAGTAATAATTTCCTGCATGGAAACCAGCCCACGGGCCCCTTTAACCAGACCATCTTCCATCAAGGTTACCATACCAGAGGTGTCAACACTGATCTTACGGATCTCGTAGGAACTTTTATGGTCTAAAATTGCATTTTTAACCATTTCGTTCATCACCAGCAGTTCAAATATCGCCACCCTGCCACGATAACCGCTGAAACGACAATTTTTGCAGCCCCGGCCAAGTTTGAACTCAGCCCCTTGCAGGTCGTTGGAGGAAAGACCAAGACGGGTCAAGTCCAAAGGGGTCGGGGTGTATGGTTCGGCACATTCGGGGCAGACTTTACGAAGCAGACGTTGTGCCACAATGCAGACCACTGTGGATGAGATCAGGAACGCCTCGATGTTCATGTTCATCAGCCGGATCAGGCCACCGATTGAATCTTCTGTGTGGAAGGTGGTTAGGACTTTATGGCCGGTTAGTGCGGCCTGAATAGCGACCTCAGCCGAGAATTGGTCTCTGATCTCGCCAAGTACGATGACGTCCGGGTCCTGACGCACGATGTGACGCAGGGTCTCTTCAAAGGTGACGCCGATTTTGGGGTTGATTGAACATTGCGAAATGCCATCAATTACATATTCAACCGGGTCTTCTGCGGTGATGATGCTGGTGTTGATATCGTTCAGATGGTTAACGCAGCCATAAAGGGTAGTGGTTTTGCCCGAACCGGTGGGGCCGGTGACGATCATGACGCCGGTGGGTACTTCCAGGGCATCGAAAATAAAGTGTTCCAGCATGCGGGGCGCCATGCCCACTTCTTTGATATCCAGCAAGGTGCCTTTGTTGTTCAGCAGCCGTAGCACAACTTTTTCACCGTAGATGGTGATGAAGAATGAGACCCGCATATCAAGGTTGATGCCGTGTTTGCGGCTGGTAAAGAGAATGCGTCCATCCTGGTGGCGCCGTTTTTCTGCAATATCAGCCTGGGACATGACCTTGATCCGGGTGGTGAGCTGAGGAGCAATCTCCTTGGGAAAGTCCTTATAGTGCCCCATGACACCATCACGCCTGAATCTGACCCGCAGCCGGTCTTTTTGCGGTTCTATATGAATATCGCTGGCCTGTTCTTCAATTGCATCTTCAAACAAGAGATTGATCATGCCGATGATGGTGTTGTCATCGGCAGCCACGGTCTGTCCGGCGTGTTCGAGTGCCGCCAGCGCCTCTTTGAGGGAGTTTTTTGAGCAGATGGCTGGAATAAAATTGCCAAGATGAGCGGCTACAATGTCTCTGGCCCGCTGATCAAGGGGGTCGGCAAAGGTAACTACCAGTTGTTCTCCCTGGCGGTAAAGCGGTAGAACATTGAACTGGTGGCAGATGTTTAAAGGCAGCCTGGACAGCAAGGTTTTGTCAATTTTGACAAAATCAGGATCAATCAGCGGAAAGCCCAGCTGATAGGAGAGCGTTTCAAGCAGCTTGCGTTCTTCAATGAAGCCGTTATCAACCAGTACATCACCCAGTCTGCGTTGACCTTGCGCATCTTTTTGAATAGCCAGAGCCTGCTGCAGGTCAATCTCACGCAGGTAACCAAGTTCAAGTAGAAGATCACCCAGTCTGAGGTTGAGTTGATGTTTACGCAGGGTCGTTTGTAATTGTTCCTGAGAGATCAGCCCCAACTCAAGCAAGGTATCCAGCATGGTCTGGGGTGTGGTGAGTTTGCTATGCACCCGTACTGCATAGGCCAACTGATCATGGGTAATAACACCGTCCTTGATCAAAAGGGTCGGTACTATGCCGATTTTTACTTCTTTACTATTTGTGAGTGTAGGAGCAGTCATAGGGCGGAAGTTTACAAGCTTTTATTTAAAATGCAAATAAAGTTTAGAAATTTCAGCTTTTCGGTGCAACCCTGGCAAAGGTCATGCGATGGATCGGGCAGGGGCCATGTTTTTGCAAAGCCGAAAGGTGCAGTGCGCTGCCATACCCTTTGTGTCTGGCAAACCCGTAGGTCGGGTAGCGTTGATCATAGTCCTGCATTAATCGGTCACGGGTGACTTTGGCAATGATGGAGGCGGCAGCTATGGAGGCGGAACGGCTGTCACCCTGTTTTATGGTCTGTTGGGGGAGTGACGAAGCGATGGTGGTGATGCCGTCAATTAAAAGATAGTCAGGTGGGACCGGGAGTGCGCGTACCGCTTCCAGCATAGCTTGTCTGGTTGCCTGGAGAATATTGATCCGGTCAATGATTTCCGCGTCTGCTTGACCAATCCCAATGGCAGCAGCCTGCTTTATAATAAGCTCGAAAAGCTGTTCCCGTCTTTTTTCTGAGAGTTTTTTTGAGTCATTAACACCCTCGATCGATTGACCTGGATGCAGGATAACGGCTGCAGCAACTACCGGGCCTGCCAAAGGGCCACGCCCAGCTTCATCAATACCGGCAATCCTCTTGAATCCACGAGATTGAGCCTGCAGTTCAAAGTGATAGAGGTTAAGGACAGGGGGATCAAAAAGTGATGTTTGCATGGTTACGAAAAAAGCCCCGCTGAGGGGCGGGGCTTTTTCAAATATATCAGGCTTGACCTGGAACGTACTTGCGCTCGCGAATACGGGCAGCCTTACCCTTAAGTTTACGCAGGTAGTACAGTTTTGCGCGACGGACATGGCCACGGGTCACCACTTCGATCTTCTCTACGATGGGTGAATGTAACGGGAACACCCGCTCAACACCGATACCGTTTGATATTTTACGGACGGTGAAGGACTCGCGGATACCACCGTTCTGACGTGCAATAACAACGCCCTGATAGGCTTGGATCCTTTGTTTATCACCTTCCACGATCTTAACGTGTACTTTGACCGTATCGCCGGTCTTAAAAACCGGTGTATTCTTTTTCATCTGTTCAAATTCAATAATGTCGATGGTATTCATGGTACTGTTCCTCCTCAGATATAACCTTTTTCAGGTTTCGTTGTTATGAACGTTCACCCAGCAGTCGATCCAGCATGATGGCCAGAGCCGAGCGAACCGGTAAATGATTGTAATCTCCACAGCCCTGGATCGGTTCCAGAATGGTCGCGGCCTGTTCAAAGATCTCGTCAGCCAGCCCCCAACCAGTGCCAAGCAGCAACAGATGGTGCTGCTTATTGTTTTGCAATTGCTGGCGCAGATCTTTAAAGGAGGTGGCATTGGGCCTTCTGGCCGCCCCGGTCGCAATTATGTTTACCGGTTGCTGGTGCGTTTGCTGCAAATCAGTGAGCGCATCCTGCAGGTTATTCACAACTCTGACAATCGAAAGCGCTTCGCGTCGGTCAGGGTTGTAATCTGCTCCCCAACCTGAATCCCAGTGGGTCACGATCCGGTGTATCAGACGTTGCTGTTCGTCTGACGGACTGATCAGATAATAGCGGGATAGCCCAAAGGTCCGCGCGGTCCGGGCAATATCGTGGATATCCAGGTTTGTAAATGCCGTGGTTACCAGCTGCCGATGCTTGTTGTAGACCGGGTAATGCAGCAACGCAACAGACAGGTTAGCTGGCATCAGAAACCTCAAGTGATTTTAAAAAGAGCTTGTCGCTACTGCTTAGAGCTGCATGCGTAAGCAGATCAGGTCGTCGCTCTGCTGTCCGCTTCAGTGATTGTTCCCGTCGCCAGCGGGTAATCTCGGCATGATTGCCCGAAAGAAGCGGAGCTGGCACCGTCAATCCGTTGAACTCAGGTGGTCGTGTATACTGAGGATACTCAAGCAACCCGTCACTAAACGAATCAGTTGCTGCTGATTCGTCAGATCCAAGCACACCTGGTACCAGTCTGGTTACACAGTCCACAAGCACCATGGCAGCCAATTCACCGCCCGAAAGGACGTAGTCTCCGATTGAGATCTCATGATCTACGTAGTGCTGGTGAATCCGTTCATCAACCCCTTCATAGCGTCCGCAGATAATAATTAATCCCGGCTTGAGGGATAACTCCTGCGCCAATTTCTGAGTGAGCGGTCTACCCTGAGGGGTTGTCAAAAGAACAGGTGCACCTGTGTTCAGCATTCTTGCTGCTTCTATGGCGGCCGCAAGTGGTTCCGGTTTCATCAGCATACCGGCTCCGCCGCCGTATGGTGCATCATCAACGGTGCGATGGCGGTCAACGGTATAATCACGAATCTGATGCAGGCCGATCTGAATCAGCCCCTTGTCCTGTCCCCTACGAATGATACTTTCGCCAAACGGTCCCCCGAACATGTCAGGGAAGAGGGTCAGAATATCAAATCTCATAGATCAAGCAACCCCTCCAGCGGGGTGATGGTCATGATGCGGGTCTGCAGATTGATGCTGGTTATCACGCTGCCTATGGCAGGAATCAGATATTCATGCCGGGTTATTTCATTCCGCACCAGATACACATCATTGGCACCGGTTTCCAGAATGTCTTTAAGGGTACCCAGCTCCTGGCCTTCTGTTGTTACCACTGAAAGGCCAAGCAGGTCCTGCCAGTAGTATTCATCAGCGTCTGGTGCCGGTAACTGATCGCGTTGCAGAAACAGTTCGTACCCAGTCAGCTCCTGAGACTTTTCAATAGTATCAAAACCGTCCAGAGTCAGCAAAAATTTGCCGCTATGAAAAGCGGCTCGTTTGAGCTGAGCCTGTCGAGTATTACCAGCAGGAGAACGAAGCAGTACGCTTTTTGCTGCCTGCAGGCTTTCAATATTGCCGGAGTAGGAGTGGAGCCTCACCTGGCCTCGAATGCCATGGGTACCACTGATTCGACCAACGGCAATCAGGTTCTTGTCGGAAACATCCATTACTCGATGATCTTTAGTATCGCCTTCTTGTTATCCCGGGTGGCAACGGCATTCAGAAGAGTCCGGACCGCCTTGGCGGTACGCCCCTCCTTGCCGATAATCCGTCCCATGTCTTCTTTAGCCACGGACAGCTTAATAACCAGAGTGTCCTCCTCC